>NZ_KV791665.1:2454-3142 GCF_001807955.1 Morganella sp. HMSC11D09
GTCAGTAATGGCGTAATGATAAAATTCAGCCCGCTCTCTCGGGGTTCCGCGCAGTAATCCGGCCAGATTAAACCGGACATAAAAACCGGCAGTGCGCTCCTGCCGGGTGAACAACCGCCTGTTAAGCTCCTGTTCCCAGTTCACCACCCAAGGCATGACCGTATACCGGACAAACTGAATGGATTGTTCGGAAATGTTGGAGAATGTTGCTTTTTCTAAGTCATTGATCATGTGTGCCGGTACGTTAAAAATCCCGGCGATCATGGAGCGGTTGAGCTTCAGCATGTCAATCAGCTGGGCATCCACCGGGGAAACGGTCAGGGCTTTGTAATCAAGGTCAGCAGGTAACAGCATGGTTTTGTTTTCCTGGCTGCGCAGAGCAGCTGACGCTTTCTGCCACATTGACTTAAGGCGGTCCCAGCCTTTTTCCTGCAGTTCCCCCTTAACCGAAACAATACCGGCCGGACGGGCATTACCGCCGAAGAAAGAACTGGTGTATTTCTGCCCGGACATCCCCATGCCGATGGTTTCCGCATGCTGCACTATCGGACTGAGCCCCATCCGCTGGTTATTACCCAGCGCCCGGATGTGGATCATGTCATCCGGACTGACAGCAAAATTTCCCTGTTCGTTATAAACACCGTAGGTGTACCGGCCACCTGTGTTAAGCAGTGCGGTTTCCCACGGC
>NZ_KV791666.1:0-1164 GCF_001807955.1 Morganella sp. HMSC11D09
AGGGCAAGCGCCGGTTGGTGAGCAGGAAGACAGTTTAACATATCCGCCATTTGGCGGTTTTTCATTTTAAGGAGCCGGTAAATGGCAAACGTCGGTGAAATCGTATATCAGGTGCAGATGGATGTTGCTCAGTTATTGACATCACAGCGTCAACTGGATCAGCGGCTGCGGAATATGGAAGGCAGATTTAACCGCACAACGACCGCCGTCAATGGCACTGAGCGCTCAATGGCCTCGCTGTCGCGGGTTGCCGCATCTCTGACTGCTTACTTGTCTGTGTCAGCCGTTACCAGCTACGCGGAAGCTTGGACGGTGCTGAATAACAAACTCGTCAACTCCATAAAGACCGGAGAGACGCTGGCGGTGGTGAATCAGCGCGTGTTTGATATTGCTCAGAACAGTCGTTCAAGCCTTGACGGTATCGCAACGCTGTATTCACGACTGGAAAGAGCGATGCGCAGTGCCGGGCTCAGTGGCGAAGAGTTAGGGCAGATAACCACCACTATCTCAAAGGTAATGACCGTTTCAGGTGCCACAGCAGCAGAATCAGAAGGTGCACTTGTCCAGTTATCACAGGCACTGGCATCTGGTGTACTGCGCGGGCAGGAATTTAACTCAATGAGTGAACAGGCTCCGGCACTGATGAAAGGACTTGCGGATTCACTGGGTGTCAGCATCGGCAAGCTGAGAGCGATGGCCGCAGAAGGCAAATTAACCACGGATGTACTGTTAAAAGCATTCCGTGAAATGGGACCAGCTATTGAGAAGGAGTTTGCGAATACAACACAAACAATGTCGCAGTCTCTTCAGATCGCCAGTAATAATATTACTAAATTCTTTGGCGAGAACACCACTGTTAAGACATTTATAAACATCTTCAACGACGCTACCGTATCTGCCAGCAACAATCTGGAATCACTGACTAACGTATTGCTTATTGCAGCCGGTGTCATGGGGTCTAGATATGTTGGAGCTCTTACGCTATCAGCTACCGCTCAGGCAAAGAAAGTTAAAGAGACACTTGCCGATATGGCGGCGACAAAACAAGCGGTCAGAGTTGAGATCGAAGCCGCCACGGCAACCATCAACAGAATTGCAGCTGAGAAGACTCTGGCTGTGACAGTTCAGCAGTCGCTGGGTGCGCAGCTGGCAGCAGCCACTACT
>NZ_KV791666.1:1184-2058 GCF_001807955.1 Morganella sp. HMSC11D09
ATTGGCAGTAAACTCAGCAGTAATAACAGGATTAACACAGCAGGAAACCGCAGCTACAAATAGTCTCGCTGCGGCACAGAACAGACTTAACGTTGCAAGTGGGTTGGCAAGCAAAGCTCTATCCTTGATTGGTGGACCGGTTGGTGCTGCGATGTTGGCCGGAGCCGCTGTGTATTATTTTTTCCAAAAAGCTGAAGAAGCAAAAAGATCAGCACAAGAGTTTGCTGATTCACTAAATGAATTGCGTGCCAGCATGGATAAAATGTCTCGCACCGAACTGGCAGCAAAAATAGCAGATGCCAGGGACGAGCTCGAAGTTCTGACGGATGCTCAGCGCTCTGCAGAGCAGGAGGTTAAAAATCTCAAAACAGCATACAAAGCATATTCTGATGGGGTATTACACTTTGGCAGTACCCAGGAGAACCTCGAAATAATATCCAGAAAATTAGCAAAAGCAGAAGCCAATCTTGAGCGCGTGCAAAATGACAGAAGCAAGACTGTGAATTTTATCAGTGCAGCGCAAGCGAAGTTAAACGGGGAATTGTTGCAGGGCGAGGAGCTGCTAAAGCGAGAGGCGAGTACTTTGCTACCTAATGCCGGAGCAGCACTTCGCGCTTACGGGCTTGACCTTGACGGAGCCACAAAAGCAAAACAAAAGTTCAATTCAGCAAGCCTGAAAGTTGAATGGTCAGATGCTGGCGCTGACATGAAAAAGACGCTTGAACGTGAAATTGAAATGGCTGGAGCGAAGGATGACGTAGTAAGACGTCAATTACAGGTCAAGTATTATGTTGAAGATAAAGGGATATCAGAGCAGGAAGCTAAAAAACTTGCTGAATTAGCTGCTAAAGCTGGCGAGGCAAGCGAAGCAAAA
>NZ_KV791666.1:2078-8166 GCF_001807955.1 Morganella sp. HMSC11D09
CAAGCGAAGCAAAAAAAACCCGGTATTAAATATCAAGGGAGGGCGGTATCCGAAGCAAAAAAAGAAGCAACAGAAGCGGAAAAACTCAAACAGAAGATAACCGACTTGGCTAATGCGACGAAAGTTGCAGAGCTGGAAACAAAAGGGCTGTCCCGCGAGGCTGCAATTCTTGAAGCAGTACAGAAGCTTGGTTCAAAAGCTAATTCTGCTCAGATCGCCGAAGTTACAGCACTGGCCGGTAAAGAGTACGACCTTACGCAGAAAATCAAAGACCGAAAAGAGGCTTTTGAGCAAAACCCTCAGGCAAAAGTTGATCAGGACATCAAACATGCCGGTGAGCAGCTTGAACGGCAACTGAAAGGCAACCTCATCACCGAGGAGCAGTATCAGAAACGCAGCATTGAGTTAAAAGCGGAACACGCCAGAAAAACGGCAGAGATAAATGCAAAATCAGCCGTCACTCCTGTTCAGGATATGGTGGCTCAGGTTGATCCTGTTCAGGCGCTGGCTAATGAGCACGCTCAGAAGTTGGCACTGATTAAAAATTTTGAAAATCAGAAAGTTATTACGGCACAGCAAAGTCTTGCGCTGATAAATGCAGCAAACACTGAGTATGAGGAAGCAAGACTGAATGCTCAGTGGGAAATCTGGCGTAATCAGAGTCAGGCCAATCAGTTTCTCGCAGATGGTCTTGATGCTCTCGGTCAGCGCTCATCCAACGTACTGACAGGGCTTATTACCGGCGCACAGAGTCTTAATGATGCATTCCGTAATGTAGCGTCAACCATTGTTGATGAGGCTGTAGGGGCGTTAGTTCAGATGGGGATGCAGCAGATTAAAAATATGGTTGTTGGTGAGGCCATGTCAACAGCAGCGCAGGCATCTACTGTTGCTCAGGCCGTGGCAGTACAATCAGCATGGGCTCCAGCGGCAATGAGTGTTGCTATTGCAACGATGGGGGCGGCGGTTACAGCCGGTTCAGCGTCTTACATGTCAGCCATGGCGGCGAGTAAAACAATGGCTGTCGCCGGTGCCCGTTATAACGGTGGCCCCGTTGACGCTAACAAAATGTATCGCGTTGGTGAGAATGGGCAGCCTGAAATATTCAAGGCATCGAACGGTCATCAGTACATGATCCCCGGTGACAGCGGAAAAGTAATCAGTAACCGGCAGATGGGTGGCGATGGTGGTGTCAGCATGGGGGATATGTACTTCAATTTTCAGGTTCAGGCTCCCAATGGCATGACAGAAAAGGAAGCAACAATGATAACCAGGATGGTTAAAGGTACTGTATATGACGTTCTGATGACAGAAATCAGAAGCGGTGCAATACAAGGTAATCAGCGCTATTAACAGCCACCAGTACGGTGGCTTTTTTAATGGAACCGATAAATGGATGAATTTAAATGGCGTCCTGAGGATGCCTGCCAAATTAATAATGAACCGAAGGTCAGGGTTGCAAAATTCGGCAATGGCTACGAGCAGAGAGCCAAAGACGGAATCAATAATCACCTTAAAACATATAACCTGGCATTCATCAAACCGGTTTCTGTCGGACGTGAAATAGATAATTTTCTCAGTCAGCGTGGGGCAGTGGAATCATTCCTGTGGCTGACTGGGGATGACAAAACCCTGCGGACATTCGTGTGCCGTAGCTGGCAGGTAACGAGGAAACAGTCTGTCTGGCAGATTGATTGTGTATTTGAGGAGGTGGTTGCGTGAGAGATATTCCGGCAGATATGCGGATTGCGGTTACTCAGATTGAACAATCAGCAATGCTTGATTTGTATGAGGTGGATTTAAGTCGCTTCGGCGGGAATGTATACCGCTTTCATGACGGAATGAACGGCCTGTTGAAACCGGTGATTTGGCAGGGTAACCGATATGATCCGTATCCGGTTCAGGTAACCGGACTCAGCATGACAGCGCAGGGAGCGTCAGCAAGGCCGAAGATGACATTCGCCAACATTGATGGGTTGCTGACTGCAATCAATAACGATTATGACGACGCACTGGGGGCGATTGTTACCAGACGGCAGGTTATGGAGCAATATCTTGATGCGGTAAATTTTCCGGATGGAAACAATCAGGCAGATCCGTCCCGTGAGGCTGTACAGAAATTTGTCATTGAGCAACGTGAAAATTCAGACTCAGATTTCGTTACATATGTGCTGGCGCTGCCGACAGAAACAGATAATGCACAAATTCCCGCTCGGGTTATTCAGGCTGATATATGCCCGTGGCGATATCGTGGACAGGATTGCGGGTATGACGGGCCTCCTGTCGCAGACGAAAAGGATCAGCCGACCAATGACCCGACAAAAGATCAGTGCTCTCATAAGTACCGTGGCTGCAAACTTCGCCACTCCTCAGTATTGCCGTTCGGTGGGTTTCTCGGCTCCAACAAACTAGGTTAACCCATGATTGAAAGTAACATTATCGCACATGCAACAACGGAAGGTGTGAGGGAGTCATGTGGGCTGGTTTCAGGAGGAATTTATTTCCCGTGTACCAATATTCACCCTGACCCGGAAAATTATTTTGAAATCAGCTCAGAGGAATGGCTGAGAGCTGAGAGTCATGCAGAAGTGGAAGCTGTCGTGCACAGTCATCCGGCTGGACTGCCATTTTTAAGCGCGGGCGACAGGGATATGCAGGTTAAAACCGGATTACCGTGGTGGCTCGTTTGTGATGACCGGTTACTGAAATTTAATCCTGTTCCGCGATTGCTGGGGCGTGAGTTTAATCACGGTGTGCAGGACTGCTACAGCATTATCCGGGATGCTTACCATTTGTGCGGCATCAGTCTTGATAACTTTGAGCGACATGATAATTGGTGGTACACCGGTGACAATCTGTATCTGGATAACATTTCCGGACAGGGTTTTTATCAGGTTGATGAAGTACAGGATGGCGACGTTATTCTTATCTGCCTGGGTACATCAAAACCTTGTCATGCGGCGCTATATATCGGTAATCAGGAGATTCTTCATCATCGCCCTGATCGTTTGAGTAAGCGGGATGTTTACGGTGGCTACTGGTTTAAATTCACACACAGCATATGGAGGCACAAACAGTGGTCAGACTACAGTTTGCTGGCTATTTACGCCGATATGGACGCCGGTTTGAATTAGAGGTCAGCAGCGCAGGTGAGGCGTTAAGATGTCTGTGTTATCAGATTGACGGATTAAAACGGGAAATAAACCATGGGCAGTTCAGGGTACGCGTTGCCGGTCATGATATGACTGAGGACTGCATAGTGGCAGGATTAAACACCCCACTTAATGATAATGATGTTATCACGATAGTGCCGGTTATAGGTGGCGCAAAATCAGGTGGCTTCCTTGGCATTATCGGCGGCGCAGCGCTAATTGCCGGGGCATTCTTTATTCCGGGCGGTTTTCTGGCAACGATGACATCGACGGCTATGTTTGCTGCCGGTGTCGGGATAGCGGCAGCAGGGGTGGCAACGATGCTGACAAGAACACCGGGCGCACCAAATTTCAGTGAAGGCAATTCAGAAAGTAACCAGTATTTCAGCTCACTTTCCAACAGAATCGGGCAAGGATATCCCGTTCCGCTTTGTTATGGAGAGATGGTGGTTGGCTCAAATGTGATTTCACAGGGGTTGGAGACAGTATAAATGGGCAAAGGTGGTGGCGGCGGAAGCACGCCGAATCTGGTTGATGACAACCTGAAAAATAAGCAATTTCTCAACATTATTGATTTGGTGTCAGAAGGTCCTATAGAAGGACCGGTTGGCGGAATGCAGGGATTCCTGCTGAACGGAACGCCTATAGTCGATAAACAAGGTAATCCGAATATTCGCGGGGTCGAGGTTCAGTGGAGATCGGGTACGCAGTCTCAGTCTCCGCTCGATGGTTTCCCGTTTGTTGAGAAAGAAATACCTGTAAACGTGGAAGTGAAAAAAGAAACACCGATATTGCGTACGGTATCTGATCAGGAAGTCGATCGCATTCGCTTTACATTAGGTGTTTCGGCGCTGGTAAAACAGGACAACAAAGGCAACCAGGAAAACACTTCTGTTCAGATGCTTGTCGAGATTAATGCTGGCAGCGGATGGGTGACAGAAAAAACAATCACAATAGGTCCCGGGAAAATAAGTGGTCAGTACCTTGAATCACATATTATTAACGCGCCAAAGCAAAAGCCGTTTCAGATAAGAGTATCGCGCCTCACTGATGACAGTAAAAGTGACCTTCTTAAAAACGGGACGGTGTGGGCCAGCTATACAGAAATTACGGATGCTAAATTTTCATACCCAAACTCCGCTGTGGTTGGTATGCGCATTGATAAATCTCAGTATGGTGACACGCCTAGACGTACATATCATATCAAAGGGCTGATTGTTCAGGTCCCGGATAATTATGACCCGGAAACCCGCAGCTATAACGGTATATGGACGGGGAGGTTTAAGCCTGCATGGACAGACAATCCCGCATGGATTTTTTACGATCTGGTGACCAATGAGCGTTACGGGATTGGTTCCGTGATGGGGCGTTTTGGTTGTGACCGGTTTGCTTTGTATGCGATAGCCAGGTATTGCGATGAAATGGTTTCGGATGGGTTTGGCGGCAAAGAGCCACGATTTACTTTCAATGCCTATATTACCTCACAGCGGAAAGCGAAAGACGTTATTGATGATTTGGCATCAGTATTTCGCGGAATGCCTTTATGGGATGGAGTGCAGTTAACCTGCTTTCAGGACAGGCCCGCAGATCCGGAATGGACATACACAAACTCAAATGTTATCGGCGGGAAATTCAATTATACATCAACAGCTAAAAGTGCAAGGCATAATGCAGTTGAAGTTTCATGGATTAACCCGGATAACGGCTGGAAGGAAGAGAGGGAGTTTATACAGGATGATGGTCAGATCATAAGATTTGGCGGACTGAATGTTAAGAAAGTAACGGCTTTCGGTTGCACCAGCAGGGGGCAGGCTCATCGTGTTGGTAAATGGATTCTGGAAACAGAGAAGCTTGAGACTGAAAGTGTAACATTCACGACTTTCAGGGAGGGTATTAATTGTCTTCCGGGTGACATCATTGAAATAGCGGATGATTCATTTGCGGGTTCAAAAGTCGGTGGCCGGGTTTTAGATGTTGTTGGCAGCAGAGTAAAAACAGATGCACCTATAAAATGGTCTTCTGGTGATAAGGGATATTTTGCGTACCTCGGCGGCAGCGGGAAGTTCATCAGAACAGAAATATCATCAGTAGATGGCGATATTGTTATCCTGAAGAGCGAACCAGCCGGACTGCAAAAATTCGGTGTGTTTTCTGTATCGAAAAACACGCTGATTACGCGAATGTTCCGGGTACTGACTATTACTGAAGATAAAGACGGTAACTATCAGTTTAACTGTATTCTCCATGAACCAAAAAAGGAGCGCATTGTTGATGATGGTGTTAATTTCACCGGCAATCCGCCTGCACAAAATACGGTTCGAATCCCTGACATTGAACGCCTTTCCGTAGCTTATATCAATGACAGCTCTCAGGTTCAGGCCAGAGTTATGTGGGCCATGGCAACCGCTAACCGCAATATTTCTTACGTTGTTTCTGTTTATAAAGATGACAAGGTTGTCTTTACTGGTGAAACGTCTGATCTTGAATATTATTTCAACGGATTGGCCGCTGGGGAATATCAGGTTGGCGTACGCGGCAAAGATAAAAATGGAATGCTGGGAAGCGAGTCGACAGTGCTGATGGTTATTGGTGCACCAGCGGCCCCTTCGTTTATCAGAGTTGAGTCAGGCTTCTTTGAGGTGAAATTGATACCACATATCAGTGCCCCGCACACACTGAATACTGAGTTTGAATTTTGGTTTTCCGGCGAGCAAAGAATCACCAACATTAATAACATTGAACAGGAGGCTGAATTCCTTGGCAGGGCAAAAGTATGGTCAAAAGGTCAGTTAAAGCCCGGACATGATTACTGGTTTTATATCCGAAGTATTAATGAGTATGGTCAGTCTCATTTTATTGAAGAAAAAGGTCAGTCCAATAACCATGCGGATGAAATATTCGATGTAGTGCAAAAAGAGCTCGAAGACTCAGCCATC
>NZ_KV791666.1:8186-9247 GCF_001807955.1 Morganella sp. HMSC11D09
GCAAAAAGAGCTCGAAGACTCAGCCATCATTAAAGACCTGCAGTCTCAGGCGAATGATAACTTCGAGGCCATTATCAACAACGCCAATAACGTTTACGGTCAGTGGGGTTACTGGCAGCGTGAAAACGGTGCGATGAAAGCAGAAATTATCGAAGTCCGCAACTACACAGTCACGGAAACGAAGGCACTTGCAGAGAAACTGGACGCGGTTAAGGTGACTGCAGACGACGGTTTCGCCATGGCACAAAACTCCATTCGCGCGCAGTGGGACATGGCCGCCGGTGAAGCATCCGTTGTTCACGATATGAAAGTCCGGATCCGTTATAACGGTGAGGATTATTCCGCCGGTATGGTGATCGGGGCTGAGCTGAAAGGCGGTCAGGTGAACACGCTTATCGGGTTTAACGCGCAGCAGTTTGCGTTTTATAATCCGGTGAAAAAATCGATGGATCTGTTCATGTACATGAAGGACGGACAGGTCTTTATGCGTGAGGCGTTCATTAATCAGGCATGGCTCAACAGTGTGGTTGTCACTGACAAAATGCAGTCGGAGAACTATGTGCCGGGTAAACAGGGTTTTATTCTGGATGCAAAGGCTAATAAATTTGAGTTCGTTGACGGAACAACAACAAACGGTACCGGTATTACAGCGGGCGGTATTAAAGTGTATGACAATAACCGGCTGACGGTCATTATTGGTGATATATCGGGGTATTAATATGGCTCACGGGATTATTGTATATGATGAGCGCGGTAATAAAATATTAGATTCCGGTAAAAGACTCGGTCGATTCGTCGGTTGGCATGATATTAATCCTGCACCGGTCGGTCAGTTTAAATACAGCTGGGATCACCGGAATCTGTTACCGATGGGGGAGATTTTTGTCTGGGTTAATCCGAGCTTTTGGTTTAATCACAATGGCTGGTGTGATTGCCGGGTTGAAAATGGCGTTATTATTTTTGAGGGTAATTTAAGGCGAAACGACGAACAGAGAGCCAGGGAAACTTATATGCGTATATTATATGGTGTAAAATCATGAAACACGGTTTTATATGTTTTG
>NZ_KV791666.1:9267-9449 GCF_001807955.1 Morganella sp. HMSC11D09
GGGAACCATTAAAGAGGTTTATTTCCCGACCAGAGTTCATCCGAACACACAAATGATCGCAGCCAGAGCATCATTCTGGGTCAGAATAGGCGGTCAGGCGTTTGACAATACGAATAACAATGCTTTTGTCTCGATGCCTTTCCGCGACGGTCCCGGCGGAAATATAGAAATCTGGGAGTTTG
>NZ_KV791666.1:10449-10989 GCF_001807955.1 Morganella sp. HMSC11D09
TAATGGTAATAACTGTGCAGTTGTATTTGGCGGTGGTGCTCAGAAAAGAACAAATTATGATGAATATATGGAATTCGAGTCTTATTTCTGGCGAATGAACGGTTCTAAACTGGAAGTACGTCTGTTGGTTGATACGTATTCCAGACCGCATGCGTCACAATCTTTTGAATCATGTGATATACCGCTATATATAATGATAATAGATACAACGGAGATATAAGAATGAATATATCAAAATTAATCACATTAGCTGCAATGACCACGCTGACAGCCTGCAACCATAACGTATACATCAAACCAGTGGATTGCACCGGGCATATGTTTGAGGGGCTGGATAACCGGCATTACTCAGCTAAGTTGACAAAATATGCGCCGGACAGTAAACGGTTTTTCAGTACAGGAGATCCTGTTCTGGGTTTGCATGGCTGGATCCGCATGGATGCATTTGACAAAATTACATGTGTTAAAGGCAAGAGTACAGAGGACTGATTATCGCCGTTACCGTCGCTGACTTCGACCCGCAAAAACTAAAATCAAAAT
>NZ_KV791666.1:11009-11259 GCF_001807955.1 Morganella sp. HMSC11D09
GACCGGCACCGGTACGCAGTGGAAAAAGAACATTCACGGTGTGGCCCCCGGCCAGCTTATCAGCATCGAGAACGGCACTGCACCGGTCAGTATGATAATCCGCGCGGTAAACAGTGATACCGAACTGGTGTTGTCATTCAATTCCCCGGTAACACTCAGCGGCGCGAAATACTCTATCGCCACCACGGTACCGGACACAATTTCAGATGCAGCCCGCACCATGTCAGCCAATCAGGGCTATATCGTTTAC
>NZ_KV791666.1:11279-11784 GCF_001807955.1 Morganella sp. HMSC11D09
TCAGGGCTATATCGTTTACTTTCTCCAGGCCATGCAGCAGTGGATGACAGATACCGGTCAGGTGAAAATTGAGCTGCCGAACGGCCAAAAAGTGACGTTGGAGGATGTAAAAGGGCTGGCTTCGCGGGAATGGGTCAATGGTATGTTATCAAATAACCCCGGCAATCAAACCACAGTGGTTAAAGCTGTATCTGATTCGTATCTGTGGGTCAGCGGTGGAGGTCAATTCGGATATACATATAAAAAACAAAACCCGTTTGTTGTTAATGCATCCGGCAGCTATGCGTCTTTGAACGGAACGGGAGAGTATACCGGCTTCAGACTGACAAAATCAGATGGTCGTTATGTGTTATTGGAGACAAATCCTCATGCGGGTACAGCATCAATGCTTAGCATTGCGTATCGGCAAGCTAACGGCGAAAACCAGCACGTTATTACTGTGCCGTATGATTCCGGTGTGCTGGCCACTCAGGTGTATGTGAAATACAGTACAGGGTTTGGTATC
>NZ_KV791667.1:0-766 GCF_001807955.1 Morganella sp. HMSC11D09
CTATCATAAAATGACTGTAATATAATGTTATCTATCTCATGAAGAGCATCACTCTTTCCAGCATAAAATAAATATAACATATCCATGAATTCCCATACGCTAATATCAAAGAAGGTGGAGAATTGTTTTATTTTCTCCAGTGTTAATTCTGTTTCACCTCTTTCATAACGGGATATTTGTTGCTGACTTATACCAATAAATCCAGCAAGAACATCACCGCTTATTTTTTTATTTTTCCTTAACGCATTAATTAGCAACCCAGCGTTTTGGCTTAATGAATTAGTGGAAACGCTATAAAGCAAATCAATATTTCTGTCTTTTCTCATTACATCACTTTATGTTTTTTTAATGTAAAGGTTTATTTAAAAAATAAACTGGTTAGGTATTTAATTTTAAGACTATTATTTAGGTTTTGCTAAAAAAATATAGCGAACATTAGGATATTAAAGATGTTAGTATTAAATTTTCCAATAGCATTTTCACAAATACTTTCATCTTAATAACTCTTGTAAAGGGTACACTAAGCTTAACTAATTTCAAGATTTAGACATTTACTCATAATTAGGGTTTAATCGTAACTTATTGATAAAAAAACAATAAAAAAACATAAGACTTGTTATTTGATATAATTATCTTTAATTTTATTCATTTTTAATAAAATATATTAATATTTGTTTTTTTTTGAGTAAAAATAATAGTAAATAATCCTATGCCGAATATATTGAAAACAATAAAAAAACAATAAACAAACAATAAACAAACAATA
>NZ_KV791667.1:786-36800 GCF_001807955.1 Morganella sp. HMSC11D09
ATAAATTATCATTATTTGATATACAAGTGGGTCAAAGGTGTAAGTACACCCCATACTGACGTCCAATAAAAGGTAAAAACCTGTTCATCTTTTTCCCTCAGTTGCATTATTATTCCCGCAGAGGGGTTAAATGACGGCCTAAGGGGGATGGAAATAAAGCAGGCCATCCATACTCACCTACCGATATAACGGGTTCTACGTCCCCGTTTCAGCTGTTGAGATAACTGACTATATCTTCCCGCCGACACCTTTAAATTTCTCAATAAAAGCGACCATCTTCTGAAATACCGTTTGTTTCTTTGTTTTGTACTGCGGATTTAACGGACTCAGTTTCGGCAGGGTTTCATTGAGCGCCGTGCCGTTTTCGGTTGCATACTCCCGCTTCAGGGATGCCCGCAGATAGCGCCTGGCCGCGTCGTCATTGAGATTTTCCTCCCTGATTAAGGCTTCAGCCTCACGCGCCTGTGCCTGCTGGGCAAAGGCGTAGAAGGCCTCAATGATACTTTCTTTATCCGGCAGGTCACTGAAATCAGTATTTTCAATAAAACCGACCACCAGTCCCTCTTTGGCCCGGTTTCCCAGACTGGCGCGGATTAACCGTTTCACTTCCTCTTTCATGGTGGTTTTATCGGTATTTTTTTTGTGGTAGTCGTAAATCAGCCCCAGAATATAATCGAGATTGATTTCCTGTGATTTGAGTAAATCCACCTCAAACACCACGTCATCCCAGTCAACCGTGGTGCTCTCTTTTTCCTCCGCAGACCGCTCACGCCGCTGCCAGTCACGGATATCGTTGTATGCTGAACGGTAATCCTGCACCTTACGCTCAGCCGGTAACCGTATCATCTGCAGTTCCGCAAATGTCTCATCATCCAGATAGTGTTCCGCTTTAAAGGTTTCCGTGGCGGCCGGGTCACTGAGATTCAGTGTCTGCAGGGCTTTCAGCGCAACAAATTCATCGTAGTTCTGCAGGATATTTTCTGCCCGCAGATATTCCCCGAACAGCCTGACAAAGGCTTTCTTTTCTTTTTCTGACTCAATACCGGCCGGGTCCGGAAAACGGCTTTCCAGCTCGGCAACGATTTCGGTAAAGCCCCGTTTTGTCTCACCGGTCAGTGCGTCCGTAAACCCGTTCATATACTCAGCATAGCTTTTTTCCATCACAACGTTACGGGTATTGCTTTTCCCGAAGAGGGTGATGGCATCAATCGTCGCCTGCTCCAAATCACGGAAGGTGACGATATTACCGAAGGTTTTGGTGGCATCATAAATCCGGTTGGTGCGGGAAAATGCCTGCATCAGTCCGTGATAACGCAGGTTTTTGTCCACAAACAGGGTATTCAGTGCCGGGGCATCAAAGCCGGTCAGGAACATCCCGACGACAATCAGCAGGTCAACCTCCTGATTTTTCACCCGTTTGGCAAGGTCACGGTAGTAGTTCTGAAAACGGTTACCGTCTGTGCTGAAGTTGGTTTTAAACCGGGCGTTGTAATCCCCGATGGCGGATTCCAGAAACTCTCTGGCACTGCTGTTCATGGCCGTGACATCAAAGCTCTCATCATTAATATCACCGATTGCATCCTGCGCTTCATTGGCGGCAAAGGAAAAAATCGTGGCAACGGTCAGCGGTTTATAGTTTGTGTTCTGCGCCGCCGCCTGCTGCTGAATGACTTTAAAGGTTTCATAATAGGCTTTTGCCGCATCCACACTGCTGACGGCAAACATCGCATTAAACCCTTTTGCTCCCGGGTAAGCCCGGTGTGTTTTCTGCCGGAAGTTTTTCAGAATGTAGTGCGTGACTTCGGCAATCCGCTGCGGGTGCAGCAGGGCGTGTTTATTTTCAGCGGCACTGAGTTTCTGTTCGTCCGTTTCCGTTTCCAGCGCCTTAAACATCGGGCGGACATCGTTGTAATCCACTTTAAACTTCAGCACCTTCTCATCACGGATAGCATCGGTGATAATGTAAGAATGCAGCTCGGTGCCGAAGACACCGGCGGTATCCTCCGCACCCAGCGCATTTTTACCGGCAAAAATAGGGGTGCCGGTAAACCCGAACTGATAAAAGCAGTTAAATTTCTTTTTCAGGTTCTTCTGTGCCTCACCAAACTGGCTGCGGTGGCACTCATCAAAAATAAAGACCACCTGCTGACGGTAAACCGGTAAATCCGCTTCGCTTTTCATCAGGTTGTTCAGTTTCTGGATGGTGGTGACAATAATTTTGTTATCGTTCTTTTCCAGATTGCGCTTCAGCCCGGCTGTGCTGTCAGAGCCATTGACGCTGTCAGGGGAAAAACGCTGATATTCCTTCATGGTCTGGTAATCAAGGTCTTTACGGTCAACCACGAAGAACACTTTATCGATAAAATCCAGCTCAGTGGCCAGCCGGGCCGCTTTAAAGCTGGTCAGGGTTTTGCCGGAACCGGTGGTGTGCCAGATATACCCGCCGCCTTCTTTAGTGCGCCAGTGCTTTGCTTTGTATGCGCTGTTGATTTTCCATAAAATCCGTTCAGTGGCGGCTATCTGGTAAGGGCGCATAATCAGCAGGTTATTGCTGATATCAAACACACTGTAATGAAACAGGATATTCAGCAGGGTATTTTTCTGGAAGAAGGTGGCGGTGAAATCGCTGAGGTCTTTAATCAGGGTATTATCTGACCGGGCCCAGTTCATGGTGAAATCAAAACTGTTTTTATCGCGCTTGGTGGTATTGGCAAAATAGCGGGTATCTGTGCCGTTGGAAATCACAAAGACCTGAAGATATTTAAACAATGAATTATCGGTATTAAAGCTTTCTTTGCTGTAACGGTGTATCTGGTTAAAGGCTTCCCGGATAGCCACACCGCGCTTTTTCAGCTCGATTTGTACCAGCGGCAGACCGTTGACCAGAATCGTCACGTCATAGCGGTTGGCATGGGTTCCGGTCTGCTCAAACTGGCGGATAACCTGCACTTTGTTACGGACCGGTTTTTTCTTGTCAGCAAGGTAAATATTGTCCAGACGCCCGTCATCAAAGGTAAAATCACAAATATAATCGGTGTGAATTTTGCGGGTTTTATCAATGATGGTATCGCCGGGGTTATCCAGATACTCCTCGGTAAACCGCCGCCACTCATTGTCAGTAAAAACCACGTCATTCAGTGCCTGAAGCTGAGTTCTGACATTAGCCAGCATAGCAGACGGTGAGGTTAAGTCCGGCAGATACTCATACCCCTGATTACGCAGGTCCTCAATCAGTTCGCGCTCTAATTCTTCCTCACTCTGATAACGGTCTCCGCCATCCTGTCTGGCGGTGTATTTATCCAGCACAATAAAGTTGTTTGATTCGGCGATGGTTTTGGTCTGCTGCGTCATACGGCTCCCTGCTTTTTCATTCTGTTGTGCTGAATGCCGGTGAAACCGGCATAACAGACGTTATCAGGCGGTCATGTGTCAGTTGTTCACCGATTCCGGTTTCGGAAAGCTGAACAGTAAGTCACGGTAATATTCGTACTGCTTTTGGCGCAACTCGATTTCACGGGGCAAGCCTTCAGTGATTGAGCTGGTCAATGTATCGAATTTATCGAGAATACTGACAATTCTGGCTTGTTCGGCTAAAGATTTTTCAGGATTATCTGGAAAAGGAATTGGAACAGTAATCTTTTTTACCATTGGTACAGTGAGTTGCGGAATTCCCCCTTCAGTACTACTAATGGGAGTCATATCTAAAACATAATTTAAATATCGTGTACTAATTACATTTTTATTGGCGACCAAGACTATCAATCGAATAATCGGTGTGAACTTAGCTTCTCTTACTGTGTGATATCCGACTTTCGCTCCTCGCGCAGAGATGGTTACAGCATCACTATCAATTTTATAGTTATCAGTGTAACCGTATAATCCCTTCTCATCTGTAGCGTTTGCATAAATAGGATACGGGTATTCAGGGGTTGGTTTAATTTGTCCTTTAGCGCTATTTTTCGGAACATCTCCACCGGCAGAAATTGACTCACAAAGGTACTCTAACGTCTTCCAATTCACCTCGCAGTTATTAAAACTCAGCAACTGATCACGATAGTAATCGTATTGTTTTTTACGCGCGGTAAGCTCAGCGGTAAGCTCAGCGGTAAGGGCAGTAAATGCATCCAGTATCCGGACGATTTCAGACTGGATTGCCAGAGACTTTTCTGGGGTGTTGGGGCAAGGGATGGGGAACGTAAAATTCTCAAGCATAGGCATTGTTATGTATGGAACAGAGCCTTTTTTTGAGTTTTTATGAATATAATGTTTCAATGTATGCATTAGATAATAATAGAGATACATTATATCTACATTTTCATTAAACTCTCCAAGTATGTACGTTCTCTGATATGCATTAAATTTTCCATTGTAGTAATTTAAATGTCCTACCTGACTTCCATTACCTGATATGAGTATTGCCTCCAGATCGAATGCATATGTGTTAATTCTGTAAGGCTCTTCATTACACGTGAAAAAAGGGTAAGCTCCATTATCTTCCATTGCGTTTGCATTCAATTTTCCTGTCGTTATTAGCTCGCATAGTGAAGATAAAGGCAACAATTCGATCTCAGTCCCATTCAGCAGCTTTTCCAGATAACTCAGCTCACTCATGACTGTGCCTCATTACCTTCGATTTCTGCGACAATCGCATCAATGTCTTTACGGAGCTGGTCAATTTTAGTGACGGTCGTTTTCAGTTCGGCATTCAGTTCGGAGATGTTGATAATTTCACGGGTGTCTTTTGCTTCAACATAACTGCTGACTGACAGGTTGTAGTCATTGGCGGCAACGGCTTCAGCCGTAACGGATTTGGCCAGATAGATAGTATCGGCTTTGCTGTCGAATACCCGCATGATGTCAGCGATATGGTCGTCAGTCAGGACGTTGTTGTTGGTTTCTTTTTTAAATAAACCACTGGCATCAATAAACTGTACATTTGTATCTGTTTTATGCTTTGACAGCACCAGAATGTTAACGGCAATTGTCGTACCGAAGAACAGGTTCGGGGCCAGTGAAATCACGGTTTCAACATAGTTATTATCCACCAGGTACTGACGGATTTTTTGCTCCGCACCACCACGGTAGAAAATCCCCGGGAAGCAGACAATCGCAGCCCGGCCTCTGGCTGACAGGTAATTCAGTGCGTGCAATACAAACGCAAAGTCCGCTTTAGACTTCGGAGCCAGTACCCCGGCGGGTGCAAAACGGTCATCGTTAATCAGTGTCGGGTCATCACTGCCGACCCATTTCACCGAATACGGCGGGTTAGACACTATCGCATCAAACGGTTTTTCATCTTTAAACTCAGGTGCCAGCAGGGTATTCCCCAGCCGGATATCGAATTTGTCATAGTTGATGTTGTGCAGGAACATGTTCATACGCGCAAGGTTAAAGGTCGTATGGTTAATCTCCTGACCGAAAAAGCCGTCTTCAATAATGTGATTATCAAAGTGTTTTTTAGCCTGTAACAGCAGAGAGCCGGAGCCTGCCGCCGGGTCATAGATTTTATTCACCTGCTTCTGGCCGTGCAGCGCCAGCTGAGCAATCAGTTTTGAAACATGCTGGGGAGTGAAGAACTCCCCGCCTGACTTACCGGCATTCGCCGCGTAGTTTGATATCAGAAACTCATAGGCGTCCCCGAACAGGTCAATCTGATGTTCAGCGAAGTTACCGAGCTTTAACCCTTCAACCCCTTTCAGCACAGCCGCCAGGCGGCTGTTTTTATCTTTAACGGTGTTACCCAGCCGGTTGCTGGTGGTATCAAAATCGGCAAATAGGCCTTTGATATCCGGCTCAGACGGATAACCGGATGCTGAGCTTTCTATCGCCACAAAAATACTGTTTAAATCCGCATTCAGCCTGTCATTGGTATTTGCTTTCGCGGCCACATTGCAAAAGAGCTGGCTGGGATAAATAAAATAACCCTTCGTTCTGACCGCATCGTCTTTGATATCGTCTGTGATAATACCGTCATCAAGCGTAGCGTACCGGATACTGTCATCCCCGGCTTCAATGTAACTGACAAAGTTTTCACTGATAAAACGGTAAAAAAGGGCACCGAGAACGTATTGTTTAAAATCCCAGCCATCAACAGAGCCACGGACATCATTGGCGATTTGCCAGATTTGGCGGTGTAATTCAGCACGTTGCTGCAAACTTGTCATTCGTTGTCCTGTTTTAAATTTCGGTGAGCACAGTCATTATCCGGTCAGTGTGCTGCAGAGTGTGACATTAATCCGGTAATTATACCGTGACGGGAAACAAAGGACAGTATACAGATACGGGCACGTATATACCGGTTACCCCGGAGACGGCGAACAGCCTTTATATGTCGGGATGTGATCCGCAGAGGATTAGATACAAGGGGCAGAGCCGGGCTGACGGCAGGAAAGGTAGTGTGGAAACCTGTGGTGATTCATTCCCGGGATTCCGTAATACGGGCCTGCAGCCAGGCTTCTACTTCACTTTTCAGCCAGCGGGAACGGTTGCCCAGTTTAATAGGTTTCGGAAACTTGCCCTCCTGTATCTGCTTGTAAAACCACTTATCCGTTGATCCGGTAAATTGGGTGATGAATTTCATGTCCACGAGTGGTTCGTCAAGTGGAGAAGGGGCTGTGGTGGTATTGATGGTATTCATGGGGAATCTCCTGTCTTTGTTTAATTAAAAAGGCAGAAGTGCTATCGATGACGCAGCGGATATCACTTCTATAGGATTCCCCTTGTCTGTAAAAAAAGATTTAGCGGCGTGTTTTACGCCGTTTGTTTCTGATGGTTCCCCGCCAGAATGTCCGGCTAATCCCCGGTACCTGAAGTTTCACCCACTGGTCTGTTTTGCAGATATAGTTCACCGCGGTCATCAGGCCTTCCCGCCGGAGGCTCTCAGTGCGGTGCAGCATGCCGATACCGCAGATACGGTAATCTGATTTATAACGGTTACAGTTAAAGTAGATCCCCTGTCCGTCAGTGATGGTTTCCTGCCAAAACTCACCGATGAGCCCGGCTATCGTAATATCCCGTCTGACGTGCTGGCCGTTGAAGAAAAACAGACAGTGGTAGTGAAAGCCTTTCTCACGACCGTATTCCAGTTTCAGGATATAACCGACGCAGTGTTTAAACAGGGGTAACCGCTGTATTGCTTTGTACAGGGCAATCCGGTGACGGGTTAAATCCCCGGCTGTAACTTTGTGGCTGACCCGCTTTCCGTAAGACAGGTCTGTCCGTACCACCAGCAGCTTTGCATGGCGCTCAAACAGGTTTTCAATATAGCGGCAGCATAAACGGTAGTTCTTGCGGGCACTGTTCTTAAAGGTACTGACAGCAGTTTTATACTCTTTACTGTCCACGGACTGAATAAATTCACAATAGGCTTCATTTAACTGTTTAATATCCTCCTCTGAGAAAGGATAGTATTCCGACAGCATCGGAACATAACGAATATGATATTTTTCAGCAAGAGAAACAATCAGCGAAATAACCGGATGTAATTTGCGACGGTTACCGGTGACACGGGAAAGAGAAAGAATGTTTTGTATTAATTCATAAAATAACTGACCGGTTTTAGTGGCCTTGATATGTAATTTATTAGCAAAGCAGTACCCTTTAAAAGGAGCAGGCTGACTCTTTCTTTTAATTAATGCAGTGGTATATAACGCTATCAGTCGGAGTGATTCACGGTCTGTAGTATCATCAGTAATCTCTGTGCCATTATTGTAGGTTTGTGACAGCGCCAGTATTTCACAGGTTATATCGTCTTTCATGATTAATTCCCTCTGGTTAATGATGGTGTTTCTGTTCATATATAAGAGGGGGGGTTTTATTTTTTACTGAGATGGAGATTTTATAGCAGATAGGTTTAAAAGATGATTAATGATATCCATTCTGAACGACCCCTCAGATTACAGGTGTTGATTAACAGAAGTTATTGCCCATGAAGATGAGTAAGTAACTCAGAGTGATGCAATCATTATCCGCATCAGTAACAGGAACACCATTCTATATATTTGGTTATTCATTCGATAAAAGGATAGGGTTATCGATAGTAAAGAGGTGGATATAATAATAGAGGATGATATTAACCTGATACAGAGAGTACCAGGTAAGATTAATACAATAATAAATAATCCTTTTTCGATTGTTACCTGAGTTTATTAAAACAGTATACACAGACAGCATTTGCAGCAGGTTTCACAATGAACAGGATACCTGAAAGTTAGTCTCCTCACAGAAATAGTCACGGGGAAAAAAGATAAGTAACAGTGAGCATCATTTTTTCATGTAAAAAATACTGCCTAAACCAGTTTTTTCTGGGTAACCATATAAGTTTTATGATAAAAACACTTCATTTTTAATTCACCAAAAAGACTATAAAACTATTTTTAATCTACGTTATCACGACATTATCACTTTTTCAGAGACCAAAACAAACTACAATAACGACACATTGACTACGCGGTGTGGACAGATTATGAACGATAAGAACTATGAAATTGATGAGTTGTTGAAAGTGAAAGACCTGAGAAAAGCGAGTGTTTTTGTATTTTTCATGTCAACAGAGCCCAGATTTGAATGGGTTGGAAATAAATATTTCTCAGGTGACAGAAATGACAAATCACGTTTAAGAGATTTAATCAATGAAGTTATTGGCATGGCGAACAGCAATTACAATGACCTTACCAATAAAGTTTTAAATCATGTAAATAACAATCTTATCAGTATTGAAAAGTTTGAATGGATTAAAGAAGATAGCATTGCCTCTGCATATTGCTGGGTAATGTTAAATAATATAAAACCCGTAACCGCTATAAATGATAAATATACTCACGTGATTCAACAGGTAACAGTATTAAAACCTGATGCTAGTAGATGGCTGGGTGATAATGAATTCATAAATTTATCTGTATCACAGCAAATAAAACATATCAAAAGAAAGTTTGGTATAAAAGATAATCATGTCAGTACTGAAGAGATGTATCGCGATTTCCAGACTGTATTTGATCATATTAACCTGCGGCTTGGTGAAAAAGAAAATGTTATAAATATGCTTAAGGATGAATGGATAAAATCCTTCACAGTAGTAAAAAATATAAAATGGCTGAGTAAGGATGATGATGATGCCTGTAACTGGATATGGGATTATATCTGTAACTACTCCGTCGATAATATAAAGATACCTGTCTGGCCCCTCCGGTTCTTTAACCCCGAAAGTTCCGGAGATAAATATATTTGTTTTTATGCCGCCCTGCGGGCATGGAATGATAACCCCGGAGGGAAGAAGTATTTTTTATACTCTCTTAAAAAGGCATGGCAGCAGCGTTCTTTCCGGAAAAAACAAAAAAATAAAAAAACACTGAGCTGCAGTCTGGATGATGAAGTAAAAAAACATCTGGAAGAATTGGCTGAAACCTATGAAATGACGATCACCGATTTGGTGACCCGGTTAATTGAGAACGAGTACAGAACACCGAAAAAATAATTTTCCGGAATCAGTGATTTTTCAGATACACATTAATCAACTGATATGACAGGGAAAATGCTGGTCAGGATAACCGACCGGCGACACACCCTGTCGTTTCCCCGTTTTTTACCCCCCGAAAACAGCGATTTTCCGCGTCATACCCTGTCAGACCCCTTTGTTATGCTGTGGTTGTCTTAAATAACCCTGTAAGGAATTTCTGTTATGGCAACCTACCGTATCGACCCCGACCTCGCATTTATCGGTCAGTGCAGCAATGAGGACCTCGGTCTGCTGGTCTCCGTCCTGACTCACGACAGTAAAGACGGCAAAAAACGGCTGGCGGAATCTCTGACCACCTCACCGGAATATCAGCTCTTTTACCCTGACCATCAGAAGTACTGGCCTGCCATCTGTGCCGAGCTGCAGGCCTTCGGGGCCAACAGCCTGGTCACGCTGCTGCGCGGTAACAAAGGCGTGCTCTACCGTGAAATCCTGCTGGATGTCTGCAGCAGAATGAAAGTAAAGCATGAAAAGGAAGACTGTACAGAAACAGCAGAAATCAATCTCCTGATGCAGATAATGAGAACCAGCATCAGTGATATGTCACCGGCTGCACTGGCTGCCCTGTCACAGGAAATGAAACTCAACCTGACTAATCCCACTCCGCAGCTCGTTATGATGGCTCTGCAGGCAGCGGTAAATGTCTCCGGGGTGGCTGCGCTGGAACTCGCTTCCATCGCCTCTTTCGGCGTGATACAGGCAATGGGGGGAATGGCAACCACAGCCGGTACGGCCGGAATGGCTTCTGTATTCTTCGGCTCCCGCATTCTGGGCATACTGGCCGGTCCTGTCGGAATTGCGCTGAGCTCCGCATGGCTGATAGCCGATATCGCCGGTCCCGCTTACCGGGTCACCATTCCGGCCTGCATCATTGTGGCGTATCTGCGCCAGAAGGCCCTGGCGGCCTGATTTCCGTATTCCGTTATTCCTGTTTTCTCTGACTGACTCACGGAGGCTGCGCTCATGCATACGTCAGATTCACGCCATGACCGGCTTGCATTCCGGCTGGCCATGATTATCAGCCGCCTGTTCCGCGGCGAAACACTGTATCCGGCACAGCTCGCCCGTGAGTTTAATGTCTCGGCCCGCACACTGCAGCGGGATTTCAGTGAGCGCCTGGCCTTTCTGGATACTGAGCCGTATCAGGGCGGATACCGGCTGACCGCCGGTCAGCGCCCCTACCGGACAGACAGCGATATCCTGTACTTTGCTGATATCACCCATATCACCCCGCTGTTCCCCTCGCTTGACCGCAGGCTGCTGTCCGTTCTGCTCAGTCCGGAAAACGGTGCCCCCTGTCTGGTCTACCACGAACCGCCGCAATCCGCCCCGACGCTGTTCGGCGGCTTTTATGTGGTGACACAGGCGATTGTCCGCAGGCGGCTGCTCAGCTTCCGCTGTGACGGTCAGGAGCATGAGGGCATGGCTCCCTACAAGCTGATTTATTTTCAGCGGGACTGGTATCTGTGCGGGGAATGGCAGTCTGCCCTGCGGGTGTTCCGGTTCAGTCAGTTGCAGAACATTGCCGTGTCCGGACGCCGCTTCCGTCAGGATGCGGTTATCGCACGGACAGTCACCCGGCCCGAATTTATCACCGCATTACCCCATTATCAGTTTATCCGTTCATTAATCACATAAAAGGAACATCATATGATGAAAACCCGGTTCACCGCCGTTCTGCTGTCTGCTCTGTTGCTGACAGCCTGTGACAACAGTGACAGCACGCCTGCCCCTGACCCGCGTCAGCAGCAGGAGATTCTGTCGGTAAAGCAGCTGATTTACCCGTATGACCGTACCGTCACGCTCGGCGGTATTCTGGATAACCGCCCTGAATGTACCGAAACAGAGTGGGATACCCTGACTGACGATAAAGGGCGGGAACTGGTCATGTACCGCTGTCATTACAACACGGCCGACACCCTGAACTACATTAACTCCCGCCTGGAAGCCCGTTACCGGACAGCACTGAAAAACGTATCCGGACAACTCAGTAAGGTGACGACATGGCAGCGTACAGAAATAAAAACCCGGACTGACCAGAGTATTGCCACTGCAGAAAAAGAGCTGGGGATGATTAATGCGCTTTCCGGGTTTGACTCAGCCTTTTTGCACAGTGAAATCAGCACCGGTAATGATGACAATAACCGTAATATCCGTCTTAGTGCCGGGAAATTATGGTCCCCCCGGGAAAACGACCTGAATGAAGAGCAGAGAGACCTGATTAAACAGTGGAACAGCATCACCGAATCACTGTCATTTAATGAAGGAAACAGTATCGACAGCTGGTTTGAAAATCCGTCTGACACCCTCAGTTCACTGAAGCAGGAACTGGCTGAGCTGAAGGCAGTGCAGGCGCAGGAGCATCGGGAGGGTGATGACCGCCGCCGTGAGGATGAGGCAGCCCTGACCCGCGCACTGGCCTCACTGGAAGCTGCTCATGCTGAATCGAAAGACTGGCAGGTCACCCAGGAACTGATGTGGAGTGTGACCGGCGGTGAACCGGTATTCACCGGCGGCAGGTTTCTGCTGGATGACCGGAACGGGCAGCACGAACTGAGGCCCCTCCACCCGGTCTCACGCGGACCGGTGAGCCGCGGACCGGAAATGCTGGCCGATATTTACGGGGACAGAACCGGGACCGATGCTTACCGGGAGATGGTGGCATTCGGGTTATATCTGCATCAGGTAAAAGATATCAGAGTGCCGTCTGTCAGCCCGTTCGGTTACTGACCGGTATGCTGAATGCCGGAAACCACAACCACGGGGTTTCATTACCCCCGTCTCTGCCCGTATTAAAAAGGAAGCACAGATGTCTGTCTTTAAATTAATGGCCACCACACTCGGTGTGGCAACGGTGGCTCTAGCTACTTACTGTGCCTGGCAGGCTGCGGCTGAGGCGGCAGACAATGAGAACGCCACCACAGCCGAAAAAGTGGCGGCGGGACTCAGTGCCGCGCTGGCCTGCTCAGCCGTGCTGGGCGGTACCCTTGACCGTCTGCTGGGCCGGCTCTTCCCACGCTGACCTGTACAGAAGACCGGTTATTACATCACACCTGACGGCAGACGTTCACAGTCTGCCGTTTTTTTATGCCCATTCACAAATCAGTAACCCACTTACCCATCAATACAAAGGAGTTTCACGATGACATTATCAGCAATTTTGCTGCATGAACCCGCAGCCATCAAAAGCAATCTGGTTCATCCCCGCGGCAGAGACACATTCTGGCGGTTTTATTTCGGCAGCGTGCCGGGCTGGCATCGCCTGGAAGGCGACATTTTTAAGATGATGGATAATCTGTGTGACATTTATCACGGTGCATTCTGGGAATTCAGCATGCTTACCAACGGTGGCGCATTTATCTGGCCTGACATGATTGAAACATCACTCCCGATGGTTAACCCGCATAACGGCAATGACGCGGAACTGAGCCCCGAAGCGGCCGGTATCGCGGTATGTCTCATCACTTACAGTCTCTGGTCATTTAAAACTGAAAGTCCGGAGATGGTGGAATATTTTTATCAGTTGCGGGACTACGCCTTACAGCATGAGGAGTGTGCCGCTATTTTCCGTCTTATTGATTAACAGGGAGCTGCGCCATGAACAATACAGCAGTACCCGCGTCACCGGCGGCAGTCTGGCAGACACTGCTGACTTACCTGCTGCAACAGCACTACGGCCTCACTCTGAACGACACGGAATTCAGTGATGAGCGCGTGATTGAGGCCTGCCTTTGTCGCGGAGTGTCATTGTGTGAGGCACTGAATGCCTTTGCGGAGAAATACGCCCTGGTCCGCACTGACCGGCGCAACAACGGTATCACTGAGCCGTCACACAGTATCACTGCAACCGATATTCTGCGGGCACGGAAGGCAACCGGCCTGATAACCCACCTCAGCAGCTATGCCACCAGCAGACACTCTGCTGCATAAAAAGCCCGTATCCACACCTCATCTTATCGCATCCTTTATCCCGTTTAGCCCCGGTTTTTATCTGACAGCCACATTATCCATTTATTTTACAGGAGTATTACTATGATCCGTTTAGCTTCCCGCTTCGGCAGGGCGAATATCATTCGTCGTGACCGCCCGTTAACCACCGAAGAATTATACTGCACTGTACCCAGTGTCTTTTCAGCAGAAAAACATGAATCCCGCAGTGACCGTTATACCTATATTCCCACCATTACCCTGCTTGAGAGCCTGCAGAAAGAAGGTTTTTATCCGTTCTTTGCCTGTCAGACCCGTGTCCGCGATGACAGCCGCCGGGAGCATACCAAGCATATGCTGCGCCTTCGCCGTCATAACCAGATCACCGGTGTCCAGGTACCGGAAATTATTTTGTTAAACAGCCATGACGGCACCAGCAGTTATCAGATGCTGCCGGGATTATTCCGTGCAGTCTGTCAGAACGGTCTGGTCTGCGGTGATACCTTTGGTGAGGTCAGAGTGCCGCACAAAGGTAATGTCGTCGATAAAGTGATTGAAGGGGCTTATGAAGTGCTGGAAACGTTTGATGCGGTGGCTGAAAAACGGGAACAGATGCAGTCGCTGTTATTACCACCACCGGCACAACAGGCTCTGGCGCATGCCGCTATCACGTACCGGTTCGGGGATGACCACCAGCCGGTCACCGAAGAGCAGGTGCTGCAACCGCGCCGGTGTGAAGATAAGAAGGATGACCTGTGGACGGTGTACCAGCGTTTGCAGGAAAATTTGATTAAAGGCGGACTGTCCGGACGTACCACTAAAGGGAAACGATCACGCACCAGAGCAGTGACCGCTATTGATGGTGATATCCGTCTGAATAAAGCGTTATGGGTGATGACAGAGAAAATGTATGAGCATTTCGGAAGCCGTCAACCAATCTGAGTTAATACTCAAGCATGAGATTTAATACGAAATTTGCGGTATAATTTGTGGCTGTTGAGTAGTTATCACAGCCATATTTTTTGATTATTTTTTTATCAATAATCAATCTGGGGGCATTAATGGGGGCACTGCTTTTTATTCAACAAAATAAATTTATTTAATATCAATGTCATTACCCATCAAATACGACTCCTGTGATCGCTGGGCTTAAACCTGAAACGGCGGGTAAAAAAAAACTACCTGAGCGAATAAAAGTACCGTTAATTGCCGCAACCCGAATTAATGAAGGCTGGGCAATGGATTTTATGAGCGATAGTCTGTACTGCGGGAAACGTTTCAGAACATTGAATATTATTGATGAAAGTACCCGCGAGTGCCTGGTAATTGAGGTCGATACTTCATTACCGGCAGAGCGGATTATTCGTATTTTATCCCGGTTAAAAGAAGAACGCGGGTTACCGGAATATATCCGGGTGGACAACGGGTCTGAATTTATATCGGATAAACTGGTTCAGTTTTGTACAGAAAATGAGGTCACTCTGAATTATATTCAGCCGGGAAAACCACAACAAAACGGGTTTATTGAGCGTTTTAACGGCTCATTTTGCCGTGAATTTTTAAATGCGTATTTATTTGAATCACTGAGCCAGGTGAAAGAAATGGTCTGGTCCCGCCCGGATGCAGGATTACAACCGGAACCGGACACACGAAAGTCTAAGTAATCTTCCGCCAGAGCTTTACCGGAAGCAACGGGAAAACTCTAATCAGAACTGTTTCAGATAAGGGGAAATGGACACCTCAAGGGCGCTCCGTTGTTCTGCGGTCAGTTCTATTTTTATGAGATGGAGCTTGATCCTCAAACGTCATAAAATCAAGTATCTTAATTGATCACGGATATATACCCTTATTCATTCAAACCGCAGGTTCGTTGGCTGCGCTCAGCCTGCAGCTTGAATTACGTTGGGTATATATACCGGATTAAAATATCAATTAAGTAAGGTAACTATTGTATTTTGAATAAATAACTTTTTTAAGATTTTTAGTATTGGAAGACATATTGAGAATAACGCAACATGCAGAAATTGAAAGGGAAAAGTGAAGTTTTATCGGTGCCGGTTAAATAACCGGCACCGGGGAAATTAACGCCAGCGTTCTGTCGCCCAGGCGACCTGCTGTTGTGCGTCGTGGAAAGTCCAGGCCACGAAGCGACTGATTTTTTGCCCCTGCGCCATTTCAATGGTACGGACTTCGGCCGCACCCACCAGCTTCAACGCGTGATAAATCGAAGGCAAGGTAGTGTTTTTAGAAATCAACGAGGTGAACCACAGGCAGTTTTGCGCCAGGCTAACGCTCTCCTCTACCATTTTACGCACAAAGGCTTCTTCACCGCCTTCACACCATAGCTCTTTATTTTTGCCGCCAAAGTTATGTACCGGCGTGTCGGCTACCTCGCCTTTACCCAGCTTGCGCAGTTTGCGGCGGGTGCTGGCTTGCGCTTCCTGTTCAGAGCTGTGGAACGGTGGATTACACAGTGTGGCATCAAATTTCTCCGCCACGCCGATGATGCCGTTCAAAATAAATTCGGGTTGTTTTTGTAAACGCAGGCGCACACCGTTTCTCAGTGTCGGATTCATCTCCACGATCATTTTGGCCGTATTGAGCGATACCGGATCAATCTCCGAACCGGTAAAACGCCAGCCGTATTCGCGCAGGCCAATAATCGGATAAATACAGTTGGCGCCAACACCCACATCAAGGATCGCCACGCCTTTACCGCGAGGGAACTCACCGCCGTTGCTGGTCGCCAGCAGGTCGGCCAGATGGTGTAAATAGTCGGCACGCCCCGGGATCGGCGGGCACAGATAATCGGCGGGAATGTCCCAGTATTCGATGCCATAAAAATGTTGCAGCAACGCACGGTTGAGCATTTTAACCGCCGCAGGATCGGCAAAATCTACCGAAATGTCGCCCCAGGCGTTCGGCTTGACGAACGGCTCCAGTGCAGAGCAACTGGCGATCAGCGCCGGGAAATCATAGCGTGAGCGATGACGGTTACGCGGGTGCAAGCCGCTTTTCTGCTGCAGGAAGGTTTTCTTTTTTTCCACCGTGAAGGGCTCTCTTAAAGGTATTTCTGGCGCGTACGATACCATATACCGGTACTGAAGAAAGGGAAGAGATCACTATACGCAAAGCCCGATTGACTGAACATTCGATTATCGCCATTCTGAAGTCCGTCGAAGCCGGACGGACAGTCAAAGATGTCTGCCGTGAGACCGGTATCTCCGAAGCCAGCTACTACAACCGGGAAGCCGGTTTCCCTTTTCGGCTGTATCCTATTATATTTTATGATTATTTCCGAAATCGGCTGACCAGCATTAACCCCAGGAAATAGCTGCCGCCAAGGACAGATACCAATGTTCCGGCTGCTATCTGTGACGGCCAGATAAGCGTTTGCCCCAGCCAGTCCGCCCATATCATCAGAACCGCGCCTGCCAGACCGGCAAAAATCAGCTGTGATTTAACTTTTTGAGCACCGCACAACGCCGCCATATGTGGCGCAATCAGACCGGTAAAGGCCAGAGGTCCTACAGTTGCTGTCACCAGAGCACACAACAGGGCGACCAGTGTCAGCATCAGCAGAGCGGTACGGCCGGTATGCAATCCGCGGGCCTGAGCAAATGTTCTGCCGATGGATATCAGCGTCAGACGGCGGCTGAGTGCCAGTATGATAACAGTCAGTCCGGCAATCACGGATGCAAAAAGTACACTTTGCTCTCCGCTGACACGATAGGTGGAACCGGACAGCCACAGCAGTATCCGGTAATTACTCAATGCCCCCTGCGCCAGAAAGAATTGCACAAAGGCTTCCAGCCCCGCCGTCAGCGCAATCCCGGTAAGGATTAATGTTGCCGGTGCAAACTGATGCCGGCGTCCGAGTAAAAGTAAAAGCCCCAGTACCAGAGCACTGCCGGTCAGTGCTGCTCCCCAGAGGGAGGTCTGAATCATATTTCCCGTTAACACGCTTATCAGGATAAGTGCAACCGTCGCCCCGGATGACACACCAAGAATATCCGGGCTTGCCAGCGGATTATAAATTAACCGTTGTAACAGGGTTCCGGCCAGCGCCAGTGCAACACCTGCCGTGGCAGCTGACAATAACCGCGGCCATCTCAGAGACCAGCGGAAAGGCTCCGGAGCCCCCCACAGGAAGCCGGTTTCTGATTGCTGAAAAAAGATCGTGGTCATCAGCCCGGCAAACAGCAGAAGTACAACAACACTCATTGCGTGCGGCAGAAAACGGGGAGAAATAACCGGTTTCAGAATAATGGTCATCTGATCCTGTGCGGTGAAACGGCGGCGGCTGAATACAATAAGTGCAGGTGCACCAATGGCGGCAGTCATCACACCGGTCGGGATCACCGTCTGCATCAGTTGCCCGAGAGCCAGAGCCAGGGTGTCAGCAAACAACAGTAAAAACGCCCCGGCAATCACAGAGAAAATCAGCTCCTGTAGCGCAGTGCGTGCACCGGCAATCCGGACAAGATTCGGTGCCAGCAATCCGATAAAGCCAATCATACCGGCAGTACTGATCACGACTGAAACCAGCCATGCTGAAAGTACCATAAACAGCAAAAATACCGGCAAAACAGATAATCCGCGTGCTTGTGCGCCCTGGTGTCCCAGCCGTAATACCGTCAGTATCCGCGGGGCGAACAGCAGAATAAACAAAACAGGCAGCAGGCGCGGCATAACATCTGTGACATTCTGCCAGCCATCCTGAGTCAGATCGCCGGCTCCCCACATAAAAATATTTTGCGCAAACTGCGAATTCAGTGTAATCACCGCAGTTGCGATGGCACCAAGCAGAATATTGACCACCATTCCGGAAACAATCAGTGGTAATCCTGTAATATTACGGCTTCCTGTAATCAGGATGACAAATGCAAACGCCAGCAGCGCACCTCCGGTTGCAACAGGAACGGCATAATCAGCAGACAATTCACTGAAACTGACAGATAAAATAACCAGTGCAAGCCAGGCTCCGGATGATGTTCCGAGTGTCATCGGGGAAGTGAGGTTATTTTGTGTCAGCTGTTGCATCAGGCTGCCGGTCAGCCCCAGCGTCGCACCCGCCAGCAATGCCATGCAAAGTCTCGGCAATTGTCCGTAAAGATAAAATACAGCCGGAAACGTTTGTGCCGCTTCCGGCGTAAAAATCAGGCTGAGTTGCTGTTGCGGAGATAAGCTGGGCTCAAGCTGCAAGTTAATCACTATCAACAGAATAAACAGCAGCAGAAAGAGTATAAGGTAACGGGTTTTCATGAGGCGGGCGCAATCTCCAGTAAACTATCCGTAATGGCATCCGCCATCCGCTGCAATGAACAGACGCCACCGTAATTCCAGACCGGTGCAACGCCATTGATTTTGCCCTGCTTCACAAATGGCATCGCCTGCCACAAACGGGTATCTGCCAGTTTTTTTTCTTCAGGAAAAGGGCGAAACCAGAGAACATAACCATCACCGACGTCCTGTAATACATTGATCCGCCGCTGGGCGATTCCCCATGGCTGCGCGTCCAGGGGGATTGCCGGTGTCAGGCCAAGGTTACGCAATACATAGTTAACAGCAGAATTATCAGCCGGCAGAAAAACAGTAGTCAGCGTGGAAAAGCGAATGACAGTAACCCGGGTACCCGGCGGATAGACAGCCGCTAATTTATTGCTCAGCTCCGTAAACCGCTGCGTTAAAGCAGCCAGTTGTTCATCCGCCTGCTGTTCTCTGCCAAACAGTATCCCCAGCGTTTTAAGGTGACGGATAGCCACCGGAGCGGCATCATCTGCTGATGAAAAATTGGTCAGATAAACGACGGGAGCTATCTGCTCTAACAGCGGAATCAGATCTGCCTGTGATGCACCCGCCAGGATGACATCCGGCTTCAGTCCGGCAATTTTTTCGAGATTCGGTTCTGCCCGGGTTCCGGTTTCAGCCACATTTTCTGTCAGTACCGGCAGTCGGACCCACTGCCGGTAACCGCTGGTTTCTGTTGCCCCGGCAGGAGTTATCCCTAATGACAGCGTTTGTTCAAGCAGATCCCAGTCCAGCACCACGACCCGCTGCGGTATGGTTTCAAACGTGTGCCCGCCACGGTCATCATTTATTGTGACAGCCGCCTGCCCTGCTGCCGCAAACATCAAAAAAAACATGGCGGATAACCGGATTAAACGTAATAACATCAGTTGCATACGACTGCCACTTTTCGTTGTTCCGTATCCGGATGCGGTATTAACCTGATAGCCGTTTCATATAATCCGGAAAGACGGGTTTCATCCTCCAGCAATGCAGCATTGCCTTCAAACGCTACTTTGCCTTTTTTCAGGGCGATAATATGGGTTGCATACTGCAATGCAAGATTAAGGTCATGAAGGATAACGATGATACCGGTACGCTGTGTGCGGTTTAAATCCTGCAGCAGCCTCATCAGTTGGTACTGATGATGAATATCCAGTGCGGATGTCGGCTCATCGAGGATCAGTACCGGGGATTGCTGTGCCAGTAACATGGCAACCCATGCGCGCTGACGTTCACCGCCGGATAAATTATCGGCGGGTATTTGTGCAAATTCCGTGACACCGGCACTCTCCATGGCTTGTGAGATAATAATGTTATCTTCCGGATGCCGGCGGCCAAATGTGCCGCGCCAGGGAAAACGCCCCAGGCTGACCAGTTCACGGACGGTCAGCCCGGCAGAAACCGGCAGTTTTTGCGGCAAAAATGCCACTTGTTGTGCCAGCTCCCGTTTGGTGTAACCGGTGAGGTTTTTATTATTCAGCAAAATTTCCCCCTGATCCGGCCGGGTCTGACCGGCCAGCAGATCAACCAGGGTGGATTTTCCTGACCCGTTATGACCAAGCACAACAGTCAGTTCCGTTGCCGGGATCGTCAGGGACGGGACGGATAAAATTACCCTCCCGTCACGTACAACACGGATACCATTCAGTTCAAACATAACTACCAGCTGTATTTGGTCTGAACGACAACAGAACGGGATTGGCCGTAATAGCAGTAATAATCACATGCAGAAATATATTCTTTATTCAGCAGATTATTCACATTGACCTGAAGCTGCCATTGTTTGTTCAGCTTATAAATGACCGCAGCATCCCATAATGCAGCAGCAGACACAGTACGATCACTGCTCGCCGGATTGTCTTTTGATTTACCGAGATAGCGGACACCGGAGCCAAGTGTCAGTTCTCCGCTGCCGGTTACCGGCAGTGTGTAATTGACCCAGGCGGATGCCATGTGCTCAGGGATAAGCGCAGTCTGTTTACGTCCCTGACCACCGGTATTATCTGTTTTGGCATTTGTGTAGGTATAGGATGCCTGAACATTGACATTATCAGTCAACTGCACAAATCCTTCAGCTTCTGCCCCCGTTGATGTGACTTTTCCTGTCTGTGTGGCAACAGAAGTATCCGGATTGGTAACCAGTGCATTTTTCTGTTCAATACTGAACCAGGCAATATTCAGATAACCATCGAGGAATGAAGGCGTATATTTGACTCCGGCCTCAATTTGTTCACCTTTCAGCGGTTTATACAAATCGCCGGTCGCAGGGTCGATGGTGCTCATCACTTCAAATGACTGTGAATAGCTGGTATAGGGTGATAACCCGTTATCCGCCAGATACATCAGCCCGGCATTGACACTTACCTCACCATCATTCCGGGATTTATCATTATGAGCTGTCTGATTTTTATTCTCAGTTTTTACCTGATCATAACGCACCCCGGCAACACCGATCCATTTACCGTCCAGCTTGATTTGGTACCGGGAATAGAGGCTTGCCTGAGTTTTATCTATTGTCCGGTTAATATTATCGGCCGGGTCCAGTGGTACGTATTGTCCGTAGACCGGATTCCACGGATTGATCGGACTGAATGCATAACTGTCCTGTTCATCACCTTTTGTCCGGTGATACTGAATTTCAGCCCCTGCCAGCAGGGTGTGCTCCAGACGTTCTGAATCCCATTGTCCCGTCAGGTTGTTATCGAATGTTATACTCTGGCTGTTACCGTCACGGAATACAACACCACGGGCGAGAGAGGTTGCAGATGTATCTGCGTTCGGAAATGCATATACACTGCGCAGCGTCAGTGAATTATAACCATAATTCAGGCGCTGGGAGAAACGCCAGGTCGTGTCAATATCGTGTTCCAGCAGATATCCGGCGGAAAACTGTGAGCGCTTGTATTTATCATAATCCGGCTCGCCAAGATTCGCTGACGGTTTAATTTTTCCGTAAGGTGAATCGATCAGTGTACCGGCTGCAGGGAAAAACGGGTTGGTTGGTGTACCATCATCATGCAGATACGTTGCCATCAATGTCAGCATGGTATCGTCAGAAAGCGCCATCGCAAGTGAAGGCGCCAGATAAATTCGTTTGTTATCCGTTTTATCCAGTTCACCGTCTGCCTGTTTCATCAAACCGACTATCCGGTAACGGATATCCCCATCATCGCTGGCATGACCGGCAACATCAAAACCAAACCCGCGCTGATCATTATTTCCTGCTTCAAGGAAAAATTCCCCTTTCGGGGTAAACAGCGGCTTTTTAGTCACCACGTTTACAGCACCACCGGGGGTAGATTCGCCAAACAGAACCGCAGACGCGCCTTTAACAACTTCAATTTGTTCGAAACCATAAGGTTCAAGCAGCCAGGTATAATACCCGTCGCGGAATAAACGGCTGTTATCCAGATAGGTCGCGGCATCAAAACCACGGATTTTAAACCAGTCAGTATCATTATCCGCACCGTAAGGCTGAGCAGTTACCCCTGAGGTGTAGCGCAGTGCTTCATCCAGTTTTTGCGGTGCGCGGGTTTCCAGCTCTTTTTGCGTAATAACAGAAACGGATTGCGGTGTTTCCTGTAATGCGGTGTCAACTTTCAGCACCCCGGCACTGACAACAACAGTGTCAGAAGTATTACTGTTTGCTGTTTGTGAGTACGCAGGTACAGCACAAAGGGCAACGAAAACATGAAGTGTGATAGCTAAGGGTTTGAAATAAAAAAAATTAGTCATAGCGCCCCTGAAAAGACGAATAATAACGATAATGAGTATTATTAACTATGATTATGCTGTATGGAACTAAAATTTAACCGATACTGAAGAAAGGGAAGAGGTCACCCGAACGCATCCGTGATATCCGTGCCAGTGAGCGGCGGGTGTATTTACGGGTGAAAGATATTTTCGCTATGGCTGTGAACCGGGAATTAAGATCCTTCCGGTATCAGCGTACCATGACAGGTTTGAGCCGGATTGGTTTTCCGGCTAGAAATCAGTCTTAGAAAAACCGGTCATGTCATCCAGTCCCATTTCGCGGCCTAACGCCGTCATCGGATGGACAATGATCAGGCCCCGCACCGATTTCTTCAGCTTGCCGATATCAGCCTGTTCTTTCTTAGTGATAGAGCGCTTGAACGGCATATCCACCAGCTTTTGTGCTTCTTTGCTGAGTTTCTTGCTTCGTTGTTCCTTCAGACGGGCAATGTCAGTTTCCAGCGCGGCTTTTTCTTTCTCAAGTTCTGCGTACTTTTCCGTTTCGTTCTTTTGCAGCATACCGGCCATCTGGTGACGGGTAAGGTCTAAACGGTCGCTGAGAAGCTTGATTTGTGCTTTTTCGTTTTCTTTCATTTTAATTAACCGTGAATAAATTTCCTGCCGGGAAGTATACACCATTCTGCATAAGAGGACGAAAAGGGAAGATGTCACAATTTTAAACATTAAAACCCAATTGTGCCCATGCGTCTTTCCATTCAGAAATTCGTTTTACCGAAATAGCATGATGAGTCGAGTTATCATTAATAGCCCGCCTTCCGTTATGTTTATCTAAATAATCTGAATGAGCCTCATAAATATCATTCTGTATCCATGACAATGGTATTATATAAAAAGTGGCAGGCTCTTTTCTGATATCGATAAATATCCAGAATTCATTGTCTTTTTTATCAGGTACACACTTATTTGCATAGTTGATTGATGTTTGCCACGTCCCTGACATTTTAGCTCTGGTTGTTACTTTATATTTTTTGCCAGTTGGAGAGTCAAATTTGATAAACGTTCTGCGGCCTTCTTTGCAGACGGAAACATTTATAGCACCAAGGCTCATTAGTTTTTGCAAGACCTTTAACTGTCCTGATTCTGCTGTAGTCATCTTTCCTCCTGAATGGAAAGTTGTTATGTCCGCCCGGAATCTTACTCCTTCACATTCCAGTTTTTAAAATAGCGTTTTAATTTTTCGACAGTATGGCGCCATTTCGGTGCCGTGGGTTTACAAACGGTATTTTGGTTACCGAAGAATCCGACTTCATTTACCGCCTCTTGTTCACTGCGGGTTTCCAGCCATTTGACAGGGACAAAATACTCAGATTTATCAGGATCATCGGCATTCCGCTGATAAAGTTCCCTGTACCTGAGTACATCCATCGCCAGCTTTTCACCCTCTTCTGTGGTGATAGTAAAGCTACCGGCAGGCTCAACAGCGCTCTGAACAATACCAACGCCGACATAACCCGTCGCCGGGATTTTTACCCACACCCGGTCCCCCGGCTGAAGTTGTTTCAGCGTCTGGCTGTACCAGCTTCCGCCGCCCGCACTGATAAATCCGTAACGACGAGCCTCTTCCCAGACACGGCTTTGCGGGTCGCCAAACGAGACATAAAACTCACCATTCCAGGGTTCTTTTGCATTCGCACTTGTGGCGGTGGCCTGTGCCGCATTAGTTTGCGTTTCACTCGGGTCGATAAGCCAGGCGCGGCTTAAGAATTGCTCTTCTCCATGCTGAAAAACCTTAAAGAACAGGACGTTGATTGAGATACCATTTTTACTCAGATAATCCACAATACGCTCGGTGGACGGGTCCAGCTCTGCCGCCACAATAATGATTTGATGTGACTGATTAAGCGATTCTTCCTCCAGCTCAGCATTGAAACGCAGTCTGAATGCATCACCCAGATTGCCGCCACCAGAGAATTTTTCATAAATCTGCGACAGACGGTCAGCAGTAAGATCATCCACCCAGGAGGCGTAGTCCAGTGCCTGTGCGACCACTTCACGCGGCGTACGGTCACGTTTAAGTTCAATCAGGACCAGTGATGCGTCCGGCGCAATCGCCAGCAGATCGATACGGCCCTTATCGAGGGTATTTTCCTGATGGCCGATAATCATCCACTGGTCGGAGAGAATGGTCGGGTCATTTAAAATCATCTTCTCCAGCAACTGCTCACTGGCGAGTTTACTGATGGTCAGCGGCCGGGGTTTATCTCCGACCCGCCAGATAGCATGATGAACCGGCATCGTCTGTTCCTTAGTTTAATGCTGCGTCAGTGAGTGCATCCACCAGATGAAGCTTGGTTTGTTGGGATTCAATTATTCCACATACCAATTTTGAACATAGTTTATTCATTTCCTTAACTCTGTCCCTTATTCTCAAACTCTCGTTAGTTGAAGGCAGTGCAATAAGTGTATTAGCCAATCTATTTAAAGCCATTTTTTGCACACCTACCTGCATTGTTTTATCTATAAATTGTTCTTGGCAAAGATCGCTTCTTAAACACAGATATAAATAGTCTTTTGAAATTAATTTTGATGGTATTAGTCTAGCTGCATTCTCAGTAAGATTCATACCATCCAGCAACGCCGGAACAGTACCGCATTTACCAATTGTCGCACCAACAATTGTCATATAAATATCATCTTTAGTTATTATATAGTTCTTGATTTTTTGGTGCATTTCTTCATCAATATATTTTAAATCAGATAAATCAATAGTCCCATCTTTCATATCCGCCACACGAATATAGACATGAGGAGTTGGTTCTGTTAGTAATTTATAACCATTTGAAACCCTTTTCCCGCCTTTTATAGCAACGAGTTCTGCTAAACGACACCACACCCACCCTTCCGGCAATTCAAATGGCTTTTCCTCATCACTCACTGGCGGCAGTGGTTTTTGTTTTTTAATTTTCCCTTCTTTTACCAGCTCCGCTTTCTCTTGCTCAATACGTTTAAGCAGTTCAGAAGCAGGTTCATCGTTAGGATCTTGCGACACAAGTTTACCCATAACTGCCAGTTGCAGAATGGTTTGCTTAAGTGCATCGATGCTGGCTTCAGTGGTAAACAGCGTGTCGAAATGCTGGCTGATTCGCACCCAGTTTTCGGCGAGTTCTTCGGCATTTTGGCTATCGGTCAGCGTTGCCAGCAGGGTTTTTACCAGTTGCTGATGAGCATCCAGACTGGATAAAGATTGCTGTTCCAGTTGGTCGCAGAGGGACATGAGCTCCTCAACTTTAGAAGCAATTCTATTCTGTTCCTTAACAGGGGGAACTAAAATAACAAGGGGGTTAAGTTTTTCGAGAGAAATATTAGCAATATTTGTTGTCTGACTGGAGCTATCAATAAGAATAGATTTTATATTCGGAGAACGTAATACTGACATCAAAAAACCAGCATTAAAACCATATGGCCTGATGACACTTAGAAAACCACCAAATGTTGCAGAGCCAGTAGGAATGTTATAGATATATGCAACTTTTCCAACCAGCTCTCGACTATTTGCCATCGACATAACAATATCGCCTTTTTCAGCGAATTGCTCAGAACGCTTCACAAAAGATTTACTGACATAAAGTAAATCATCCCATTCAATGCTATCTTGAATATTCGCAGTCCGCAAACAAGCAACTTTTCCTTCTGACGGTTCTTTATGCTTTTCACTTGCAGGAAATGTAATTCCACGAATAATTGCAACAGTGTTACCTAAACGAGCCCACTCCCACCCCACCGGCAGCTCAAACGGCTTCTCATCTTCGCTAATCTCAGGAAGTAGTTTTTGCTTTTTAATTTTCCCCTGTTTTACCAGCTCCGCTTTCTCAGCCGCAATACGTTTTAACAGCTCCGACGCCGGTTCATCATTCGGGTCCTGCGGCACCAGTTTTCCGCGTACCGCCAGTTCCAGAATCAGCTCACGCAGTTTCTTAATACCATAGAGATCGATTTTGCCATTGCTGCCACGCCCGGCAGTGGAGCGGGTTTGCAGGGCAGAAGACCAGATATCGATATGGTCAGAGATCAGCTTCTCAACAGTCATCAGTTAGCATCCTTATTGCCTGTCAGTGCAGCGCCAAGAATATCGCGCAACTGGTTACGCAGTTTGCTGATTTCCGCCTGCTGTTTCTGGTACTGCGCCAGCAATTCGTCCGGGTCGTGGCTGATGATTTCGCCCTGATAGGGATTTTTAATATCGAGGTTGAAGTTGCGGGCGATAATGTCATCAATGCTGACTTTCCACGCCTGATGGTTTTCTTTACGGGCAGCAAAACCGTCGGCTTCATTTCCCCACCAGTCGATCTCAGCCTGAAACTCTTCAAACTTCATCGGTTTGGTTTTACTGTAGTTCTTCACGCCGTCCGGGTACGGGTGCTCATAGAACCACACCTCTTTGGTTGGCTGACCTTTGGTGAAAAACAGAATATTAGTTTTGATACCGGTGTACGGGTTAAACACGCCGTTCGGCAACCGCACGATGGTGTGCAGATTGCACTCCTCAGTGAGCAGTTTTTTAATCTTGGTTTTCACTCCTTCGCCAAACAACGAGCCATCCGGTAATACCACTGCCGCGCGGCCTTTGTCTGCCAGTACTTCGATAATTAATTGCAGAAACAGATCAGCGGTTTCACGGGTCTGCATCTCTGCCGGGAAGTTTTTCTCGATACCGTCTTCTTCGGTACCGCCAAACGGCGGGTTGGTAACAATCACATCAATCTGCTCATCCCAGGAAGAAAGCGGCTTATTGAGTGTGTTGTCATGGCGGATTTGTACCGGTACTTCAATGCCGTGCAGCAGCATGTTGGTGGTACACAGCAAATGCGGAAGCTGCTTTTTCTCTACGCCGCAGATCTGTTTTTGCAGTATTTTGTGGTCTTCGGTGGTATTGACGTAATGCTCTTTCACATGGTCAAACGCACAGGCGAGGAAACCGCCGGTACCGCACGCCGGGTCCATAATTGACTCACCCAGCTTCGGATCAATACGATTGACCATAAAGCGCGTCACGGCGCGTGGAGTATAGAATTCACCTGCATTTCCTGCACTTTGCAGGTCACGCAGGATCTGTTCGTAAATATCGCCAAACAGATGCCGTTCCCGGCTGCTGCCGAAATCAATTTCATTGAGCTTGTTAATCACCTGGCGCAGCAGTGTGCCATTTTTCATATAGTTATAGGCATCGCTGAACGCCTGTCTGACAACAAAGCCACGCGGATTTTTATCGATCGGCGCGATGAGGTTTTTAAGCCCCGGAAAAAGATCGTCGTTCACAAACTCCAGTAACTCATCACCGGTAATACCCTCACTATCTGCTGCCCAGCTGCGCCATAAATAGCGCTTCGGGATCGGGAACTGATAATCATCCAGCTCCAGTTCCAGCTCTTCTTCCTGGGTATCGAAAATTTTCAGGAACAACAGCCATGACAGTTGCCCCAAACGCTGGGCATCACCGTCAACACCGGCATCTTTACGCATAATGTCCTGAAGGGATTTAATTACTGAACTAATCGACATGTTTTCTTTCCATACTAAAAAAGACAGCCACCGGCCACAGGCGCGGCGGTGGCAATATATTTATTCGCTGTCAGGCTAATCGTGGCGGTAACCGGTAGATTTCGTTTTCCAGTTCGTTGACGGCCTGCTCATACGCTGCTTTGTTACCAAAGCCGGCTCTGATGATCTCTCCCGGACGGCCCAGCGCATCAAACGGTTTCAGTTTGAGCACCAGAACGTCCTCAATTTCCTGCACACCTTCATCAGCATATTTGTCCAGCAGAGTATTAAGTACCTGCTGAGCCGGTTCGGCATACTTCGTAAAATAGTTACGTTTACGCACATTTGCTGCACGCTCCTGACGCGTTAACGGCGGCTGACCGTACACCACATGGCAGAGCAAATCAAACGGGTCGAGATCTTTACCCACCTCTTCGGCCAGTACATCCCATAAAATCCCCAGTTGCTCCAGTTCTTCAATGATGACCTGTTTGCGCGGAGCATTCTTCCATTTGCGCATAAAGCCATCCAGTGAAGCGTACTCACTGTCTTTCAGCATTGTTTTGCGGGTGTAATCGCGGAAGGATTCAGTCACCAGTTTACCGTCAGAATCATAATACTGAACACGTTTAGCCAGCACTTTTACGTGTACGCCATTCACATAGAATTTACGGACTTTGTCGTCATCATCACTATGGAATTCACCACAGCCTTCATACCTGTCGCGGTTAACCTGATAGTCAGCGGTATCTTCCCGCGCTTCACCGGCGGTATTATCATCATTTTCCGCATCAAGTTGCTCGTTAAAATCCGAATCCTGATCGGAAATGTCACCGGGTCTGACCACCAGCACTTTTTCCGGCACGCCGTCAAAGCGCTCATCCGCAAACAGTTCGGTTGCTTTTTTAAAGTCGAGAATGGTGAACCACAACTTACCGTACTTTTCGTTGATACGCGTACCGCGCCCGATGATTTGCTTAAATTTGGTTATGGACTGAATATTTTGATCCAGCACGACCAGCTTGCAGGTCTGCGCATCGACGCCCGTACTCATCAATTCTGAGGTGGTTGCTATCACCGGATAAGGCTTTTTCGGATTAATAAAGTTATCCAGCTGTGCTTTGCCGATATCATCGTCACCGGTAATTTTCATCACGTATTTTTCGTTCTTCAATACCTGCTCAGGATTAAGCACCACCAGCGCATGACGCATCCGCTCTGCATGATCAATATCGTTACAGAAAACAATGGTTTTATCCATCGGGTTGGTACGTTTCAGGTAATCGGTGATAGTCTTCGCCACCAGCATAGTACGCTCATCAATAACCAGCGTGCGGTCAAAATCCTTCAGATTGTATATACGGTCTTTAATCTCTTTGCCGTATTTATCCAACTGACCTTTAACCGGCCGCCAGCCCTGAACATCGACATCGATATCAACACGCACGACTTTGTAAGGGGCGAGGAAACCGTCTTCAATTCCCTCTTTCAGTGAATAGGTGTAAACCGGTTCACCAAAATAATCGATATTGGAGACGTCTTCTGTTTCTTTTGGTGTTGCTGTCAGGCCAATCTGAGTGGCGCTGCCGAAATACTCCAGAATCTCCCGCCAGGCGGAATCTTCGGACGCACTGCCACGGTGACATTCGTCAATCACAATCAGGTCAAAGAAATCCGGAGCAACCTGTTTATAGGCTTTCTGATTCTCTTCCGGTCCGGTAATGGCCTGATACAATGCAAGATGTACTTCATAAGCAGGATCGATAGTACGGCCGGTGACTTTGGTCATCGCAGTGCCGAAAGGTTGAAAATCATTATTTTTAGTCTGATCGACCAGAATGTTGCGGTCTGCAAGAAACAGAATACGTTTCTTATTTCTGGCTTTCCACAGCCGCCAGATTATCTGGAACGCGGTATAGGTTTTGCCCGTGCCGGTTGCCATAACCAGCAAAATACGATTCTTTCCCGCTGATACGGCATCTATCGTCCGGTTAATTGCCCGCATCTGATAGTAACGGGGCGATTTCCCGCTGCCGTCATCGTAATAATCCTGACTGATAACGGGCAACTGTTGCTGAGTAAACCCTTTCCAGTCGCAATATTTTTGCCAGAGCAGCTCTGGTGCCGGGAAAGCATCAAGCATAATTTCTGATTCGAGCTGCTGCGGATTGGTTTTATCATGGAAGATAAACCCATCACCGTTAGAAGCAAACACAAAGGGTACATCAAGCAGTCCGGCATAATCCAGTCCCTGCTGCATCCCTTTACTGATGGCGTGCTTATTGGCTTTGGCTTCGATAACCGCCAATGGCAGGTTAGGCTTGTGATACAGTACGATATCGGCAGATTTCACTTTGATACGTGATGCCAGCTTTCCGCGGACCACTATCTTACCATCACGCAGTTTCACTTCCTGACGAATCTGAGTCAAATCATCCCAGCCGGCATCCTTAACTGCGGGAAGGATAAATTTGCTGATAATATCCGTTTCACTCATATTCGTTTTGTTTACACCAGCCATAGCAGAGCGCTCCATGAAAGTGGGTTAGCTCTGATTCTACACAAATTAGTGCATCAGGTAAGGACTAAAGCAACATTTCGGGTATTCACTTCCCCTGAAATGGAACAACTATAATCAGGCTTTCTGCCATGAAAACAGCAGAGGTCATAATGAAGAAAGTACGTTAGGACAGTACCTATATCCGGCAGGATATTTACACGATTCTGATTGATGTCGGTATGGCAGCTGATGCTGAAAATCATAAATTATTCACAGAAGCCTGCCGGAAAAATCTTGATACCTATCAGTCCTTATATGACGATTCATCAAAAAGTTTATATGCCCGCGTTGATCTGATTTATAACTTTGTCTATAACCAGGAATTAAAAAATTACCGGGCCAGTTTTACCGGCGAACTTCACGCACCGATGTATCGTTACGACAATTCAAAGAATAATACGGAATATGATTTTGTCCGGAATAAAATCCGGGGCGGACTGGATGAAACCAGTAATGAGATCAATAACCTGATCTATGAACAAATGATTGAAATTCTCTACAAACCCGCATATATGGGTGAATCAAGGCACCCCGGTAATATTATGCTGTCACTGGACAGTGTCAGAAGAGAAATGGCACCGGAACTGGTGCTGAAACTGGTTAAATAGCGGTGAATATAAGACACCGGCTGAGTCCGGTGTCTTTTTATTTTCAGACAAAAAATCCCCCTGCTGATATCCCGGCTCCCTGATACATCAGCAGCCCCGCAATAATAAAGATCCCCCCGGCGATCAGCCGGAAAATATCGCTATAATACCGGTTTGGTGTCCGCCCCGGATTACGGGACAGGCGCAGTGCCAGAAAGCGCATGCTGTGTACGAACCAGGCTATCATACACAGTGTGATACCGGTTCCCAGCGCCATTGCGAATACGGCAATAATTCCCCAGTGAAAAACACCGATAACTGATGAGAACAGTAAAACTAATAATGCCCCCGAACACGGTCGGCTGCCCATGGCCAGAATCATACCGGCTTGTGTCCGCCAATTGCCGGTGACTGTATTTCCCGGCATAACATGCTGATGACCACAACTGCATGTCTGAACTTGTCCGCTTTGCAGATAAACCGGTTTTAACGCAACAGGGGGTTTATTATCCGATACGCGGATTGTTTTTATTTGCGGCTTATTGACCGGTGGTCTGATAAATAAACGACGTAATGTGCGGATAACAATAATGGCGCCAAAAAGAATAATAAATGCATAGCTGGCTTTCTCCGTTATCTGGCTGACATTATTTAACTGGCGTACTGACAAATTTAATATAAACAGTACAACAGAGACTAAAATAACCGCCACAGTGCCCTGAAGCAGAGAAGCCAGAATACTTAATAACGCGCTGTGGCGTAATTTTGCCGGATGTGTGGCGATGTAAGCAGAAAGGATAACTTTACCGTGGCCGGGACCCAGTGCGTGCAATAAGCCGTATAAAAAACTGAAAAGCGTCAGAAGCCCGCCCGCTTTCAGCGGATCAGACACTACTTTCTGAATCAGCACCGCCATTTCAACATTCAGTTCTTTTTGTAATTTTGCACTGACATGCAGCAATGACGGCCACTGGCTATACAGCAACCCACCCGCAGACAAAACAATAAGTACAACAGTGAGCTGAAGAATAATCCGTGAATATGATGTCATCCGTTATCTCACTCCGGGCAATGTAAGGTGATCTGCTGTGCAAACTGGCGACCGAGCGTCAGGTCATCATCCGGGGTATCGCCGGTATCCAGCGACAGCGCGTAATCTTTCAGGGTATCCGAAGGATCTGCCTCGGTAAAAACTAACCGGCACTGTGATGCATCCGGTGGAGAAAGGTGAACCGCGCGTTTGCCGTTGTAGGTCATACTGACAAAAAAAGTCGGTTCATACGTTTTCAGCTCAATGGTACTGCCGGCTAACGGTATCGGATGCAATAGTGAGACACGGAATGACATAACAATCTGTAATCCCTCACGCGTCATCCGGTAGGTGTCCGGAAAGAGTTTAAGAGGCTGTTTTTTATTCTGATAATTCAGTTCGGAAAAATAAGACTGTGCAATTATATTGGCCATCACAGATGCTGCCTGCTTCTTCCACTGCGGGCTGTCTTCTTTGCTGTTCATCAAATCATACAGAATATCTGCGGAAGTCATCGGATCCATTTTCCAGACATATTCAATCCCCCTCAGCGTATGGTTTTCCGTCACAAGGGTCGTTTCCATATCAATAAAACTGTGCGGGTGTGCAAACACCTGCGGACTGAATGTCAGCAAAAACAGGAAAGAGAGCAGTAACGTATTCATTCTTCTGATTAAATTCACAGATTATCTCACCTGGCAAAAGATGTTATAACATAACATAGTGTTACGGATGAAAATACTGTTTTCTGAAACACCGCAGCAGACAGAAAAACATCATAAAATGACGAAAGTGCGATCCCTGCCACAGATATCCGTCATTCATTCACCTGTTCAATAAAACATCATAAAGATATAAGTCACACCGCCGATAACTCAAATATACCCTTATTTGTTTCGGGAGTTTTGTATGTCCTGGTATCCGTCCCGCATTTCAACCCGCCTGACTATCGGGGGCATCCTGCTCCTGGCCGTCACTACTGCCATTATCATTGTTGTTATGCTGTGGCGGGGTCAGCCCCGCGTTGTGGAAATTAATACTGCATTAATTGAAGAAACCGGACGCGGCCTGACATCCCGGGTCAGTACAATTTTATCTCAGACAGACGGAAAAACGGTCAGTCTGGCGCGCCTGGCGGAAGTGCTGCCCAATGATGAGGCGCTGTACCGCTATATCCCGCCCAATCTGATTGAAAACAACAGCCTGATCACCGGTGGCGGGATCTGGCCGGAGCCGGGGGCATTCACCCCGGGAATTGAGAAACGCAGCTTTTTCTGGGCACGGAACCCGGCCGGGGAACTGGTTTTTTCTGATGAGTACAATACAGAGGGTGCCGGTAATTATCACAATGAAAGCTGGTACCGGAATGCCCGTGAGCAATCCACGGAAAGCTGTTTGTGGTCTGATGTTTACCGCGATGCCATTTCCGGTGTGAATATGGTGACCTGCAGTGTGCCGTACAAAACCGACGGAAAATTTGCCGGTGTCGCGACAACGGATATCCGTCTGGATAATATCGCCGCGATTATGCAGCAATACGGCAACAGCACCGGCGGCTATGCTTTTGTGACAGACCGGCAGGGGCAACTGATCTATTTTCCGGGTGATGACAGTAAGCAATTCAAAACCTTTGATGAACTGGCTGCACAATCAGCCTGGCTGGCACCGGTGGCGGTAAGCCTGAAGCAACCCCATTCAGAGCAATCCGCTATCGACAGTATCCGCATTGATAATGACGGGCAGCTGAACACCGCTTCACAGGTGATGCTGTTCCCGATGGCCGATACCGGATGGGTCATCGGCCTTGTCACGCCGGAGAGCCGGATCACCGGGCTGGCAAAAGTGATGATGCAGGATGTGCTGGAAGCCCTGCTGCCGATCATGGCACTGTTGTTGCTGGGTTCCTGGCTGGTTGTCCGCCGACTGATCACCCGCCTCGATGAAACCCGTAAGGCCCTCGATGACATCGCTCACGGGGAAGGCGACCTGACCCGGCGGATGGAAGTTCGCGGTGCCGATGAAATCTCCGCTATCTCACAGGCATTTAATCTGTTTGCCGATAAAATATCATCCATGTTGCTCACGGTACGCAGCAGCAGCTCTGTTGTGGCTGGAAATACCGTTAATCTTGCTGATAATAATAACGAATTATCCGCACGGGTCACACAGCAGGCCGCTGCGCTGGAGCAGAGTGCTTCCGCGATGGAAGAACTGAACGTGACGGTACGTCAGAACAGTGAGAATACCCATCAGGCCGATGAACTGGCGGAAACCACTGCACAAACAGCGAGCCGCTGCGGAGATATGATGCGTGATGTGATTTCGACAATGAACAGCGTTAGTACATCATCCGGACGAATGGTTGAAATCGTGTCAGTGATCGACAGTATTGCATTCCAGACCAATATTCTGGCACTGAATGCCGCCGTCGAGGCCGCGCGTGCCGGTGATTCCGGGCGAGGCTTTGCAGTGGTGGCGACTGAAGTCAGATCACTGGCTCAGCGCAGTGCACAGGCAGCACAGGAGATTAAGGCGCTGATTGATGAGTCTGTGCAGAATGTCAAAACCGGCAGTAATCAGGTGCATGAAGCCGGAGAAACGCTGGCAGATCTGGTGATGGATGTGTTGCAGGTAAGACAGCTGATGAGTGATATCCGCGTTGCCGGTGAGGAGCAGAGCAAAGGGCTGGCCGAGGTTACGATGGCTGTCTCAGAGATGGATACCACGGTACAGCAGAATGCCACATTAATTGATGATGCTGCTTCACGGACGCAAATCCTGCGAAGAGAAGCCGAACAGCTTTCGCAGATGGTATCGGCCTTTAAATTACCGGAACCGCGTTAATAATGCAGATACGTTTCCCGGCAGAAAACGCTCTGCCGGGAACACGTGAAATATCAGTCCAGATCTGACGCATTATGACGTTCGCGGATAAACCGGTCTGACGGCTCTCCGCCGCTGCGGTTAACCCGGCGTCCGCGCTGAACAGCCGGACGTGCCGCTATCTGCTTCGCCCAGCGGATCACATGCGGATATTCACTGACAGACAGGAATGTCGCCGCATTATACAGCGTACCCAGCACTAACCCACCGTACCATGGCCATGCAGCCATATCAGCAATAGTGTAATTATCGCCGGCAATAAATTCATGCTGACTGAGCTGACGGTTCAGGACATCCAGCTGGCGTTTGGTTTCCATCGCGTAGCGGTTAATCGGATATTCATATTTTTCCGGTGCATACGCATAGAAATGGCCAAACCCGCCGCCGACAAATGGTGCAGATCCCATCTGCCAGAACAGCCATGACAGTGTTTCAGCCCGTTCAGGCTGAGTTTCCGGCAGGAACAGGGAAAATTTTTCTGCCAGATACGTAAGAATTGCTCCGGATTCAAAGATCCGTACCGGCTTCGTACCACTTCTGTCGACCAATGCCGGAATTTTTGAGTTCGGGTTAATATCAACAAACCCGGAACCAAACTGGTCGCCTTCGCCGATATCAATCAGCCAGGCATCGTATTCCGCATCGCGGATCCCCGCCGCCAGCAGTTCTTCAAGCATGATAGTGACTTTCTGACCGTTAGGTGTTCCCAGCGAGTAAAGCTGTAATGGGTGTTTACCAACAGACAGGGCTTTTTCATGTGTCGCCCCGGCAACAGGACGGTTGGTATTGGCAAATTTTCCGCCGTTTTTCTGTTTCCATTCCCACACCTGAGGCGGGACATAGGTTGGATCAGCCATAACGATGCTCCTTTGTATTTTCTGCCGGATTGAAGTGATCAGTTATCCAATCTACCTTTCGGTGAATAAAATACAAACGGAATTTTCTTTTCGCCCAAACGCAAAAAAGCCA
>NZ_KV791668.1:0-292 GCF_001807955.1 Morganella sp. HMSC11D09
ACACGGTGTACCGCCCACCAGCAGATCCGGGGCTGGCACATCACCGGCGCGAACCGCAGCAGCAAGTTTTGTCATATCGCCAAGGTTATCGACCTGCGGCCAGTGAGCAGCCAGTACGGCAGACGGGAACGGTTCAATTTCGCTGAACCAGAGAGGTTTCATTCCGACAGGCTCCCAGGCGACCGAAGCGGCCTCGATGCCGGAGCATACAGATCCGTAAGTCAGGCTCATCAGATAACCCCCTCACGCTGGTAGCGTTTAGCTGTGGCGCGGGTCATGAAATACTGCCGCT
>NZ_KV791668.1:312-844 GCF_001807955.1 Morganella sp. HMSC11D09
TTCAGGTCACGCAGTACCCACCACCGGCGGGTCTGATGCAGGACAGCCAGAATCGGGAACACACTCACGCCGTAAATCTCTTTGCTTTCTGAGCGCATGTTCATGCTGCCTCCCGTTCTTTTGCGGCCTGCTCTGTGGCCTGTTTCCAGATATCAATCCACGTCTTGCGGCCCATAAACTCGGTCTGCGTCCGGATACCGGTTTTCCCGGCCATTTCCAGCGCGATTTCTTCGGTGCGGTTCCGTGGTTTTGAACGGGAGCCGATCAGGCGGGTGAATGCCTCTTCGCGCTCAGTGGTGTCGATGTTCTCTGAATTTGCTTTGCGCTTAAATCCGGCAGCTGTATTCAGCCAGTATCTGAAACCGGCATTCCAGTCAGCGTATTGGGTACCCTTGCTGGCGTGGTAGTCGCTGAATTTCTGAAACTCGTCCTGAATGTCCAGACCGGCGGCTTTGGCCTGCTCAATGTGTTCTGGTGTCGGTGCAAAGTTTTCCGGCATCACGGTTTTGCTTTTGGCTTTTCCGCGAACAGG
>NZ_KV791669.1:0-7961 GCF_001807955.1 Morganella sp. HMSC11D09
CTTAATGGTTAAATCCAGACCGGTCACGATAGCCTCAGTCAACCCTTTTGTGTCGTCTGCTTTGGAAGTAACCGTTTCAGTACCGTAATCCAGCCCTTTACTGGTCAGTGCGCCGAGACGTAGAAACGCTGACTGTTCAGGAACCGTACCGGGGCAGCCTGGCGCGATGCGGAGAATTCCCGCATTACCCATCACCAGGCCTTTATCATCAGGGCATTGTGCCATGTTGTAACCTCTTTATTTGCAAATAAAAAAGGCCGCATAAGCGACCTGTTTGAGTTGTGTTTGTTCAGGATGTGCAGCGAAAAGCCATCTGCATGATGAACCGGCCCTCTTCTGTCGGTACCGGCTTAGGCATGCCGCCAAGGTTGTAAACTGAGTTGAGTTCGCAATCATCCGGAAACTCGGCCACGAAACTGAGAATATCTTTCGCCCTGGTTAACACCGGCTCCGGATCATTCTGTGCGGACACCAGAATCAGCATTACATTGTCATCTGCGCCAAGGTCAGAAAACCTGCCGCTGCCGCCGTCAGGCTGAATAACAGCATATTGCTGTGTGCGTGACTCCGGCTCTTCCGTCCATGTCAGGTACTGAACGGTGAAATCATCCAGCAGGCCGACGCGGTTCAGATAACGCTCAAACGCTTCGTGTATCATATCTTCATTTCCCGCTCCATTGCCGCCTCAATCTGCTGACGGGACTCTTCAAAGCCTGCTTTCAGGAATCCTGGCTTGGCGTTAGGGTCCCAGTATTTTCCGGTTCCTGTACCGCCGCCAAAGGCAACCCCTGCCCTGGTAACACCGAAATCAGCGCGTGGCTGGCCTTTCAGTTTCCCTGATGCGCTATGAACATACATGGCGTATTTTGCAGAGTACCCAACCTTCCCCGTTAACCTGGTGCCGCTGACAGTCATTTCACGGAACTGAGAGTTGATAAGCGTTGATGTGTCGATAGGCGTGAACAACGTGGCCTGAGCGCCACCAATCAGCATTGCTGCCTGTATTGCGCGTGTAACTTTGCGCCCTGTGATATTGCCGACCAGTGCATTGATATTGGCACTGACCTCTGCGATACCTCTGATTTTTGCCGCCATATCACACCGCCGTTATCAGGGTGTAATCATCCACTATGTGCTCGAATACATCCTCATCACGTTTGATGAATTTGATTTCGTCAGCACCGGCAGAAACCGGATCGCCTGAGTGCTTGCCGATAGCAATAAAGTCACCTTTTTTCGCATCAGCGTACTCAGTCCAGAACACCAGCTTGATAGTGATTTCAGAGCCGATATCAATCTTTCCGGCTTTCAACTCACTGCCGTAACCACACAGAAAATGAACCGGTTCAGAAAACTCGGGCTTACCGTACCTGTCCTTCCCGGCAAGCCGCCACAGTGTGGCCCATGAGGTATATGCCCAATTTGCAACTGAACTCATCGATACCCCCCGACCACACCAAAGAATCCGACCGTTTTACTCGACAACGGCAAATCAGAAAGACACCCGGCACTGTCCCATGCACGGATCTGGTTCAGCAGATAATCAGTACCGGCAGAATCGTACGCGAAAGAACGAGACGCCCCGTTAGGAGCGCTCTGTGATGATATCTTTCGTGCGCCAGACAGTGATGCCAACCGCACAACGGTGTAAATCAGCAACAGTTTCTGCGTGGTTTCGTCGTAGTTGGCTTCGAGACATCCGGACTTTGCATTAACCTGACTCAGTAACAGCGACAGCACAGAATCAGGCAATGTAAACCCGAGTTCAGCAATCATCGGCTTTACGTCATCAAGAGTTATCTGCATTATTTTTTACCGTTAGGTTTTGCCTTTGGCTGTTCAGAATCATCGTTACCAGGCGATGCAACTTCAATATCACCCGATGCGATAATCTCAACCAGACCGGCCTTTTCCCATTCTTTCGCGCTTTCATCTGACATTGTCAGTTGGCTACCGGCTTCCACAGGCTGGAAACCGGCACCGGCGAAGAAGTTATTTGAAACTACTTTTACCAGTGCCATAAATCCCCCTTATGCGCCTTTCGCGTGAACAACTGAGAAGTGGCCGCTGATGTCCTGTTTAACCATCAGACCGGCAGCGCCCCATGTGCGCCATACGTAATCAGAGTTATAGAACTGGCGCGGGTCAGCGACAGTACCAAACGCCTGACCGACAATCGGAGCGATAACACCGGCACCCAGCGGAACGATCAGCATTTCATTGCCTTTCAGCTCGTAATCTTCTTTGATATCTTTGATGCCGGTGATTTTCTTCACCTCTTCCAGGATGGTGCGGGTCTGGTTAACGTCGAAATACACGCTTTCCCAGTTTGACAGGATTTCACCTGACACATACCAGGTTTGCTCACCGTATTGCAGGTTTTGCAGTTTCAGCACGTCACGCAGCTTGATAATTTCTGCGCGGATTTTTTTGCCGTCCTGCTCAGTGGCAAAGTTAACCGTCAGTGTCACCTGGGCTACGCGCTCATCAGCACGGAAGCCCTTCCATGATTTGCCATCAAACTTGATGAAATTACCTTCGGAATCACGGAACCCGTTCCAGATAAAGTCAACGTATTTGCGGCGGACAGTATCAACAGAATCAGACTGTGCATCGGACAAAGAGGCCAGCGCGGAACCTTTTGCAAAGATCGGGTCACGGAAGCCGAACTTAAAGCCGGTATCGTGAATCGGCACCATCGTACCGTCAAAGGTGAATGCACCGGCATCAAGCAGCGCACCAATCTGGCCGGACATTGACGTATGAGCCACTCCACCACTGCCTTTACGGGCATATTCATACACGGATTCTTCCAGACGCACGGAGCGGGAAAGCCCCATCAGGTCATTCAGCAGGGTAAACTCGGTATTCGGCTGAAACTCGGACAGAACAGTCTGGTCGTATGCTTTATACAGGCGGCGGATGTCATCAACTGCGTTAGCGGCGTCAACTTTGATTGCACCGTTACCGCGTGAATTGGCACGGATAATGAACTCGGCAACTGCCTGTGCAGATGCATCGCGGGCAATCTGTAATTCGCCAAACTGCGCCGTGTTTGCTTCGAGGTTACCGGTTTCGGTCGCTTTTTTGGTTGAAAAATAAAACATTCGGTTCTCCTTACTTGAACACAACGCGAACCAGCTCACCCGCCTTAGCGGTCAGTGCTGAATCTTCTTCGACATAGGCGAATACAACTTCACCTTCCGCAGCGGTGGCCGCTGTGATCTGGCCGTTGGCAACAATCACCGGCTGGCCTTTTTTGTACGTACCGGCAGCGGCGCGGACGTTCAGGAATAATCCCTGCAATGGCTGGATTGCCACAACCAAATCACCGGCTTTCAGATCATCATCAACGCCTTTGCAGCGCAGATAATCCATGTTTGCCACGTACAGGATCGCCGACTCTTTACCATCTACTGAGGCTTTGAACTTGCCGCCATCGAAAAAGCCTACCGTGCCGGGCTTGATGTCTGCTAACACCTCGCCTTCACGATTTAACAGCGGGTTAGGAAAGATACCGCCAGCATGAATCACACGTTTTGTTTTGTTCGCCATTTCGTTTTACTCCGGCATTTCTGATACTGAGGTGGAAGAGTTATGCTGAGAATGGAACGAGCCATTCAGCCCATGAACCGGAGCGCACTGCGCATACAGCTCTTTCAGCGGGTCACCGTCCAGAGCATTCACGGCTGTTTCTGTGAAGCCGAATTTGGCTTTAACTGCCTCGCGCATGGCTGATTTTTCTTTGTCCGCGCTTGCGTTTAACTGCTCCTTAAGCGGGGCGACGGCAGCGTTTACCGCAGCGGTGATCATGGCCTGCATATCGCTGTTAGTGGCCTTATCCTTTTTGTCCTTTTCTTCCTGCTCTTTTTTCTCACGCGCCGCTTTCTCTTCCGGCGTTTCTTCGCCTTTTGATTCATTGGCGATCATCTGGTTGTACGCATCCATCAGCTCAGCATCGGATTTTCCGTCTGTGTCGATGCCTTTTGCCTTCAGCGCGTTTGTGATGAGTTGTTTCATCGGGTCGTTTTCCTTATTGGTTTTTACTTCGTACTCTGTTGGCTTGCGCACAACTTCAATGGGCTCACCGACAAGATCAGCTTCGCCGTTGTCGTCAATGAGATACTTTTGCTGGTAGGTTTTTCCGGATTTGTAGTAGATGAATTTGTCGGGCCAGACTGTTTCCGGATAAGGCCAGTCGTCACCGGATGATTGCTCTCTCAGGGCATCGCGCAGTGCTTTATGGATATCCTCGAAAGAGAAATTTGAACCGTTGGTGAAGAAGAATTTCACCTGACTGAAAATATCCGCCTTCGTGCAGTTCGCCGCATCAACCAGGCTGGCATTTTCGATATCACATTTCTGCCCGTCAGCATTAACGAACATCCCGACACCATCATCAGGAGTGGCCGCGCCGGGCTCACTCGCCGGAAGAATGGCGACATGATCAAAGTGCATGTTCCTGGCTACCCATGTGTACGGTTTGCCCTTCGACTTGCCTTTGTTCTGCTCGCGCTGTAACAGTAATCCGGTTGATACGTGTATCGGGTCTGTGCTGTTACCGGCAATGATGTCATCCACACGGGCAAGGAACTCTTTGCCTTTCTCAGTGGCATCAGCAAACCGACGGTTGACCTTCACGTCCATGACGACCCTTTCACCATCTTTGCGGACATTTTCAGCCCATGCGCCGATATGAAACTGGTTTACTGCTCTCGGCGTGTCAGCCGATACGTAATCTGTGCCGATTTTGGGATGCCCGTACGGGCACTGCCGCCCCTCCATCGACTGAAAGCTTTTGTTAATTTCGCTGGCCGGATATAGCCCCCCGTTCATCACAACGTCATCAACAACAGGCACAACGCCGCGAATGACGATATGCTCGTCACCGTCGATGGTTTCAGTTGAGATATTGGAGGAGTTGATAGCCAGCGATTTAACATGAATACCCGAAAGCTTCATGTGGTGGCCTCTTTGGTTATGAATCTTCGTCTGTTGACCAGGCTTTCCGCTCTGCTGTCAGCCGGTCAATAATGCCTTTGTTGTAAATCGTCCCGTCGTCATTCAGTAATACCGGTTGTGTCGCGCAGTAGCAGTTAAACCGGTTGCCGCCGTCAGCGTAGAACGACTCAACTTCCTCGACAGTGAACACTTTGCCGTGTCGTGCCGCATGCCAACTGCGTGTCGTCGGTTTCAGTGCAGATAACCACAGCAGACCGGTGCGCAGCCCGAGCCGCTCACTCGCCCATGTGGTTTCGTTCCAGTTTGCACGGCGTAACGCGCCTACCTGTTCCGTCTGAGCTATGCGCTTTGCGTTGCTCATTGAGACATCCAGCCGCTGACTCACGATTCTCGCTGTTTCTCTCGGATTGACACCCCTGGCTATCGATGTGCCTATGATGTTCGACAGGTCGGCGCGCGCGGCATCAGAAATACCTTTCCAGTCGCTGAACGTTGAGATAAACGTGGCGGCTATCTGGTTCTGGTATGCAGGTTGCGACATCAGGTAAGTGAGCGTGGTCTGTGTTGCATACACTTCTGACTGTAACGACAGGTTGGTATACGCATTCAGTGTGCCGCGGTCATACTCCGCTGCGATATGGCTGAACGCCCACAGGTTTTCACTCCCGCCATCAAGCAGATACTCATCCAGAATAGATTGCAGTCGCTCAAGGAAACGCGCGTACTCATCAGGCCGCTCAGCGAGGTCATACGAATAAACACCAGCATTCACCCTGATAAGCGAGTCAGGTTCGTTCTGTGCGTTTTTAGCGAGGATATAGCTGTAGAGTGAGTTCTGATTTCGTTCTCTGCCGCTGAATGACAGATCGAACAGTTGGCGGAGTGCTTTTTTCAGTCCGTGATACCGGTTTTCAATATCGCGGTACATCTTTCTGACAGGCTTTCCTGACTGTGTCGGGTCGGCCTTATTTCTCGGTATTATCGGTGACCCTGTTCTCTGGTTCTTTATCATCAGTTAACGGGTCTCCTTTGGGACCGGTTTCCGGTGGTTCGGTATTCTCAAACTCGGTAAGAGTCGGATATTCACCCAACGCCCTGATTTCGTTCTCCTGGAATACCGAATGACCGAATGCCTGTTGCGTTTTAACGGCGATATCGGCGGCTTTGTTCATCGAGTCGATTTTCTCAGCCTTACTCGGTGCCAGTAAGTCAGACCAACTTACGGTAATCTCTTCTCTTGGCTCAATAACGCCGAGAGTCCAGAATCGTGATACCACGGACTCAATCACTGATTTCAGGAATCCTGTGCGCCGTGACATGCACGTTTTAGCCCAATCCTTCATGTCCTCTGTTGATGCCCGCTCACCGGTAATCTGACCGATAAGCACCTTAACCGGCATATTGATTGAGGCAGCGAATTCAGCCAGTGCGGTACGCCATGTTGGTTCAGGATCAGCCGGCGCAACGGAAAGCACACTTGCCGTTCCTTCCTGCATCATCACTGATGCGTCAATGCTCTCGTTCAGCCTGCGAACCTGATCATCAAGTGCATCGGCCAGGCCATCCATATTGGTGCCTAATGCCTCCGCCAGGCGCTGGAAGTCGGTTTCTTTGCTGAACGCATAGTTGAGCTGACGACTGGCGTTTTTCAGGAATCCTTCAGCGCTGCCGCCCGATACCTTTTCAGCATCAATGAGTTTGTTGTAGCCTTTCCTCAGTAACGGGGTGCCGGATGTTAATTTTCCGTCTGCCGCCCCTTCAGCAAGAATGATTACGCGATCAGGGTGGATATCAATAACCCTCCCTGGGGAGCCATCCGATTCCTTACCGACATGTAATTCTGTGAATGAATACAGTGCCGGATAGCCGTAGTCCTCGCTGGTTTGATCTTCGTTCCAGCGCCTCACATCAAGCTGCTCTTCCCACGCGGGGATCATGCGGACAATGGCCTTATCTTTCAGGCGGGAAACCACGGCTCTGTCGACCGGCTCATCCCATTTTCGACCGTCACGCAACTGAATGATCAGCCCGGAATACCGGCCGACAAGGTTACGCTTGTCAGCCTCTTTGATTTGCTCCCAGTGTGATTTAAGCAGCTTGTTCAGCTTGCTATCCCAGTCAGTAGAGCCGTCCTGATCTGCTTCTTCGTCACCTTCGAATATTTCAGGAACATCAATCCAGCAGCCGGAGATATACCGGTCCACCGCTGCACCGCCCAAAGCGTTGCGGTCATATGCGTTGTAAAAATCATAAAACGTCAGCACTTCCGGATAACCGAACTCACGCCAGATGCGCGGGCGCTTTGTGTTTCCGGTTCCTATACCGCCGGTTGCGTATGTCATTCTGGCTCTTGCTACCGCGCTGATAGCGTTATTCACCGCCAATGACAGCCTGTCTCTGTTTACTTCCATTGTTGCCCTCATTAACGTTTACGAACCAGCATGCCTGAGTGATATTTCTTATTGCGGCGACTGACTGCGAAATAACGGAATCCATCAGCATCGTGTGATGTGTAGTCGTGAAGCGGCTTATCTTTCCAACACCCTCGCTTGTCGTCCCATTCTTTCCGGTACGCCTCAAGGTGGGTGATGCCTTCACCACATTTGTTCTCATCGAACACGCAGAGCGGCAGAATTTCACGCACTGCCTCAATACCCTCATCAACGGACAGTTTCGGCACCACTTCGAAACGTATTGAATAAATTTGCCCGTCAATTTCGTACCCTTCCCGTGCCAGTTCCCGACGTGATTTCGCGTCAGAACCAAACTCGCGGTTATCGATGTCATGCGGCCCATTGTGGCTGGCATAGTCATAGCCTTTGTCTTTCAGCACCTTCATGTAGTGCCGCAAACCTTCTCCGCTGTTTGAGTAGTGATCGATGATGTGAAATTCTTCACCGACTTCACGCACAAACCAGATTGACGTTGAGTCACCCACACCGATATCCCAGTAAGTATGCACCGGCAGGTGTGAGTTATCAGGGATTTCGCCAATGCGT
>NZ_KV791669.1:7981-11373 GCF_001807955.1 Morganella sp. HMSC11D09
GTACCAGGCTTTCTGCCGGTCGTTGAGCGTGATTCCATATTTGCCTGATAGCTCATCAAAATAGTCAGTCAGGCGCTGCGGTAACTGCTCAACAGGGTCGATTGCGTACTGCGGATTCTTCCACCAGGAGAAGAAGAAAAACTTCCAGTCCAGCGGAGATAATGTTTTGCCCTGCATCAGTGCTTTTTCTGCCAACTGGCAGTAGTCAAAGAAATAACCGGCCCGCCCTTCTGCCGTGCTCTCAATCGTCGTAAAGCATTCCGTTGATACTGCCTCAAACGCCCCTGTAACAATCTCACGGGCTTTCTCTGGTTGCTTGGCGCATATCTTCCCGAACTCCGATACGTGCAGGTAACGCAGCGTACCGCCACGAAACGACACGGACACAGTCACCGAGCCGCCTTTGCTGAACACCAGTTCACCGGCGGAGTCATTACTCGCGGGATTGGCTGCTTTGATTTCGTCCGGCAGGCGCTCGTAGGCGTACTTTATCTTCTCCCTGAACAGGCGTTTTGCGTCCGGAAGTGTATGCGCTATCAGGGCGCACTTGGCTGATTCAAATATGGCCGCATCAAGCTGGATAATGCAGACCTCAGTCGTGAATCCAAGCTGACGGGCTTTCAGAATGATATTGCGGTTGTGGATGCCTTCGAAATATTCCGTTTGCTCAGGCGTCATTTTAAAGCGAACCGGGCGACCTTCTTTATCGGTGATCCAGTACAGATTATTCAGACGCCATTGCTTATTACGCAGTAACGCTAAATGCTCTGGCTTCATGTTATTTGCTCGATAGTTCGTCCATCAGGTCGGATAGCTGGCTGGCTGTTTTATTCGGCTGCATGTCATCAAGTCCATACGCCTGACGCTCAAGACCGATAAGGTTCTTCAGTGTTTCGCTCAGCGCTTTGGCTGATTTAACCCGCTCAGGCAGAGAGATTACCGCATGGTAAAGCTCATTCAGCTTGTCTCGCCCGTTGTCATCAGGCTCAATCATCAGCTCACCGAGTTTCTCCAGCGCGGCCACATCGGCACACTCTGCACTCAGCTCTTCAAACAGCGCGTTAGCCAATTCACGCGCTCGCCGGATGTCGCCGCGATGCTCCATTCGAACATTGGTTATTACCTCTGCGGTAGCTTCGATAAGTACGCGTTCCGATAGCGCCGTTTCACTGCGTACCTGACTGCGTACCTCCTGTTTGCGTACCATGTCATCAGACCTGGCTTTTATCTTCGCATTCAGGTCACGCGACCAATCGTCACGCTTTGCTCTCTTTCTTATCGCCCCTTCGGATATGTCGTGCTGTGAGGCAATTTCACGGAGTGACATCACGCCAGCTCTGTAAGCCGACTCGATGGCCTCCCAGTCTGGTCTTTTAGCCATTCCTATTCCTTACTCTTTTCCTCAACCACCGGAATGTATCTGATGTCGCTGATTTCATCCGGTGCGATATATGTCCATGAGCCATCCAGACCAGAAATACCAATCAGTCCGTTAGTAATGCGCGGCTCTTTCGTCGTCATCAATCCGTGATATGTCGTGCCGTCCTTTTTGGTTGCTGTGACTTCGTATTTTTCAGTCATGTCCACCTCAGTTGATTGATGTTCACCATTTCTTCCACCACGGAAGGTGTCGCCGCATATGAGGGTGTCTTTATCCCGGTGTTACCGATTATTCTGGATGTCCACACGCTAGCTGTGAGGAGTGGCACAGGTCGTGGCTAATGTGGCAGAGGAGATCGGCGGCTCGGAGGTAATAAAAAAGACCGCCGGGCGGTCTATTCTGCATCAGTAAAAATTAGCTTAGGCTGCGTCAGTGCAAGGATCTGCTCATACTCAATGGAGAGTGCCTTTTTCTCTTTCTTGCGACTATGCATCATCTGACTACCCAGCAGCCCTTTCAGCTCAGACTTAGCAGCCTTTAGTGCATGCCGGTGCTGCGCTTCTTCGCCCAGGTCTTTCCATCTGGTGATTTGCTCAGTCATCCAGTTAAATGCCTGGATAAATTTTATCTTAATAAGCATCGCTGCTTTGCCGGTGAAACTCATTACCAGAAGCATATAGCCGTCTTTCGATAACTTATACATTGGCTGGATATCGCCATTTTTATCAATGTAATCAGTGGGCTCAAAATTGAGCTCAGCAAATTCATCAGGGCAATCGCTGATTGTTTGCTTTATTTTTCTCAGTACGTTCTTGTGAGTTTTACCAAAATAATCGGCAATCTTTTTGCTGGTAGTGAATACCTGCCCATCAGATGCCATTACCATTTTCTGGAAATTGAACTCGGGCAAAACTACGGCAGTAGTCATGGTGTAAATCCTTATAGAAAACGAACCTGTTCGTACAGAAAAGCCGCCCACAGAAACACCATTTAACGGAATTTCTCAGGATCGTTTTCTGTAAGGCTCTGTGTATTTAGGTGCGCGTACGAATGCGCCAGTGAAATGCGTAGAGTCGCAACCTTCGCCACGTTACCTACGTTGCTGGGTCACTACCGGCCTGTTCCCGGTGGTCAAGATGTGGATCATCCTCCTTGCCGATATAGTTCGTACTATATGAGGCTATGAGAAATCAGATATAAAAAAGCCCCGCTATTTAGCGAGGCGTTGTTGCCGCCCGAATTAAGTCGATGAAGTCCTGACAAAACTCAAGGCGGTTTCCGTGATCGTCCACGAAGTTATATTTATTGAAATGCTCTACTATCTCCTCGGGACTTTTCCCATAAACCGGAGATAGTGTCTGATGAGTAAGATTAACTTTAAATGCCCTGGCTGCGGAAAGGATCTTGTCGTAAGCACGGGAGTCGAAATCAAGAGTGTAGACGACCTCACTGACGCCAAGTGTTCCTCCTGCGGAAGAAACATCAGAAAGGATGACCTCGCTAAGCAAGCCAGAGATTACGTCGCCAAAACACTCAAAGACGCCTTCAGGAAGCTTTGATTGAATTTCCTTTAATTTTTTATCTACTTTGCTGGTATCAAATTTAACTGATACCAGTAATTGACTTTTCATCGTAAACACTCCGTTCTGATGTAGTCCTGCAAATACAGGGTCTGCTTTTCGTTCTCAGCTATCATTTCTCTGAGACGCCAATAATCTTGTTCAGTTGCTTCACTAAGTCGTGGGGCGGCTTCATTGCTTCCGCTTTCGGTGGTATCGGATCCGACCTTTGGACACTCAGCTTTGATGTACACGCGCTTAGCGCCAGACTTAACAGCATCACGCAGGCTATCAATTTCAGTTTTTGCATTGGCTAACTCCTGCGTGTACATGGTGTCGAGTTCGTGAAGTGACTGAATGCGGGATTTGTAGTCTTTGTTGATGGCGACCTGCTCAGCAAACTGAGAGGACAGCAACTGATAGTTATCCTTCAGCCCACCATACAGATGCAA
>NZ_KV791670.1:0-1989 GCF_001807955.1 Morganella sp. HMSC11D09
GGCTGAGGGCGAAATGACACCCTAAGCGTTAGCTCTGTGTCGTTGCACGATGTCAGCGACGGTATTCTTGCTGATACCGAGCTCGCGTGCGATCCAGCGATAGCTGCGTCCCTCGGCCCTCATCGCAACCACCTTAGGCAAAAGTCGGTCTGATTTTGGTCGCACTCCGGCCTGACGACCAAGCCTCTTACCACGTGCCTTCGCAACAGCAAGGCCTGACTTGACCCGCTCGCTGATGAGATCCCGCTCAAACTCCGCAATGCCGGAAAGAAACGTCGCCAGCATTCGTCCATACGGCGACGAAAGATCGAACGCCATTCCATTCATGGCTATCACGGAAACCTTCCAGTTCTCCAGTTCACGTAGCGTATTGAGCAGATCGAGCGTCGAGCGCCCCCACCGGGAAAGCTCAGTGACCAGGATTGCATCAATTTGTCTGGACTGGGCAAGCGCCAGGACTTTCTTTCGCTCGGCCCGGTCGAGTTTAGTTCCTGAACCTGTTTCCTTAAATATTCCCACCACGTCGTAGCCGGCACGGCCGGCGAAGGCTCGCAGATCAAATTCCTGGCGTTCACAAGACTGATCCGCTGTTGAAACCCGGCAGTAAATGGCGGCACGATGTCCCAATTGAACCCTCCTGGATTTTTGTATCGGAACGCCCTGATTTATATGGGCTGGCTGTTGTCCAAAACAGACTATACTTCAAAAGGGACGAATTTGTATGTCACGACGCCATATTTTCACCGAACGGCAGCGAGCAGCGCTGTTCGATCTGCCCACGGACGAACTGTCGCTACTGAAGTTCTACACGCTGGGCGATGATGACCTGGAAAACATTAGGCAGCGCCGCAGACCGGAAAACAGGATTGGCTTTGCCCTGCAACTTTGTGCCTTACGATATCCGGGCCGTGCACTGGCTCCTGGTGAGATGATCCCGCGTGAAGTCCTTTCCTTCGTCGGTGCTCAGCTTGGAGTTCCGGCTGATGCGCTTCTCACTTATGCCACACGGCGCCAAACCCGTCAGCAGCACATGGACACGCTGCGCGAAATTTACGGCTACAAGACCTTCACGGGCCGTGGTGCCCGTGATCTGCGGGAGTGGACTTTCGGCCAGGCCGAAGATGCCAGATCAAACGAGGATCTTGCTCATCGTTTTATTGTGCGGTGTCGGGAAACTTCCACCATTCTGCCCGCAGTATCGACAATCGAGCGCTTGTGCGCGGATGCTCTGGTCGCCGCTGAGCGGCGGATTGAAACGCGGATTGCGGAAAATTTAACAGCGGATGTTCGCGATCACCTGGACAAACTTCTGAGTGAAATGCTCGCCGGCAATATCAGTCGTTTCATCTGGCTTCGCAACTTCGAGGTTGGTAACAACTCGGCTGCTGCTAACCGTTTGCTCGACAGGCTCGAATTTCTGCGTACCCTGAATATCAATCATAGTGCTTTGGCCAGCATACCTGCCCATCGCATTGCCCGGCTGCGTCGGCAGGGTGAACGCTACTTCACCGACGGTTTGCGTGACATCACTTCGGACCGCCGCTGGGCGATCCTTGCCGTCTGTGTTGTGGAGTGGGAAGCGGCGATTGCTGATGCCATAGTCGAAACCCATGACAGGATCGTAGGAAAAACCTGGCGGGAAGCGAAGCGCCAGCATGACGAAACAATTTCCGGCTCTAAAGCCACACTCACGGATACGATCCGTACCTTCACCGCGCTGGGAGCTTCGTTGCTTGAGGCCCGCAGTGACGGAACCCCGCTGGAGATGGCTGTCGCCAGTTCGGTTGCATGGGACCGGCTCGCTCAACTGGTAGCGACAGGGACTCAACTCAGCAACACGCTAGCCGATGAGCCTCTTGCATATGTCGGGCAGGGATACCATCGCTTTCGTCGTTATGCGCCCCGCATGTTGCGCTGTCTGAAGCTCGAAGCCGCGCCGGTCGCCGGACCATTGGTAGCAGCAGCTTTGTCGATCGGAGAGATGAAAGG
>NZ_KV791671.1:0-3006 GCF_001807955.1 Morganella sp. HMSC11D09
GAACCGGGCCGACATGGAGGCATAGAGAGTGTAATTAGAGCTAAAAATAGCGATGTTATGACGCTCGATTATGGGTCTGACTTTGAAGTACGGATCGCCCATTTTCAGGCCCGCTTTCTTCGCCAGGTAATTACGGGCCACAATGTTGCCGTCATTATTCACCGTTACACGTTTTACACCCTAAAATGTTATGAAAAACCTTTCTGAACAAAGCCTGTAGCCTGATTTGTGTAATTCTCACCGATATGAAGCAATAAGTTGAGAATTTTTTAATATGGGGCTCATTAATTCTCAACAATTAAGTGTGGCATAACATTAATGTCTAAAACTTCTCAGTCTCGCATGCCAGATTGGTTCGTAGTCGTCGAGTGGTGATTGTGACAATAAAGATCGAAACTTATGCTTTATCAACATGGCTATCTTAGATAAGTGTGCCAACAAAGTTTGAAACACACTTTTGCCCCATTATGAGTTACAACCCAAAGTTCAAACAGTGATGTTGAGGTAACTTTGATATACAAAAAGTAATGAACAGCAAAAGATAAAAGCTGAGCCAATTTGTTCACACTATTCAGTTAGCATGAGCTTTGCTTTAAGAAACGTAAGTTTGATGTCATCAGTTGACCTGCTCCCCGTTGATTAGTACACCCCGATGTTAGTAATGTCTTCATAAGCCACATGAGGACATCCCCATGAAGAAGCGTTTTTCCGACGAACAGATCATCAGTATTCTCCGCGAAGCCGAAGCTGGGGTACCCGCCCGTGAACTCTGCCGCAAGCATGCCATTTCCGATGCCACGTTTTACACCTGGCGTAAGAAGTATGGCGGTATGGAGGTGCCTGAAGTTAAGCGCCTGAAGTCGCTTGAGGAAGAGAACGCCAGACTCAAGAAGCTGCTTGCCGAAGCCATGCTGGATAAAGAGGCGCTTCAGGTGGCTCTTGGGCGAAAGTACTGACGACAGACCAGAAGCGGGAAGCCGTGATGTTGATGTGTGATGCGACCGGTCTGTCGCAACGTCGTGCCTGCAGGCTTACAGGTTTATCCCTGTCGACCTGCCGCTATGAGGCTCACCGTCCGGCTGCTGATGCGCATTTATCAGGGCGCATCACTGAGCTGGCACTGGAGCGCAGGCGTTTTGGCTACCGTCGTATTTGGCAGTTGCTGCGCCGTGAAGGGCTTCATGTTAATCATAAGCGCGTGTACCGGCTTTATCACCTCAGTGGCCTGGGCGTAAAACGCAGAAGACGTCGTAAAGGGCTGGCAACAGAACGTCTGCCGCTGCTCCGTCCGGCGGCGCCCAATCTGACCTGGTCGATGGATTTCGTCATGGACGCACTTTCCACCGGTCGCAGGATCAAGTGTCTTACCTGCGTCGATGATTTCACAAAGGAATGCCTGACGGTCACTGTTGCCTTTGGGATTTCAGGCGTTCAGGTCACGCGTATTCTGGACAGCATTGCACTGTTTCGAGGCTATCCGGCGACGATAAGAACTGACCAGGGGCCGGAGTTCACTTGCCGTGCACTGGATCAATGGGCCTTTGAGCATGGTGTTGAGTTGCGCTTAATCCAGCCGGGCAAGCCAACGCAGAACGGATTTATTGAGAGCTTTAACGGACGATTTCGCGATGAATGTTTGAATGAGCACTGGTTCAGCGATATCGTTCATGCCAGGAAAATTATTAATGACTGGCGGCAGGATTATAACGAATGCCGCCCGCACTCCACGCTGAATTATCAGACACCGTCTGAATTTGCAGCGGGCTGGAGAAAGGGTCATTCTGAGAATGAAGATTCCGACGTTACTAACTGAGTGTTGTATCTAATCGTGGGGGCAGGTCACAGTTTTGGTGAACTTGAACTTACCGTCAGTAGAAGCGTTAAACCTTTCAAAATAGTATTCAAGTAGCGGATCGTACCTGCCACCGTGAACCCAAGTGTAGAACTTACCAAGTTCATAACGTAACTCTTTATCAAGTTCAGATCTTATTCTCAGCTCACTATCGTTTGCTAGGTCAACGATGTTCATTTCTTGAAGGTTCGTCTTAATCTCTTCAATCAGAGGTAGGAGGGATTCTTTATACTTATCAGCCAATGGTACAAGGTCAGCGTCAGTTACTTCCGCTTCAAAAATCATAATCAGGTCGTCAATCTCCCCGTTATAGTAATCGTTATCTAATCGTTTTTCTGACTCAGTACGAAGAACATAGAGTTGTTCTAAAGGATCTAATTTAGTCTCAATTTTTTCTTTTGAAAGTTTGTGTTGATACTCAACAAACAGCGTTTCAATCCTATCAGCAATAACATCAAGATACTCATATCGAATTCTGAGAAATTCCAACAGCTCATTGATATTGAGGTTTAACGTTAGGTCTTCTTTACCCACATCTCGACTGTACAAATGAACACTCAAATCGCCAGTGTTGAAATGACTTTGAAATGGCCAACTTGCGAAACGCTTTGAGTTTTCTTGATTCAGATTTACGGGGTGAGCACCGAAACACGCCCTGATAGTTTTAAAATAATTATTATCATCTTCATTAGCGAAGAGGCGATCTTTGAAACATTTCTTTTCACCATAAAACGGATCTTTCTTATCAGTTATAAACACTCGATGGAGTTGTTTTATTGACTCGAAAATAAGGTCTATTGAAGAGATCAGAGAGTAGACCTGCATACATCTACTATCTATGTTCTTGTCAAACTCAGGCGCATTTTCTAAGGAAGGTGCGAATAAGCGGGGAAATTCTTCTCGGCTGACTCAGTCATTTCATTTCTTCATGTTTGAGCCGATTTTTTCTCCCGTAAATGCCTTGAATCAGCCTATTTAGACCGTTTCTTCGCCATTTAAGGCGTTATCCCCAGTTTTTAGTGAGATCTCTCCCACTGACGTATCATTTGGTCCGCCCGAAACAGGTTGGCCAGCGTGAATAACATCGCCAGTTGGTTATCGTTTTTCAGCAACCCCTTGTATCTGGGGTCAGTTTGGATATCGAAAATTATTGT
>NZ_KV791672.1:0-79053 GCF_001807955.1 Morganella sp. HMSC11D09
CACTCGCTGAGATCACGCAAGTGTTTATTTGAAAAAAATGTTTGTTCGCGTTTTTTTTAGACAAAACAGGTATATTTGAGCTTTTATTCGCCTGTTTTGTCATTAATATGCCCATAATGCTTCTTATATATCATTATCCCGCTTTGTTAATGCATCACACCAAGGAATCAGAATGCAGTTTTCAGAACAACTCAATGCGTCACAAAAGAACCTGTCTTATCTTCTGGCTGAAAAACTGGGACAGCAGATTTTATCCGGCAAGTATCCGCCGGAATCTATTTTGCCGGGAGAGATTGAGTTGGCGGAGCAGTTCGGGGTAAGCCGGACCGCTGTCCGTGAGGCAGTAAAAATGCTGGCGGCGAAAGGAATGGTTTTACCGCGCCCGCGCATCGGCACCCGGGTGATGCCGGTGATAAGCTGGAATTTTCTCGACCATGACTTTATTAAGTGGTGGCTGAGCAGCGGAGACCACCGGCAGGTACTGACGTATTTCCGCGAGCTGCGCGCCGCGATTGAACCCCAGGCCTGCGCACTGGCCGCCATGAATGCCGGAAAAGATCAGAAACAGTCACTTTCGTTTCTGTTAAAAGAGATGACCTTATTATCCGCCCATTTTGAGCGGGATAAATGGATAACCGTTGATCACCGCTTCCACCACCTTATTTATCAGGCGTGCGGAAATCCGTTCTTTTCCTCTTTCGCTAATTTATTCGATTTTGTGTATCACAACTTTTTTGAATCCATCACCACTAATCAGGTTATTGAGATTGATCTCCACAAAGAAATTGTGGATGCCATTATCGACGGGAACGGAGAACGTGCCCGTCAGGCATGTCAGGTGTTGTTGAGTAAAGTGTGAATATGTAATAGTTACACTACTGACTATTCAGAGATAATGCATTAAGGGAAAACATGTTTAAAACAGCCCGGAATATGGCGGGCCTGCCGTGGATTGCCGCAATGGCGTTCTTTATGCAGGCGCTTGATGCCACCATTCTGAACACCGCTCTGCCGGATATAGCAAGAAGCCTGAACCACTCTCCGCTGGCGATGCAGTCCGCTGTTATCAGTTACACACTGACAGTGGCGCTGCTGATCCCGGTCAGCGGCTGGCTGGCCGACCGCTTCGGTACCCGCAGGGTGTTTATTATCGCGGTGATTCTGTTTTCTCTCGGTTCTTTATTATGTGCCTTTTCACCTAACCTGCCGTTTCTGGTGGTGTCACGGATTATTCAGGGGATAGGCGGAGCAATGATGATGCCGGTGGCCCGGCTGGCACTGCTGCGGGCTTATCCGCGCAGCGAGCTGCTGCCGATTCTCAACTTTGTCACCATTCCGGGATTGGTCGGCCCGGTGCTGGGGCCGCTGCTCGGCGGGATCCTGGTGACTTATGCCACCTGGCACTGGATTTTTATCATTAATATACCTATCGGGATTCTGGGGATTATTTACGCCATCCGCCATATGCCTGATTTCACCATGCCGAAACGCCGCTTTGATACACTCGGTTTTGCCCTGCTCGGTGCCGGGCTGGTCTCTGTTTCTGTCAGTCTGGATCTGTTCGGGGATAATGCTCTGGCAGCGGCAACGCCGTTCCTGGTGATGGGCAGCGGTTTTGCGCTGCTGACCTTCTATGCCCTGCACGCCCGCCGTATTTCTGCGCCGATTATTCCGCTGAGTCTGTTCCGCACACGGACATTCAGTGTCGGGATCGCCGGTAACGTTGCCACGCGCCTCGGCACCGGCTGTATTCCGTTTCTGATGCCGCTGATGTTACAGGTTGGTTTTGGTTATCCCGCTGTGGTGGCAGGGATGATGATGGCACCGACGGCGATCGGCTCTATTCTGGCAAAATCGGCGGTCACGCAGATTCTGCGCCGCTACGGTTATCGCCTGACATTATTTGCAATCACACTGGTGATCGGCGCAATCATTTCTTCTTTCTATTTCCAGTCACCGGGAATGTCGATTTACCTGCTGGTGCTGCCGCTGTTTATTCTCGGCATGGCGATGTCCACTCAGTTCACCGCGATGAATACCATTACCCTCGCAGATCTGACTGAGCATAATGCCAGTTCCGGTAACAGTGTGCTGGCTGTGACCCAGCAGCTTTCCATCAGTTTCGGGATAGCGGTGAGTGCGTCTGTATTACGCTATTTTGAGTCTCAGGATTGGGGGTCAATCGTTGATAATTTCCACGCGACCTTTGTAACGGTCGGGGTGATGACGATTCTGTCGGCGTTTGTGTTCCTGTTCCTGAGCCGGACTGACGGGCGGAATATGATTAAGAAGAAAACCCGCCCCTCAGACAGCCCGGCCTCACATTAACCGCAGATAACAGATCCCCGGTTTATCAGTGCCGGGGTCAGCACCAGCAAATCAGAAGGCGCGTCTGCGTCATCCATGCGGCGCAGCAGCTTATCCACCGCCAGTTTGCCCAGTTCATCTTTCGGCTGGTGAATGGTGGTCAGCGGCGGGGTGAGAAATGCAGCCAGATCGATATCATCGTAACCGACAACCGCAATATCCTGCGGAATACGCAACCCTTTCTGCCAGATAGCCTGATAAGCACCGACCGCCATCGCATCGTTACCGGCAAATACCGCCTGCGGCGGCACCGGCAGTGAAAGCAGCTGATTCATGGCACTGAAACCGCCGCTGAATTCAAAATCACTTTCCAGTACATACTCCGGCGGCACATCCAGCCCGGCCTGCGCCATTGCGCGGTAAAAACCGTCCAGACGGGATTTGGCCGGTGATTTATCCAGCGGTCCGGCAATACAGGCAATCCGGGTAAAACCGTTTTCGATCAGATGATTGGTGGCGATTTCACCGCCGAGGAAAGAGTTATCCTGAATCACATCCCCGCCGAACGCAAACGGCGACCAGTCCATCATCACCATCGGCAGACGGGGATAGCGGCTGAACACCTCCGCTGACGGGCCTTTTATCTCGGTGCACATCAGCAGCAGGCCATCCACCCGCTTTTGCAGCAGGGTTTCCAGGCTGCTGTTCATCCGTTTGTGATCCCCTTCGGTATTACAGAGGATCAGGCTGTAGCCGCGCTCGTAGCAACTGCGCTCCACGCCGCGGACGACTTCCGCATAAAACGGGTTATTACTGGTGGTCACCAGCATTCCGATGGTGTTTGTGCGGTTCATTTTCAGGCTGCGCGCAAGTGCAGACGGCGCATAGTTCAGCTCGGCAATAGCATCATTTACTTTCTTGCGCACGCCGTCACTGACAAAACGGTTATTGTTGATGACATGTGAGACTGTCGAGGTGGATACCCCCGCCAGCCGCGCCACATCTTTCATCGTCGCCACAGTCTTAACCACGCTCCGCAAGGAATGCATCAATTTCACGGCGCCACGGCACCGATGGCTGTGCACCCCGGCGGGTGACAGCAATTGCGGCAGCGGCATGGGCAAAACGCACCGCTTCATCTGCCGGTTTTCCTTCCAGCAGCGCCGTGACATACGCGCCGTTAAAGGTATCGCCGGCTGCGATAGTGTCCACCGCATTAACTTTAAAGCCCGGGATCCGGCGGCCTTCACCGTTGACGCTCAGCCAGACACCGCGGCTGCCCAGGGTGATCAGTACCTGTCCGATACCTTTATCATGCAGTACCTGCGCCGCTCTGGCTGCGCCGGTTTCATCACTGACAGAAATACCGGTCAGCTTTTCCGCTTCGGTTTCATTCGGGGTGATAACATCCACCAGCGTCAGCAGGCTGTCCGGTAATTCCCGCGCCGGGGCCGGATTGAGGATCACTCTGGTCTGATGATTTTTTGCAGCCTGTGCGGCGGCAATCACCGTTTCCAGCGGGGACTCCAGCTGCATCAGCAGGGCATCGGATTGCTCAACGAGCCCTTTATAAGGCGCAAAATGTTCCGGTGTCAGTGCGGCATTGGCACCGGCACTGATGCCGATGACGTTTTCACCGTCTTCATTAACAAAGATCATCGCCACGCCGGTGGCCGCTTCCGGCACCACGCTGACTGCAGCAGTATGGATACGGTCGCGCTGCAACTGCGCCAGGATTTCCGCGCCGATGGCATCATCCCCCACACAGGCAATAAAGGTAATATCAGCACCGCTGCGCCCGCAGGCCACCGCCTGGTTCGCGCCTTTGCCGCCGAAGGCTGTCTGATATTGCTTACCGATCACCGTTTCGCCGGGTGCCGGGAACTGTGCAATATTCATAATATGATCGACATTAATACTGCCGAGAACGGTCAGACGGGATGTTGTCATTACCTTTATTTCCTTAATTACTGACAATACTCCCCGGCACGGTGTACCGGGGAGGCTGATATCGTTAGTCTTTTACAATCAGTTCTAACTCAACCGGAATGGTTTTGTCGATTTTTTCGCCTTTCAGGACTTTATCGGCGGTCTGAATACCAATGATACCGATCTGGTCAGGACGCTGTGCCACGGTTGCACCCAGTTTGCCGCCTTTCACAGCTTTGATGCCGTCAGCTGTACCGTCGAAGCCGACCACCAGCACATCATCACGGCCTGCAGTCTGCAATGCACGCTGCGCACCTAATGCCATTTCATCGTTCTGGGCAAATACTGCCTGAACAGCCGGATGTGCAGTCAGCAGGTTCTGCATAACGTTCAGACCTTTGGTACGGTCGAAATCTGCCGGCTGGCTGGCCAGCACATTCATTTTATGCTCAGCAACCGCCTGTTTGAAACCTTCGCCGCGCTCACGGGAAGCTGAAGTCCCGGTGATACCTTCCAACTGGATAACTTTGGCATCCGCGCCGGTTTTACGGGCAATATAATCACCGGCCAGTTTGCCGCCGAGAACGTTATCAGAGGCAACGTGGCTGACCACTTCACCTTTATTGGCTACACGGTCCAGGGTGATAACCGGGATATTGGCTTTGTTAGCCAGGATCACAGCGTTACCGACCGCATCAGAGTCTGTCGGGTTAATCAGCATCAGTTTGGTGCCTTTCACGGTCAGATCCTGCACGTTAGCCAGTTCTTTCGCCGGGTTATCCATGGAATCCAGAACCACCAGGTCGTAACCGAGTTTATCCGCTTCTTTCTGCGCACTGTCTTTCATGGTGACAAAGAACGGATTATTCAGTGTGGAGATCACCAGGGCAATGGACTCTTTTGCCAGTGCATTGGCGCTGATAGTGGCGCTCAGTGCAACAACGGAGAAAAGGGTCGCAATCTTTTTCAGTTTCATGTTTCTGTTCCTTGCAGGATTCGGGTAAGTGGATTATTTACTGCTTTTGTTATCAACGAGTACAGCCAGCAAAATCACAACCGCTTTAACAATCATCTGGTAGTTGGAGGAGATCCCCAGCAGATTCAGCGCGTTGTTCAGAAAACCTAAAATCAGCGCCCCGATCAGGGTGCCCATAATACGGCCTTTACCCCCGGCGAGACTGGTGCCGCCGAGTACCACCGCCGCAATCGCATCCAGCTCATAACCGTTACCGGCCATCGGCTGTGCGGACGATAAACGCGCCACTTCAATCACACTGGCTAATGCCGCCAGCAGACCACAGAGAGCGTAAACAATGATTTTAATTTTATCGACATTAATACCGGACAGGCGGGTTGCGGATTCATTACCGCCCAGCGCATAGATATAACGGCCCAGACGGGTGTGATGCAGCAGATACCAGGCCGCCGCGAAAACGACAATCATCAGCCAGACCGGTGCCGGAATACCAAACAGACGGCCGATACCAAACCAGCTGAACACATCGGCGTTATCACTGAATCCGGTGCTGATCGGGCTGCCGTCGGTATACACACGGGTCACACCGCGCAGTAACAGCATCATCACCAGCGTGGCGATAAAAGCCTGCACTTTCCCTTTCGCGACAATCACTCCTGTCACACCACCGATAGCCGCCCCCAGTGCCAGCGCACCCGCGACAGCAACAATGGCGTTAACATCCGCGCCCACCATGGAGGCCGCCACCGCACCGGTCAGTGCCAGCAGAGAACCGACAGACAGGTCAATCCCGGAGGTCAGGATCACCAGTGTCATACCCACCGCCATAATGGCGTTAACAGAGGTCTGCTGGAGAATATTGAACAGGTTATTCAGGGTAAAAAAGTTCGGGCTGATCATGGAGACAATCACAATCAGGATCAGCAGCGCGATCAGTGATTTCTGCTCAAGCAGCCATTCTTTGGAAAACCAGCGTTTTGACGCCGGGGTTGAATCTGTACGCATATCTTACTCCTGCCCTGCGCCATATTGTTTGCCGACTGCGGCGGCCATTAATGCTTCCTGAGTGACGTTCTCCGCGGCAAACTCCCCGCTGATCCGTCCTTCGTGCATGACCAGGATCCGGTCACTCATCCCCATCACTTCCGGCATTTCAGATGAAATAAGGATGATACTCAGGCCTTCCTGTTTAAATTTGTTGATCAGCTGATAAATCTCTTTCTTCGCCCCGACATCCACACCGCGTGTCGGTTCATCGAGGATCAGGACTTTCGGCCGCGTCATCAGACCGCGGGCGATCGCCACTTTCTGCTGATTACCGCCGGATAAGAACCCGATTATCTGATCCATGCCCGGGGTTTTGATATTGAACAGCTGAATAAAATCGCTGACGGTCAGATGCTCTTCTTTATGGTTAAGACGTCCGGTTTTGCTGCTGAAATACGGCAGCGCCGTCAGAGACATGTTCTCTTTTACTGACATCCCCAGCACCAGACCATCACGTTTGCGGTCTTCGGAGATATACACGATGCCGTTATCCAGCCCGGCTTTCGGTGAGTTTATCTGGCAGGCTTTACCGTCCATTTCAACCGTTCCGCCGGTTTTTGCCATCGCACCGTAAATGATTTTCATCAGTTCGGTACGCCCGGCGCCCATCAGCCCGGAAACACCGAGAATTTCATTCTCATGCAGCGTGAAACTGACATCATGCACATCGCGGCCGCACAGGTTTTTTACCACCAGCTTCTCTTTGCCGCGCGGCAGAGTCAGACGCGGATACTGATCTTCCAGTTTACGCCCGACCATCATTTCGATCAGGCTATCCTCCGTCAGGTCAGACACCGGTTTTTCACCGATAAACTGTCCGTCGCGGAACACCGTCACATCATCACAAATCTCAAAAATCTCTTTCAGACGGTGGGATATATAGACAATCCCGCAGCCCTGCTCGCGCAGTTCGCGGATCACACTAAAGAGGGATTCGGTTTCGGTGTCTGTCAGGGCATCTGTCGGTTCATCCATAATGATGACTTTTGACTCAAAACTGAGCACCTTGGCGATTTCCACCATCTGCTGATCGCCGATAGACAATTCAGCCACCAGCCGGTGGCTGCTGTAAGTGAGATTCAGACGGGCCAGTAATTTATCCGCTTCGGCATACATTTTTTTCCAGTCAATGTTACCGAAACGGCCGGTAAACTCGCGGCCGAGGAAAATGTTTTCTGCAATCGTCAGTTCCGGGATCAGGTTCAGTTCCTGATGAATAATCCCGATACCGGCTTCCTGAGACGATTTCGGCCCCGTAAACTGACGCTCCTGCCCCAGAAACAGAATCTGACCGGCATCTTTTTTGTAGATCCCGGTCAGCACTTTCATCATGGTGGATTTACCGGCGCCGTTCTCTCCGACCAGCGCCATCACTCTGCCGGGATAAACCCGCAGGGCAGCACCGGATAAGGCTTTCACACCCGGGAAAGCTTTATCGATACCTTTGAGTTCAAGTAACGGTTCCATAAACACCTCAGAATGTCACGCCGGAGAACAGCATCACATTGGCAAATGGTGTGCACTCACCGGTCCGGATCACGGCACGGCTGTTTTGTGTCTGTAACTTGAAAGAGGCGTGAGTCACATACTGAATCTGAATCACATTACCCTGCTGTAATTCCAGTGCTTTCAGATGTGCCACGATAGCATCGTGCAGCTCACTGTTATGTGTCTGGATATCTTCCGCCATCAGTGCGGCTTCCACCTGCATCTCCTGCGTGATGACTTTAAACACCGACATAAAATCAGGCACACCCTGTGTTAATGCCAGATCAATACGTGGCGTGGCGGGCGGGATTGGCAGCCCGGCATCAGCAACAGTAATATGGTCGGTATGACCCAGACGCGCGATAACCGCGGAGACATCACCGTTCAGTAAAGCCCCTTTCTTCATAAAATCCTCCTGAGCGAAACGTTTCGCTTTTAAACTATGGTAGGAAAAATACGGGAAAACTCAATGTTCATCCATAAAAAATGTGATGGTGATCGAAACGTTTCGCTTAAGAATATGTTAAATGAAAAAGCTAACTGATTGAATGAGTTATAGCTGAATGGATTCAATTATACCGGCAGAAAAATACCGATTATCCGGCAACTTCCCCCCTGAAATCACCGGTTCTCCCCCCGGATATCCCGGATTTTTTATCACTCTGTTACACCACTAATAAGTTATGACATCGCAAAACATATCCCGGTGTTGTTATGTTGATTTTCCCCTCTCATACCGGAGATCTTCTTATGATGAAAAAAACGGCATTTGCCGGCATACTTTTCTGTTTACTGACTTCTCAGGCGTTTGCTCACGGCTATATCACTGAGCCGGCTTCACGGGCAGCAAACTGCAAAACAGGTAAAAATCCGGCCCACATGTGTGGTGCCGTCCAATGGGAACCACAAAGTATTGAAGCATTATCCGGATATCCTGAAGGATATTATCCGCCGGACGGCCAACTTGCCAGTGGTGGTATTGAGCGCTTTCTGCCGCTCGATGTTCCCCGTGATAACTGGCATCAGATGACGGTAAAACCGGGAACAACTATGTTCACCTGGAAAATTACAGCGGCCCACAAAACCCGTAACTGGCGTTACTACATCACCAGGCCGGACTGGCAGCCGGGAACCCCGCTGACCCGGGCATCATTTGAACCCGAACCATTCTGTAGTTATGACGATAAAAATCAGGTTCCGCCGCAGACAGTGACACATCAGTGCACCATTCCGGAACGGAGCGGCTATCAGGTTATTTACGGTGTATGGGAATTCGCGGATACCGCCAACAGTTTCTATCAGGTGATTGATGTCCGGTTTGACTGATGTTTTGTTTTACTGATTAACAGCATTGCCGGTATCCCCGGCAATTTTTTTATCACCATTTGCGCAAAAAGCAGAAGAAACGTGATTTCACGCAGTAAACGCGGTAGCTTTTTTGGTTTATAAACGCAGAAACTGCATCAGTAAATTCACGGGAGTCCCATGCAACGTTCTGAACGTATTGCCCGGCTGAGCCGCCACCTGGAATCCGGGCTGTATGAACGACAGCACGCCATCCGGCTCTGCTTGCTGGCCACCCTCAGCGGGGAAAGTGTTTTTCTGCTCGGCCCGCCGGGAATTGCCAAAAGTATGATAGCACGGCGCATGAAACTGATTTTCAGTGACGCCCGTGCCTTTGAGTATCTGATGACCCGCTTCTCCACCCCGGAGGAGATCTTCGGTCCGCTCTCGATTGCAGCACTGAAAGATGAAGGGAAATACCAGCGCATCACGCAGGGATATCTGCCGGATGCGGAAATTGTGTTTCTCGACGAAATCTGGAAAGCGGGTCCCGCAATCCTCAACACCCTGCTGACCGCGATTAACGAACGCAAATACCGCAACGGCGACAGCGAAAATGCTATCCCGATGCGGCTGCTGGTGGCCGCCTCCAACGAACTGCCGGACGATGACAGCAGCCTGGAAGCACTCTATGACCGGATGCTGATCCGTTTATGGCTGGATAAACTTCAGGAAAAACAGAGCTTCCGCGCCATGCTTATCAGCACACCGGGGGCATCGGATGAACAGATCCCCGCGCATCTGCAGGTAACCGATGAGGAATACCATCAGTGGCAGGAAGAAATTGACCGTGTTGTGCTGACCGATCAGATATTTGAACTGATTTATCAGCTGCGTCAGCAGATTGAGCGGCTGGATAACGCACCGTATATCTCAGACCGGCGCTGGAAAAAGGCACTGCGGCTGTTACAGGCCAGTGCGTTTTTCAACGACCACAGCAGTATCACACCTCTTGACCTGATTTTGCTGAAAGATTGCCTGTGGCATGATTCCGCCTCACTGAAATCCGTTCCGCTACTGCTGACACAACTGATGTGTGAGCAGGCCTATCAACAACGCAGCCTGCTGCTGAAACTGGAAAAATACTATCAGGAATGGATCCTGGAAACGCAGACTCAGCAACAGCGGGATGCCTTCAGTGTGATCCGCAGCAGTGCCCGTTTCGGGCGCAAAGTCAGTTACGCTCTGCCGGATACGCTGCCGCCCGGCCCGGTCACCCTTTTTCTGCATAACCCGCTGACATTACATGATATGACAGTCACTCATGTGACTATTGAACGCAGTGCCTTTGATACCTTTTTTGATAAAGGCGTCTTTGATAAAGGTGGGAACATTGCGGCAAAACTCAACGGCATCGGCTTTACCCAGTCTGTATCCGCCGCAGTGAATGATAACGGCCTTCTGGAACTGCGTGATGTCAGTCTGCGCAGCAGCACCCTGTTCCCGGCGGGTACCGAAAGCCGGATGACAGAGGCGCAGAAGCAAATCTGGCTGGATAAGCTTTCAGCGATACGCCAGACACTGGTACAGCAGCGCCAGCTGTTTGCACAGCATCAGCCCGCCCTGTTTGTCAGTGATGACTGGATTGCACAGATAGAGGAAAGCTTTCTGCCGGTGACAGAGCGCCTCGATAAACTGACTCAGCAAATGAGCAGCACCCTGTGTTAAGTCTTTCAGCACTGGATCTGGCGCTGGCAGTTAATGAAGGGGAACTCATTGAGGAGATCCTGCTGACACTGCTGGCCGCTCCGCAACTGGCCTGGTTTTTCGAAAAGCACCCGCGGTTACGCCGTGCGGTGCTGACTGATATGCCGTCATGGCGGAAATCACTGGAAGAACGGGTGAAAGAGGCGCTGGTTCCGGCCGCTCTGGCAGATGAATTCCGTCTTTACCAGAAAAGCACCGCTGCAGACCGGACAGAATTTTACCGCCTGCTGCCGGAGATCCTCAAAGCGCTGGAGGACATACACTCGCCGTTCTCGCCGGAAGCACACCGCCTGCACAGAGATGAGCAGGAAACCACCTCCCATCAGATATTATTCAATCAGCGCTGGCGTCTCAGCCTGATTTTACAGGTCACCACCTATCATAAAGAAATCCTGGAGCAGGAAAAAGAACAGCTCCTCGCCGAACTTCAGCAGCGCCTGGCGCTGAGCGGCAATCTTGATCCGCTGATCAGTGAAAATGAGCAGGCTTCCGGTAAGTTATGGGATCTGGCGAAAGGATCACTTAAATCCCCCGGCCCGGCGGACGATCTCCTGCTGCGTTACAGCGAATTTTTAAAATCCCAGCCGGAACTGGAAAAACTGGCCTCACTGCTGGGGCGCAGCCAGACGGCAAAATCCGTTCCTCAGGACAGTGCGGTGACAGAGCCGGTCACCATTACCGAGCTGGTGCCGGATCAGACCCCGGAAGAGGTCAGCGGGGTCGGACTGAGTGATGATGTGCTGCGTCTTCTGCCCGCCGAGCTGGCGTTACTCGGCATCAGCGGTCTGGAGCTGGAATTTTACCGGAAGCTGGCCGAGAAACAGTTATACACCCACCGGTTACAGGGCGATCACTGGCAGGAACGGCAGGTGATGCGGCCTATCGTTCATCATAAAGATGAAAAACAGCCGCGCGGTCCCTTCATTATCTGTATCGATACTTCCGGCTCGATGGGCGGTTTTAATGAGCGCTGCGCCAAAGCATTTTGTCTCGCGCTGGTCAAAATCGCTATGGCCGATAACCGGCAGTGCCATGTCATGCTCTTTTCCACTGAACAGGTGCATTATGATTTTCTCGGCCCGGACGGCATCGAGCAGATGACCCGCTTTCTGCTTCAGAGTTTTAAAGGCGGAACAGACCTGGCGTCCTGTCTGACAGAAGCGGCAAAACGACTGGAAACGCCGCAGTGGCGTGATGCGGATGTGGTGGTGATGTCTGACTTTATTGCCCAGCGGCTGCCGGATGAGGTGGTGAAGCTGGTTAAACGTTCGCAGCAGCAGGGAAAACACCGCTTCCATGCGGTAGCCCTGTCCCATTACGGAAAGCCCGGTATCATGCGGATTTTTGATCACATCTGGCGTTTTGATACCGGCTTAAAAAATCGTCTGTTGCGCCGTTTCAGGCGGTGAGCCTCCGGGCTCACCGTACAACAGTGTATTACAGCATGTCAGTGATGATTTCGCGCACTTCCGGTGCCCACACACTGCATTGTACCTGGCCGATATGGCTGCGCTGGAGCAGTAACATCACCAGACGTGACTGGCCGATCCCGCCGCCGATAGTCTGCGGCATTTCACCGGCTGCCAGCGATTTGTGCCAGTCCAGCTCCATCCGCACCTGCTGACCGGTCAGATCCAGCTGACGCGCCAGGGTGACCGGGTCGACACGGATCCCCATTGAGGATAACTCGAACGCATCCTGCAATACCGGGTTCCACACGAGGATGTCCCCGTTCAGCCCTTTGTAGCCGTCACTGTTCTCAGTGGTCCAGTCATCATAATCCGGTGCACGGACATCATGGGACTCACCATGAGATAATTTACCGCCGATACCGATTAAGAAGACGGCACCCAGTTCTTTCGCGATGGCGCGCTCACGGCCTTTGGCATCCAGGTCCGGGTAGCGTGCAAGCAGTTCTTCAGAGTGAATAAAATGAATTTGGTCCGGCAGGAACGGTGTCAGACCAAATTCCTTACTTACTGCAAGTTCTGTTTCTTTTATTGTCTGATATATTTTACTCACTGTCTGCTTCAGATAAGGCAGCGTACGCTCCTCATCTGCCATCACTTTTTCCCAGTCCCACTGATCAACATAGACAGAATGGATTGGGGTTAAGCGATCCTCATCAGGACGCAACGCTTTCATGTCGGTGTACAGACCCTGACCCGGCTGAAAATCAAAACGCCCTAAGGTTTTGCGTTTCCATTTAGCCAGTGAATGCACGACTTCAAAGGTTGAGCCCGGCAATGATTTAACTTTCACCTGAACCGCTTTCTCGCTGCCGGATAAATTATCCTGAGTACCATCACCCACGCGGCTTAAGATTGGCCCCTGGACTTCAATAAGGCCCAGTTGTTTTTCCAGCAGACGTGAGAAGTAAGACTTCACGAAGCTGATTTGCTGCTGCTGTCGGATGAATGATTTTTCCATGATAATAATCCTTGATATGCGGAACATGTATTGCCTGTGAAATAGATTAAGCAACAGAATGGGGTATAAATTCAATATCCTTTATCAAAAATACCCTTTGCTATTTATAAAATTCATTTTTATGATACTAAAAATGAATTTTCGTTAATTTAAGGGACATAAAATGGCCGAAATTTATCAGATCGACAATCTGGACCGTGACATACTTCACGCTTTAATGGCGAATGCCCGCACACCTTACGCTGAATTAGCGAAAAAATTTGCCGTCAGTCCCGGTACGATCCATGTCCGGGTCGAGAAAATGAAGCAGGCGGGTATCATTACCGGCACCCGGGTGGATATCAGTGAAAAACAGCTGGGATTTGATGTGACCTGCTTTATCGGCATCATCCTGAAAAGCGCCAAAGATTACCCGGCCGCCCTCAAGAAACTCGATAAGCTGGATGAAGTGGTGGAAGTCTATTACACCACCGGGCAGTACAGCATCTTTATAAAGGTGATGTGTAAAACGATAGAATCTCTGCAGGACGTACTTATCAACAAGATCCAGAGTATTGATGAGATACAGTCCACTGAAACCCTGATCTCCTTACAGAACCCGATCATACGGACGATCCGCCCGTAAGAAAAAATTCTTATAACCACATTATCCACAGGTAGATCCCAGCTGTTTCACAGCGTACAATAGCGGCTCTTTACAGCAGGGGATCACCATGACCACAGTTACTCTCATTACCGGCAGTACCATGGGCAGCGCAGAATATGTTGCCGAGCATGTTGCCGAAATCCTGGAAAACGCCGGTTTTACCACGGATGTGCAACACGGGCCGGAAGCGGACGATGTACCGCAGCAGGACAGTACCTGGTTAATTGTCACCTCCACTCACGGTGCCGGTGATCTCCCCGAAAATATACAGCCGTTCGCTGATGCCCTGCGTGAGCAGCAGCCTGATCTCAGTTCCGTCCGTTACGGTGCCATCGGGATCGGCAGCAGTGAATATGACACCTTCTGTGGTGCAGTCCGTACACTGGATGCTCTGCTCACCTCTCTGGGTGCGAAAAAAATCGGTCAGTCACTCGAAATTGATATTCAGAAACACGAGATTCCTGAAGATCCGGCTGAGATCTGGATCGAAGAATGGAAAAATTTACTCTGATTTGCTGATAAAAACAGCAATCAACTGTGGATAACTCGGGGATCAACTTGCGATCAACCCGTAGTTATTCATTGTATAAGATCACTCTCCGTCAGGCCCTGTGAATAAGTACCCGTTTTGATCCCAGCTTATACTGAACAGGATCAACGGTACTTCACAGGAAATGATCCTTTACAGTTTTATGATCTTTATGGGGATTTAACACTTATCCACAGAGGATCGCGATCCTAATAAAAGATCTAATAAAGAGATCTTTAAATAAAAAGATCTTTATATAATTACCTGCGTCTTTACCGCTCATGGTCAGACGGCAAGAGTTGAGTTATATTCTCTCCCCCGATGCGCTACTGCATTTTGTAATGAAGGTTTAACATGTTTTATCCGGATCATTTTGACGTCATTGTTATCGGCGGTGGCCACGCCGGTACTGAAGCTGCAATGGCAGCGGCACGTATGGGCCGTCAAACACTTTTACTGACTCACAATATCGACACTCTGGGTCAGATGTCCTGCAACCCTGCTATCGGTGGGATCGGTAAGGGACATCTGGTTAAAGAGATCGATGCACTCGGCGGACTGATGGCACATGCCACTGACCGTGCCGGTATTCAGTTCAGAACCCTGAATGCCAGCAAAGGACCGGCAGTTCATGCCACCCGTGCTCAGGCTGACCGCGTGCTTTACCGTCTGGCAGTGCGCACAGCACTGGAAAACCAGCCTAACCTGATGATTTTCCAGCAGCCGGTAGAAGATCTTATCGTTGAAAACGATACCGTTACCGGTGCAGTGACCCGGATGGGACTGAAATTCAGAGCCAAATCGGTTGTACTGACTGTCGGGACATTCCTGGACGGCAAAATTCATATCGGACTGGAAAACTACAGCGGCGGCCGTGCCGGTGATCCGCCATCAGTCTCACTGTCACACCGTCTGCGGGAACTGCCGCTGCGTGTCGGCCGTCTGAAAACAGGAACACCGCCGCGTATTGACGCCCGGACCATCGATTTTGCTCAGCTGACACCACAATTCGGTGACAACCCGATGCCGGTATTCTCCTTCATGGGCAGTGCGGATGAGCATCCTGAACAGATGCCGTGCCATATCACGTACACCAATGAAAAAACCCATGAAGTGATCCGCAATAACCTCGATCGCAGCCCGATGTATGCCGGTGTGATCGAAGGGATCGGCCCGCGTTACTGCCCGTCCATTGAAGACAAAGTGATGCGCTTTGCGGATCGTAACCAGCATCAGATCTTCCTGGAGCCGGAAGGCCTGACAAGCAATGAAATTTACCCGAACGGTATCTCCACCAGCTTACCGTTTGATGTGCAGATGCAGATTGTTCACTCGATGAAAGGCATGGAAAACGCGCGTATTGTGCGTCCCGGTTATGCTATCGAGTATGATTTCTTTGACCCGCGCGACCTGAAACAGACCCTGGAAAGCAAATACCTGCACGGCCTGTTCTTTGCCGGACAAATCAACGGTACCACCGGTTATGAAGAAGCGGCTGCCCAGGGGCTGCTGGCCGGTCTGAACGCCGCCCGCTATTCTGCCGATCAGGAAGGCTGGTTCCCGCGCCGTGATCAGGCGTATATCGGCGTGCTGGTGGACGACCTGTGCACACTCGGCACCAAAGAACCGTACCGGATGTTTACCTCACGGGCGGAATACCGTCTGATGCTGCGTGAAGACAACGCAGATGCCCGTCTGACCGAAACCGGCCGTGAACTGGGGCTGGTGGATGACGCACGCTGGGCACACTTCAGTGAAAAAATGGAGCTGATCGAGAAAGAGCGTCAGCGCCTGAGAGATATCCGCGTCCACCCGCAGTCCGAAAGCGTGAAAGAGATCAACGCGATCCTGAACACTCCTCTCTCCAAAGAAGCGACCGGGGAAGATCTTCTGCGCCGTCCGGAAATGGACTATAACCGTCTGATGACCCTGAGTGATTTCGCGCCGGGGGTTAATTCACCGGCAGCGGCACAGCAGGTGGAAATTCAGGTGAAATACGAAGGGTATATCTCCCGTCAGCAGGACGAAATTCAGCGCCAGCTTCGTAATGAGAACGCCACACTGCCAGTTGATCTCGATTACAAACAGGTGAGCGGGCTTTCCAACGAAGTGGTGGCAAAACTCAACGACCACAAACCGACCTCTATCGGCCAGGCATCGCGGATCTCCGGTATCACACCAGCTGCTATCTCTATCCTGCTGGTTTGGCTGAAAAAGCAGGGCCTTCTGCGGCGGAGTGCGTAACGGATGAGTGATTTACAGCAACAACTTTCCGCGCTGCTGCGCAGTGCGGATATCCGGCTGACCGATCAGCAGAAACAACAACTGACCGGTTATGTGGAGATGCTTCACAAATGGAACAAAGCCTATAACCTGACGTCTGTCCGCCAGCCGGAACAGATGCTGGTGCGTCATATCATGGACAGTATCGTGGTCGAACCGCATCTGACCGGCCGCCGGTTTATTGATGTCGGCACCGGCCCCGGGCTTCCCGGCGTGCCGCTGGCGATTGTCCGCCCGGACTCTCACTTTGTCCTGCTCGACAGCCTGGGTAAGCGTGTACGCTTCCTGAAACAGGTACAGCATGAACTGGGGCTGAGCAACATCGAACCGGTTCAGAGCCGCGTGGAAGAGTATCAGGGCGAACCATTTGACGGGGTTATCAGTCGTGCATTTGCATCACTGGATGATATGCTCAGCTGGTGTCATCACCTGCCGGTACCGGAAACCGGGCGCTTTTTTGCACTGAAAGGCAGTGTGCCGGAAGAGGAATTAACCCGGTTACCGGAGGGGATTTCTCTCGTCAGTGTTGAAAAACTGGTCGTGCCGCAACTTGACGAGCAGCGCCATCTGGTGATTCTTAAAGCAAATTGAGTTTGCTGTACGTCAAAAAACAGAAATATTTTTAAGGGGACGGAGTCAGCGCATTTTCTGCACCGTCCCTTTGTTTTGCCGGAGACGAAAATAAAATGCGTAACGGGGCCGTTACAAAGTGACAACGGCAGATTGGTTACTTTCCGGTAAGTTTATCTGCGAAAAATTTCATGCCGGATCGTTTTTACTGATAACGCATTATTTCAAAATTATTTATTTTATTTAAAATTAATCTGTAAATATCAGTTAAATGTTTATTTTTTTAATTAACTGGTTGATAGATATTGCTATTTTTACAACCGCTGATCGCTATAAAATGTTAATTCAACTAATGTATTTTATGTTATGTGATTTTTGTCACGTTTCAGAAATGAGTTGCACGTCGTATTCCGAGGTAGGGTAGACTCTATTTTTTGTACGATTTGTGGCGGCGGCAAAGAAATTAAATTTTTATTCACTTTTTCGCTACTTATTGATTGAAAACAATCTGGCTGCCCGTATAATTTGCACGTTTTTGTCTCTTGACACTCTCGCTCAAAGGCAGTTTTATACATCATTCAGTAAGCCTGACCCCGGAAGGTGCACACGGAGAAACTAAATGTCATGTCTGTCTCCCTTTTCAACGGAAAATTGACCAAAAAACTGTTGTTTTTGCAGTTTATGACGTTTGTTGTTCTTAGTGCGCTTTTTTGCATAAAAAGTATCGAGTGGGGTGCTTCCGCGCTGGCCGGGGGAGTTGCCGCATGGATACCGAATGCGATTTTTTTGCTGATCAGTAACCGGCAGAAAGCGCATGAGGAACCGCAGTCGTACCGGATTGCATGGTTTTTTGTGGTAGGGGAAGGGTTTAAAGTTATCTTCGCGATAGCGATACTGATGATTGCTTTAGGAGTGTTTAAAGCGGCAGTTGCACCACTGGTCTTGACCTATTTAGCGGTGCTTTTCGTGCAGATTATCGCACCGGCCGTGCTAAGCGGTTAGCGGTTTTAACAACAAAGGGTAAGAGGCATCATGTCTGCATCAGGAGAAAGTTTAACCACAAAAGAGTATATCGGTGGCCACCTGAATAACCTTCAGCTGGACCTGAATACTTTCGAGTTGGTCAATCCCCATGCGAACGCGACTCCATCTTTTTGGACGCTGAACATTGACTCCCTTTTCTTCTCAGTCGTATTAGGTATTTTCTTTTTATGGCTTTTCAGAAGGGTGGCAAAGAAAGCGACAAGTGGCGTTCCCGGGAAATTTCAGACTGCGGTAGAAATGCTTATCGGCTTCGTTGACAGCAACGTCCGTGATATGTATCACGGCAAGAGCAAGGTTATTGCACCTCTCGCATTAACTGTGTTCGTGTGGGTGCTGCTGATGAACGCACTGGACTTATTACCAATCGACTTCATTCCGTATATCGGTGAACACATCCTCGGTTTACCTGCGCTGCGTATCGTTCCGACCGCAGACGTAAGTATCACACTGTCGATGGCGATTGGTGTATTCGTTCTTATCCTCTTTTACAGCTTCAAGATGAAAGGCGTGAAAGGATTTGCAAAAGAGCTGACATTACAGCCTTTTAATCATCCGTTATTCATTCCTGTCAACCTGATTCTGGAAGGGGTAAGCCTGCTGTCAAAACCTGTTTCCCTCGGTCTGCGACTGTTTGGGAACATGTATGCAGGTGAGCTGATCTTCATTCTTATTGCAGGTCTGCTACCGTGGTGGTCACAATGGTTACTGAGCCTTCCGTGGGCGATTTTCCACATACTGATTATTACGTTACAAGCCTTTATTTTCATGGTTCTGACGATCGTCTATCTGTCGATGGCGTCTGAAGAGCATTAATTTTATTACCAATAACTGTGATTTAACTGAAACAAACTGGAGACTGTCATGGAAAACCTGAATATGGATCTGCTGTACATGGCTGCCGCTGTAATGATGGGCCTGGCGGCTATCGGTGCTGCGATCGGTATCGGCATCCTCGGTGGGAAATTTTTAGAAGGCGCTGCACGCCAGCCGGATTTAATCCCTCTGCTGCGTACTCAGTTCTTCATCGTAATGGGTCTGGTTGACGCCATCCCGATGATTGCTGTGGGTCTGGGCTTGTATGTAATGTTTGCGGTTGCGTAGTGATACGGCCACTCCCGGATATTTACATCAACTCAATTAGATAAAGAGGTATTGTGCTGTGAATCTTAACGCAACAATCCTCGGCCAGGCCATCGCGTTTGTCCTGTTTGTTTTGTTCTGTATGAAGTATGTATGGCCACCGATCATGGCGGCCATTGAAAAACGTCAGAAAGAAATTGCTGACGGTTTATCTTCCGCAGAACGTGCTAAAAAGGACCTGGACTTAGCGCAAGCCAATGCGACCGACCAAATGAAAAAAGCGAAAGCGGAAGCATCTGCCCTGATCGATCAAGCGAATAAACAACGCGCTCAGATCATCGATGAGGCAAAAGCAGAAGCGGAAGTTGAGCGTAGCAAAATCATAGCACAGGCGCAGGCGGAAATTGACGCCGAACGCAAACGTGCTCGTGAAGAGTTACGTAAACAGGTCGCCATTTTAGCTGTCGCGGGTGCCGAGAAAATTATTGAACGTTCCGTGGATGAAGCTGCTAACAGCGACATCGTTGATAAACTTGTCGCTGAACTGTAAGGAGGGTGGGGCATGTCAGAAATCGTTACTGTAGCTCGCCCCTACGCCAAAGCAGCTTTTGACTTTGCTGTGGAAAACCGGGCCGTTGAAAAATGGCAGGATATGCTGGCATTTGCCGCTGAAGTGACACGCAATGAGCAGATCGACGATCTGATTTCCGGTTCTTTTGCTCCGGAAACCCTGGCTCAGGCGTTTATCACTGTTTGCGGTGAGCAGATTGACGAGCATGTTCAGAACCTGGTTCGTATCATGGCTGAGAATGGTCGCTTAGTGACCCTGCCGGAAGTTAGCCGTCAGTTCGCAACACTGCGGGCTGCGCTGGAGTCAACTGTTGAGGTTGAAGTCACTTCAGCCGGCGAACTCAATGAACAGCAGCTGGCGAAAATTTCTGCAGCGATGGAAAAACGTCTGTCACGCAAAGTTAAGCTGAATTGCAAAATTGATAAGTCAGTTATCGCGGGGTTTGTATTGCGCGCCGGTGACCTTGTCATCGACAACAGCATTCGCAATCGACTCGAGCGTTTAACCGACGTCTTGCAGTCTTAAGGGGACTGGAGCATATGCAACTGAATTCCACCGAAATCAGCGAACTGATCAAGCAGCGCATTGCTCAGTTCAATGTCGTGAGTGAAGCTCACAACGAAGGTACGATTGTCTCCGTCAACGACGGTATCATTCGTATCCACGGTTTAGCCGAAGTTATGCAGGGTGAGATGATCTCTCTGCCGGGCAACCGTTATGCTATCGCACTGAACCTGGAGCGCGACTCTGTTGGTGCGGTTGTGATGGGTCCTTATGCCGACCTGGCAGAAGGCATGAAAGTCAAATGTACCGGTCGTATTCTGGAAGTGCCGGTTGGCCGTGGCCTGTTAGGCCGTGTGGTCAACACCCTGGGTGAGCCTATCGATGGTAAAGGCCAGGTTGAGCACGATGGTTTCTCACCTGTCGAAGTTATCGCACCGGGTGTTATCGACCGTCAGTCCGTTGATCAGCCTGTACAGACCGGTTATAAGTCTGTCGATGCGATGATTCCAATCGGCCGTGGTCAGCGTGAGCTGATTATCGGTGACCGTCAGACCGGTAAAACCGCACTGGCAATCGATGCAATCATCAACCAGCGTGATTCCGGCATCAAATGTATTTACGTCGCAATTGGTCAGAAAGCGTCCACTATTGCTAACGTTGTCCGTAAATTAGAAGAGCACAATGCGCTGGCCAACACAATCGTTGTGGTCGCGAGTGCGTCTGAATCTGCGGCACTGCAATACCTGGCACCGTATTCCGGTTGTGCTATGGGTGAATACTTCCGTGACCGCGGTGAAGACGCGTTAATCATTTATGATGACCTGTCAAAACAAGCGGTTGCTTACCGTCAGATCTCCCTGCTGCTCCGTCGTCCGCCTGGACGTGAAGCATATCCCGGTGACGTTTTCTATCTGCATTCCCGTCTGCTGGAACGTGCTGCGCGTGTTAACGCGGAATATGTGGAAGCGTTTACCAAGGGTGAAGTGAAAGGCAAAACCGGTTCTCTGACCGCGCTGCCAATCATCGAAACTCAGGCAGGGGACGTATCAGCGTTCGTTCCGACTAACGTTATCTCCATCACTGATGGTCAGATCTTCCTGGAATCCGCGCTGTTCAACGCCGGTATCCGTCCTGCGGTTAACCCGGGGATCTCCGTATCCCGTGTGGGTGGTGCAGCACAGACCAAGATCATGAAAAAACTGTCCGGTGGTATCCGTACCGCTCTGGCACAGTATCGTGAACTGGCGGCGTTCTCACAGTTCGCATCTGACCTTGATGATGCAACCCGTAAACAGCTTGACCACGGTCAGAAAGTTACCGAGTTGCTGAAACAGAAACAGTATGCACCAATGTCAGTGGCACAACAGTCTCTGTCACTGTATGCAGCTGAGCGTGGTTACCTGGAAGATATCGAAATTTCGAAAGTCGTGCCGTTTGAAGCTGCTCTGATTGGCTACGCCACTCGTGAACATGCTGATCTTCTGAAAGAAATCGACCAGACGGGTAGCTATAACGATGATATCGAAGCGAAGTTGAAAAACGTGCTCGATACCTTCAAGGCGACTCAGTCCTGGTAATACTAAACGGCCTGTGTGAACAGTACAGGCCGTCTGGTTCATGAGGAGAGCAAATGGCCGGCGCAAAAGAGATACGTTCTAAGATCGCCAGCGTACAAAATACGCAGAAGATCACTAAAGCGATGGAAATGGTCGCGGCGTCCAAAATGCGTAAAACGCAGGACCGCATGGCGGCCAGCCGTCCTTATGCAGAGACCATCCGCAGTGTGATTGGTCACATTGCATTAGGTAATCTGGAATATAAACATCCATACCTCGAAGAACGCGAGGTTAAGCGTGTCGGGTACCTGGTTGTTTCTACCGACCGTGGTTTGTGTGGTGGTTTGAACATTAACCTGTTCAAGAAGCTGATTGTCGAAATGAAAGACTGGTCTGACAAAGGTGTTCAGACTGATCTGGCTCTGATCGGGTCCAAAGCAACATCATTCTTCTCCTCTGTGGGCGGGAATGTGGTTGCTCAGGTAACCGGCATGGGGGATGACCCGTCGCTGGCTGACCTTATCGGTTCGGTAAAAGTCATGCTTCAGGCCTACGACGAAGGTCGTCTTGACAAGCTGTACATTGTAACTAACCGGTTTGTGAATACCATGTCTCAGGTTCCGACCATTGTTCAGGTTCTGCCGTTACCGCCAAGCGATGACGAAAACCTGAAGAAGAAAACCTGGGATTATTTATACGAACCTGATCCTAAAGCGTTACTGGATTCCCTTTTACGGCGCTACATCGAAGCGCTGGTATACCAGGGCGTTGTGGAAAACCTGGCCAGTGAGCAGGCCGCCCGTATGGTTGCAATGAAAGCTGCAACTGATAACGGCGGTAACATGATCAAAGAGCTGAATTTAGTTTACAACAAAGCGCGTCAGGCAAGCATTACACAAGAACTCACCGAGATTGTGTCCGGTGCTGCCGCGGTTTAACACCCGGGTTTTACGAATTACGTAGAGGATTCAAGATGGCTACTGGAAAAATCATCCAGGTTATCGGCGCCGTTGTGGACGTCGAATTTCCTCAGGATGCAGTACCGAAAGTGTACGATGCGCTTGAGGTAACAAATGGTAAAGAAAAACTGGTGCTGGAAGTTCAGCAGCAGTTAGGCGGCGGGGTTGTCCGTTGTATCGCTATGGGTACATCTGATGGTCTGAGCCGTAATCTGGAAGTAACCGATTTAGGCCACCCGATCGAAGTCCCTGTCGGCGTGAAAACCTTAGGACGTATCATGAACGTTCTGGGTGATCCGATCGATATGAAAGGTGACATCGGCGCAGAAGAAAAATGGTCTATTCACCGTGCTGCACCAACATACGAAGAACTGTCTAACTCCCAGGAACTGCTGGAAACAGGTATCAAAGTAATGGACCTGATCTGCCCGTTCGCGAAGGGTGGTAAAGTCGGTCTGTTCGGTGGTGCGGGTGTGGGTAAAACCGTAAACATGATGGAACTGATCCGTAACATCGCGATCGAGCACTCCGGTTACTCTGTATTCGCAGGGGTCGGTGAGCGTACCCGTGAAGGTAACGACTTCTATCATGAAATGACAGACTCCAACGTTCTGGACAAAGTATCACTCGTGTACGGCCAGATGAACGAGCCACCGGGAAACCGTCTGCGCGTTGCTCTGACCGGTCTGACCATGGCGGAAAAATTCCGTGATGAAGGCCGCGATGTACTGCTGTTCGTTGATAACATCTACCGTTATACCCTGGCCGGTACTGAAGTATCCGCGCTGTTAGGCCGTATGCCTTCAGCGGTAGGTTACCAGCCGACACTGGCGGAAGAAATGGGTGTGCTTCAGGAACGTATCACATCGACCAAAACAGGCTCTATCACGTCTGTACAGGCCGTTTACGTCCCTGCGGATGACTTAACTGACCCGTCTCCTGCAACCACGTTCGCCCACCTTGATGCGACCGTCGTTCTGAGCCGTCAGATTGCGTCTCTGGGTATCTACCCTGCGGTTGACCCGCTGGATTCCACCAGCCGTCAGCTTGACCCGCTCGTTGTTGGTCAGGAGCACTACGATGTTGCCCGTGGCGTACAGTCAATCCTCCAGCGTTATCAGGAACTGAAAGATATCATCGCAATCCTCGGGATGGATGAGCTGTCAGAAGAAGATAAACTGGTTGTTGCACGTGCCCGTAAAATCCAGCGCTTCCTGTCTCAGCCGTTCTTCGTGGCAGAAGTCTTCACCGGTTCACCGGGTAAGTTCGTTTCCCTGAAAGACACTATCCGTGGCTTTAAAGGTATCCTGGAAGGTGATTACGATCATCTGCCGGAGCAGGCGTTCTACATGGTTGGTACCATCGAAGAAGCTGTGGAAAAAGCGAAGAAGATTTAATCCGGTTGACAGGAGGCTGATATGTCTGCAATGACGTTTCACCTGACGGTAGTAAGTGCCGAAAAACAACTGTTTAAGGGCTTAGTCCAGAAGATTCAGGTGACAGGCAGTGAAGGTGAGCTGGGTATTTACCCGATGCATACCCCGCTGCTGACTGCCATAAAACCGGGCATGGTACGGATTGTTAAGCAATTTGGTGAAGAAGAGCTTATCTACCTTTCAGGCGGAATGCTCGAAGTACAGCCAAACGGCGTTATCGTACTTGCGGACACGGCTATCCGTGCAAACGATCTGGATGCTGCACTGGCGATGGAATCAAAACGCCGCGCAGAAGAAAACATCCGGAAAGCACATGGTGACGTGGATTATGCTCAGGCATCAGCCGAACTGGCAAAAGCAATTGCAAAATTACGTGTAATTGACGAATTAGCCAAGAAGATGATGTAACCGAGGCAGTTAAAATATAAAAGCCAGTCAGTATCCGCTGACTGGCTTTTTTGCGTTGCGAAATATGTGGTATTTTCGTGTGTAAACAGGTTTACTTGGCACTCTAAAAGAGGAGCGATCAGATTTCTTATGTCTACGAATGCTAAAAGTGTGGTAATTCTCGCTGCGGGTAAAGGTACCCGGATGTACTCCGCGCTGCCGAAGGTGTTACATCACCTGGCGGGCAAACCGATGGTTCAGCATGTGATTGATACTGCCCTTTCACTGGGCGCACAGAATGTGCATCTGGTTTACGGACACGGCGGTGATTTATTACAGAATACGCTGTCGGATCAGAATCTGAACTGGGTTTTACAGGCAGAACAACTGGGAACCGGGCATGCGATGCAGCAGGCTGCACCTCACTTTGCCGATGACGAAGATATTCTGATGCTGTACGGCGATGTTCCGCTGATCGCGGCTGAAACCCTGGAACGCCTGATGGCGGTCAAACCGGAAGGCGGCATTGGCCTGCTGACGGTGATCCTGGATAACCCGGCGGGTTACGGCCGCATCATCCGTGAAAACGGACTGGTGACCGGGATTATCGAACAGAAAGATGCCTCTGAAGAGCAGCAGAAAATCAAAGAAATCAATACCGGTATTCTGGTTGCCAATGGTGGTGATCTCAAACGCTGGTTAGCAAAACTGAACAACAATAATGCGCAGGGTGAATTTTATATCACCGATATTATTGCCATTGCGCATCAGGAAGGACGTCGTATTGAGACGGTTCATCCGGAAAAACTGAGTGAAATGGAAGGGGTGAATAACCGCCTTCAGCTCGCGGCGCTGGAGCGTATTTATCAGCGTGAACAGGCTGATCGTCTGTTGCTCGAAGGTGTGATGATTCTGGATCCGGCGCGTTTTGACCTGCGCGGCACTCTGACACACGGCAAAGATGTCATCATTGACGTGAATGTCATTATCGAAGGCAATGTGACTCTCGGTAATAATGTGGTAATTGGCGCCGGTTGTGTGCTGAAAGATTGCGTTATCGGTGATGGCTCGGTGCTCAGCCCGTATACCGTGGTGGAATCATCTGAAATGGCCCGCGACTGTACTGTCGGTCCGTTTGCCCGTCTGCGTCCCGGCTCTGTGCTGGCAGACAAAGCCCATGTCGGCAACTTTGTTGAAATGAAGAAAGCGACACTCGGCGTCGGCTCGAAAGCCGGACATCTCAGCTATCTTGGGGATGCGGAAATCGGTAACGATGTGAATATCGGTGCCGGAACCATCACCTGTAACTATGATGGCGCAAATAAATTCAAAACCGTGATCGGCGATGATGTTTTTGTCGGCTCTGATACTCAGCTGGTGGCGCCGGTCACTATCGGGAAAGGCGCGACCGTCGGTGCCGGTACAACCGTAACAAAAGATGTGGGTGATAATGAACTGGTGATAAGCCGGGTCAGACAAACCCAGATTGCCGGCTGGAAACGTCCGGTAAAAATGAAAAAGTAAATACAATAATAACCCCATATCTACACAGCCCGGGGACACGGCAACGCCGTAAAAACAATCAGGCAGGACATCGTTAAATCAGGAATTTACAACTATGTGTGGAATTGTTGGTGCAGTAGCACAACGTGATATCGCTGAAATTCTGTTAGAAGGGCTTCGTCGTCTGGAATACCGCGGGTATGACTCTGCCGGTATGGCGGTTGTGGACAGCGAAGGGCACCTGACCCGCCTGCGTGAAGTCGGTAAAGTGAAAATGCTGGCGGAAGAAGCAGAAAAAACGCCGGTTTCCGGCGGCACCGGTATCGCGCACACACGCTGGGCAACGCATGGCGAGCCTCTGGAACGCAACGCACACCCGCATGTTTCCGGAAATATCGCCGTTGTTCATAACGGTATTATTGAAAACTACAGTGAATTACGGGAATTACTGAAAGGCCGCGGCTATCAGTTCACTTCCGACACTGACACTGAAGTTATCGCACACCTGGTGAACTGGGAACATTCACAGGGCGGTACGCTGCGTGAAGCCGTACAGCGCGCTATCCCGCAGCTGCGCGGTGCATACGGTACGGTGATTATGGATTCCCGCACACCGGAACTGCTGGTTGCTGCCCGTTCAGGCAGCCCGCTGGTGGTCGGCCTGGGTGTCGGTGAAAACTTCCTCGCCTCTGATCAGCTGGCGCTGCTGCCGGTTACCCGCCGCTTTATCTACCTGGAAGAAGGGGATATCGTCGAAATTACCCGCCGTCATGTTCATATTTTTGACCGCAATGGTGATGAAGCAGAACGCGATGTGATTGAATCCAACGTTCAGTATGATGCCGGTGATAAAGGTATTTACCGTCATTATATGCAGAAAGAGATCTATGAGCAGCCGCTGGCCATCAAAAACACGATGGAAGGGCGTCTGCGCAATGAAACGGTCGAATTCAGCGAGCTGGGTGAAAAAGCCCGTGATGTGCTGTCCGGTATTGAGCATATCCAGATTGTTGCCTGCGGTACGTCATTCAACGCCGGGATGGTCTCCCGCTACTGGTTTGAAGCTCTGGCAGGTATTCCGTGTGATGTGGAAATCGCCTCTGAATTCCGTTACCGCAAACCGGCCTGCCGTAAGAACAGCCTGCTGATCACCATTTCACAATCCGGTGAAACCGCAGATACCCTGGCGGCACTGCGTCTGGGTAAAGAGCTGGGCTATCTGACTTCTCTGGCTATCTGTAACGTTGCCGGTTCATCACTGGTGCGTGAATCTGATTTTGCTGTGATGACCAAAGCCGGGACTGAAATCGGTGTGGCCTCCACCAAGGCATTCACTACTCAGCTGACTGTTCTGCTGATGCTGGTGGCTTACCTCGGCCGCCTGAAAGGCAAAGGTGAAGCACTGGAGCACAGTATTGTGACAGCACTGCATGCGCTGCCGAGCCGTATTGAGAGTATGCTGTCTCAGGATAAAGTCATTGAGCAGCTGGCGGAAGATTTCTCAGACAAGAGCCACGCACTGTTCCTGGGCCGCGGGGATCAGTTCCCGATCGCGGTGGAAGGCGCGCTGAAACTCAAAGAGATCTCCTATATCCACGCAGAAGCCTATGCCGCCGGTGAATTAAAACACGGTCCGCTGGCACTGATTGACGCGGATATGCCGGTCATTATCGTGGCACCAAACAACGAACTGCTGGAAAAACTGAAATCCAACATTGAAGAAGTCCGTGCCCGTGGTGGTCTGCTGTATGTCTTCGCAGATAAAGACGCCGGTTTCAGCGACAGCGAAAATATGAAAATTATTCCGCTGCCGTATGTGGAAGAGCTTATTGCTCCAATCTTCTACACCATCCCGTTACAACTGCTCTCTTATCACGTTGCCTTAATTAAAGGTACTGATGTGGATCAGCCGCGTAACCTGGCGAAATCAGTGACGGTTGAATAAGCTGAGACTGATTTAGTTTCAGATAATTAATTAGTAAAGCCCGGCGCGTATCACCGTGATACACGCCGGGCTTTTTCTATCCCGCCATTCTCATCCTTAAGAAAAACAACATCATTATTTGACTAATAATCATATTTATAAACTAAATGTGATTAGGTTCACTTACTTATCAGTAATAGAATTTGAATTTATTTCTTTAATAACCAATTATATAGAAAGCCAAAAGAAAAAATAAATTAAGATTCAGGCACTAAAAATATCGCAAAATACCAATACTGGAGTAAGTTATGCTTAAACATATCAGTATAAGAACCGTCATTGTCGTCTTTCTCATCTGTAATTTCACTACAATTAATATTATCTTTCTCTTGCCCCTGTCCGCACTAATTAAATTAGTTATGCTTAATATTGTTAGTGTTTTTACGTTCGCCTGCTCATGGTTTTACATTACGAAGTATCTGGTTATGCCGATCAATGCCGTGAAAAACAGTATTGATGAGGTTAACGCCGGTAACTTGTCGGTGCGGATCCCGGTATTTGGTAATAACTGTGCCGGACGCCTGATCCCCGGGGTGAATCAGCTGGCGGAAAGCCTTTCTCTGCTGGTCAGTGAAATTCGCAGCTCATCAGATTCCGCATCTGTGTTGTCTGAGCAACTGGCAATGCGCAGTTTTGAGCTGTCTGCCAAGACGGAGCAGCAATCAGCCATGCTGGTGGAAACAGCGGCCAATATGGAGGAGATTGCCGCCGGGACTAAAAATAATGCGGAGAATACGGTGCTGGTCAGTGAGCATGCACAGGAAGCAACGGTGTTTGCCGGACATGGCGGTAAGCTGATGGAGGAAGTGGCCACCAATATGCATTCTATTAATGAATGCACCAATAAGATGACTGAAATCATCACCCTGATTGATTCCATTGCCTTCCAGACCAACATTCTGGCGCTGAATGCCGCTGTAGAGGCCGCCCGTGCCGGTGAGCACGGCAGAGGGTTTACTGTTGTGGCCGGTGAGGTCAGAAATCTGGCTCACCGCAGTTCAGAATCAGCGAAAAATATTAAATCCCTGATTGCGGTGACAACCGATAATGTTAAGCAGGGAGAGGATATTGTTCACCGCGCCGAAGTGAATATGAATAAGATTGTTGAGGGTGCGGAGCGGGTAAACGGCCTGATGGCGCAGATCTCTGTTTCCACACAACAGCAGCAGCAGGGGATTGAGCAGATAGCAACGGCCCTTTCCGAGCTGGAACAGGCAACTCAGGGCAGTGTGATGATCGCCGATGAGCTTGCCGGTTCTTCTGATGCGCTTAAGGCTCAGGTTGCGGATTTACAGTCACGGACACGGGATTTCCGCCTGACGGATCACGCCGCTGCTCAGTCACACAGCAAACCGGCATTAAACACCGGTAAACGGGTTGCGCGGTTTGCCGCATCAGCTCAGGCATGATTGCCGAAAACCTGAATTGCCTGCTGTAATCGCGAGGAGCGCCGTGTCAGTTCAGAGGTGGCACCGGTGACATTATTGACCATTTCAGTATTGTTGCCGGTCATGGTGCCGATACGGGCGACGGATTCATTGATAAGTTCCAGTGCCTGAGTCTGTTCTTTGGTGGCAAGACCGATTTCATTGATCATGGATGACATTTTCAGCACATCGGTGACCATTTCCCCGAGCTGGGTTTCGGTCTGCTCTGCCATTGTCACGCCGGTGCGGACATTGGCCGCGTTTTTCTCAATCAGGGTTTTTATCTCTTTGGCGGCAGAGGCGGAATGCAGCGCCAGGTTGCGCACCTCTGCGGCCACAACAGAAAAGCCCCGTCCGGCATCCCCTGCACGGGCGGCTTCCACCGACGCATTCAGCGCCAGAATGTTAGTCTGAAAAGCAATACGGTCAATCACACCGATGATATCAACAATCTGATTATTATCCGCAGAAATGGTATGCATCATATCGATGGTTTTCTGCATGGTTTCGTTGCTTTGTGTTGCGCTGTTACTCGCATTACCGGCGATATTCATCGTCAGATAAACACTCTCGGCAGTCTGCTGCACCGCACTGCTGATTTCCTCAATGGCGACTGCGGTTTGCTGCAGATGGGCGGATGCCTCTTCAGAGCGGGTATGCAGCGCGGTGGTTTCCTGTGAAACCCGCTGGTTGATAGCGCGGATCCCGGCAACCTGTGTGCTGACATCATCCACCAGCGAGTTCAGATTAAGCCCGGACTGATTCACCAGACGCATCAGTAATCCGATCTCATCAACCCTGTCCATATGCACCGGATCCGGTTTCCGTCCGGAAACGACTTTTTTCATCTGTGACAGCAGTAATTTAACCGGCTGAGAGACTTGTGACTGAAGGTAAACCGACAGCAGAATAAATAAAGCCGCCACACCGCCCGCCTGAATAAACGGATTTAACGGTGAAAATACCAGAGCCAGGGTTAATAACATTACAGTTAATAAGGAATAATTAATCCGCTGCCCGACCGGCAACCATTTCAGTAATGATAAAAATGCCAGTTTACCTTTGCGGATAATAATACCTTTAAAAAGACGATATCCGTTTAATTTATTACTCTTTAACCTGCTGTAAAGTGAGGCGCTTTTTTTTATTTCATCACGGGTTGGTACTGTCCGGACAGAAATATAGCCTGTCAGTTTTTTATCGTGCCAGACCGGGGTGACATTTGCCCGCACCCAGTAATGGTCGCCGTTACGGCAGCGGTTCTTGATAATACCTGTCCAGCTGTCACCCTGCTGCAGGGTATACCACATATCGGCAAAGGCTGCCGGGGGCATGTCCGGGTGGCGGATAATATTATGAGGCTGTCCGGTTAATTGCCCTTCCTCAAACCCGCTTGCGGTAATAAATGCAGAGTTTGCATAGGTTATATGGCTCTGAGTGTCAGTGGTTGACATTAATATTGCATTATCGTTAAGCGAGTATTCATGCTGTGTGACAGGCATGTTGTTTTTCATGATAACCCCGGGTGATATAAAATAATTAACAAATAGCCCTCCGCACTGTAAAAAAACAGTACAGAATGGTTGTTTTATTTTTTGGCTAATATATTAGCAATTGACCGGGAAATATAGATTTTTTTATTTTTAAAAATTATTTTTTGTCATGAAAATGAAACAATTTAAGCGATCTTTAATTATTAAATTAATATTATGGTTGTTCTTTTTTATTGATGTGACAACGGTTTTTATGTTATTCGTTTTTTATATCGGATAGGAATTTTAAATTTAAATAAATCTCAGTTTCGGAATTTTTAAATCATTACTTAACCGTAATTTTCAGTCAAGACAATGGCGGCATTTTTAAGGTAAATGTGTACCGGTTATCTGGCCGGATGATCCGGAATGTGGCGCAGCGTCATTTCGGCGATATTCAGTGATTCCGGCAGAGCGATACGGTAAGTGCAGAACACTTTTCTCAGGTTCATGTCCACAACGACGGTGTCGGGTGGGCACCACACCAGTAATTGAGGTTATCCGGTGTCTGCGGCGGGTGTGATGACACCGGGTCATTATCCCCGGCGTACTCTGCCCGTCCCTGCCAGGTCCGGCCGAAAAAACCGAAACCGTCCGGGCGGAGTATCTGACTGATATGCTCTGCCGGGATATCCGGGGATTCTATCTGATGCGCCGGTAACTGTGTTTTATCACACTGAGCCAGAAATTCCGCCGGATACCAGCCCATACCAACCGGGTTTGCCGGAGAGGTAAAAACCGTATCACCGGCGCTGTATGTACCGCCGGAGGCATGCTCATAACGGATATCAAGATAACTGATCGGTTCAGATTCTGTGAGAAACCACTCGTCATCCTCCTTTACCCAGTAACGGGGACCGAATATGCGCAGGACTTTCTGATATTTTCCGATCTGAATACCGACATCAAAAACCGGAACCGGATTATTTTCCGGGACAAATGCTGTGGCGTTAATGACAATATCAGTTTTTGGTTTATAAGGGGCTAAATCACTTTCGTATTCAATACTGGTATCAACCATTTCATTGTAGCTGACATCCGTATAATTCAGCAGGGATTGTTCCGGGGAAATAACAAGCTGGCTCTGTCCGTCACGGTTATTTATCCGGATATCATAGGTAATACGTGATGCAACGATATGAAATGTATCATGTTGCTGATTATCGCTGTCATAATTCAGCGCCGGAAAAATAGTGTGGTTGATAAAATTCATGACATTAGCCTTTATAACAGATAAAAAATCACAAAAATACGCAATTTCCCTCAGGCTGATGTAATACAAGGCAGATATAATAATATCCTATGTATAAACACGATATTTTTACGGATTCAGCCGGTTTTTAATATCGCTAATGTAGTCTTTTTCCGGGAAAAGAATATAAGAGTTAGCCGATATTCTTTTTATTATTTACCGCCCGCACCGCAGGCGGTAAATAAAGGTTTATCAGCCGGAAAAATTGAGACAGGCTGCGCCCCGGGCGCCGCCGGAATCTCCGTAGCGGGCTTTATGAATGGCGGGCAGTGAGGCAACGCCATAGAGATACTGCGGCAGGTATTCCGGCAGCAGGCGGTAAATATCCTCAAACTGTGATAATCCGCCGCCGATCACCAGCAAATCAGGATCAAAGACACTCAGCACATTTCCCAGATAGTGCGCGAGCAGCGACATATACCGCTCAACGTGCAGTTTTGCATTATGATCACCGTCGTAGTAACGGGCGATAATATCAACTGCACTGAGCTTTTCGCAGTAAAATGCCGTGAAAATCCGCTCAAATCCGGGGCCGGAAAGATAAGTTTCAAAACAGCCGGTTTTTCCGCAGCCGCAGAGGGTCTCCGGAACCTGATGCCCGAGAAGCTTATCCCCTTCCAGCGTCATATTGATGTGGCCGATTTCACCGGCGATCCCGTTTTTCCCCGGTAACACGGTGCCGTTAATCACAAAGCCGCCGCCGACACCGGTACCGAGGATCAGCCCCAGTACTGTCGGATAGTGGCGGAATGCCGGATCCCAGGCTTCGGAGAGTGCAAAGCAGTTGGCGTCATTTTCAATTTTTACCGGGCGCTGCAATATGGTTTCCAGATCATGACGCAGCGGCTGATACTGAGCGGCAGGCACATTGGTGGTAAACACCGTTCCTTTTTCATGATTCACAATGCCGGGAACGCCGATGCCGATTTTTCCTTTGCATCCGAGTTCGCTATCCGCCTGTTCTGTCAGTTGTCTGAGTGCTTCAAGCAGCGCGGCGTAGCTCTCTTTCGGTGTCGCAATACGCTTTTGCCAGACCGGTTCCAGTGCTTCATTAAAAACGGCAAGCTCAATTTTTGTCCCGCCCATATCAAAACCGTAATACATGATGATTCCGCCCTGTTCTGATCACTGTTGTGTTATCCCCAGCATAAAGCACCGGCGGCCGGATGAGAACCCGTCGTCTGATATAAGTCCCGCTTCTGAACAGCGGGGGATCATCAATAAATTCACTTGCACCGTTATCTATATTTTGTCAGGTTAAGAGTATTGCAAACGCAGTTCAGATGAGAATAAAAGGAAACATCGCGATGAAAAATGTGGGATTTGTCGGCTGGCGCGGGATGGTGGGGTCTGTGCTGATGCAGCGCATGACAGAAGAGCGGGATTTTGACGGGATCCGTCCGGTATTTTTCTCAACCTCGCAGAGCGGCGGGGAAGCGCCGTCATTTGGCGGACACTGCAGCACGTTACAGGATGCATTTGATATTGATGCACTGCGCGCGCTCGACATTATTATCAGCTGCCAGGGCGGCGATTACACCAATGATGTCTATCCGAAGCTGCGTCAGAGCGGCTGGGACGGCTACTGGATTGATGCGGCATCAGCACTGCGGATGAATGATGACGCCATTATTATTCTCGACCCGGTGAACGGTAAGCATATAGAAGAAGGGCTGAACCGCGGCATTAAAACATTTGTCGGCGGTAACTGTACGGTCAGCCTGATGCTGATGTCCCTGGGCGGCCTGTTTGAGGCTGATTTGGTGGAGTGGGCCTCTGTGGCGACCTACCAGGCGGCATCCGGTGCCGGTGCGCGTCATATGCGTGAACTGCTGGCGCAGATGGGGGCACTGAATGCCCATGTGGTGAAAGAGTTACAGGACCCGGCGTCCGCAATTCTGGATATTGAGCGCAAAGTCACTGAATTTACCCGCAGTGGTGCATTACCGGCGGAACAGTTCGGTGTACCGCTGGCCGGGAGCCTGATCCCGTGGATTGATAAGCAGCTGGATAACGGCCAGAGCCGCGAAGAGTGGAAAGGGCAGGCTGAAACCAACAAAATTCTGTCACGCGGTCAGAATATTATTCCGGTGGATGGCTTGTGTGTCCGTATCGGCGCTCTGCGCTGTCACAGCCAGGCATTTACCCTGAAACTGAAGAAAGATCTGCCGGTTGCAGAGATTGAGTCTCTGCTGGCTGCCCATAATGAGTGGGTTCGCGTGGTACCGAATGATCGCGATATTACCGTGCGCGAGCTGACCCCGGCGGCGGTTACCGGCACACTGAAAACGCCGGTCGGGCGCATCCGTAAACTGAATATGGGGCCGGATTATATCTCCGCGTTTACTGTGGGTGACCAGCTTCTGTGGGGTGCTGCAGAACCGTTACGCAGAATGCTGAATATTTTGCTGAAATAACGATAATAATCTGAAGATAGATTTCGATGTAGACCTATGTGTTGATTTTTTTACATGGGTCATTTTTTTTGTTTGCGTTTTGCTTTTTTTGCAGAATCTGCATCTTCTCACTGACTGAACCGGTTAAACAACCGGATGTGTGTGTTTTCTTCAGCTGAAAAATGCCTGTCAGGTCTATATTACCGGAATTATTGATACACTCCGTTTATTGTTTGTTATTTGCGCAAAATGCACCGGTAACATTTCGTTCCTGTCCCGTTTTTATTTTATTGTTAAAACTGTACATATAATATGTTGTATATCCCCGGTGCTGTTTTATAGCAGCTATTTAATCTTTCTGAGAATTAAAATCCGCGTCAGCAGCCGGAGAGACTGACTTAATGTTTATATTTAGTTGTATGTTTTAAATCACCCGCTGTATCTGTCCCTTTCCTGTTTTTTTGTCTGCGGTTCCCGGCGCTGTAAAAATGGCTTGATTCGGGTAATAAAAAAAGGCTCTGATTTCTGATCCTTCGTACCACCTGCTTTTTCCTGTCATTCATTCTTCTTTCGTTAATTTTAGTCTGTGAGTTTCTTATATAAACACATCCGGATTTCACAAAACCGTAACGAAATAAATAAATGTTTCTTTTGTGTTAATCCGGTTTTTTATTAACGGAATTTATTTATTATCGCAATGGTTAAATCAGATCACATAAGAAAATATAATTATTAACCTGTTTTACGGGTTTGAAAATTGCGCATTTCATAAGCTAATATACTTAGGTTGCTTCACTGAATGCACATTTTCAGCAGGAGATATCCTGTTTTTCCGTAAATTCCCGTGTTCAGAATGACAGAAGCGTTAATTAATTTTAACTATCAATAAGTGATCTGAGAAGGAGGTTTTATGTCTCTTCATGCAGTGAAAGGTAAAAATAGTTCAGAATTTATTGATATTTACGCATCAACGGACTCGGATGCAAAACTCCCTAAATACAAAATGCCGGACGACAGCAGTGACCCGCGAATTATTTACAGCGTGGTCCGTGACGAATTACTGCTGGATGGTAACTCCCGTCAGAATCTGGCGACATTTTGTACAACATGGGTTGAGGATGAAGTCAAACAGCTGATGACCGACAGTGTCGATAAAAACATGATCGACAAAGACGAATATCCGCAAACTGCAGAAATTGAAAGCCGCTGTGTGCATATTATTGCCGACCTGTGGAATTCCCCGCAGGCACAGGAAACTATCGGCTGCTCTACCACCGGCTCCAGTGAGGCGGCAATGCTCGGCGGGCTGGCAATGAAATGGCGCTGGCGTAAAAACCGCGAAAAACAGGGGAAAGAGACCGGTAAGCCGAACCTGGTAACCGGCCCGGTACAGGTGTGCTGGGAAAAATTTGCCCGCTATTTTGATGTGGAACTCCGGCAGATCCCGCTGGAAGGTGATGCCCTCGGTATGCAGCCGTCTGATCTGCGCAAATATTGCGATGAAAACACCATCGGCGTGGTGGCGACACTGGGGGTCACGTTTACCGGAATTTATGAGCCGGTGGCGGAACTGGCAAAAGAACTGGATGCAATACAACGGGATACCGGCCTTGATATTCCGCTGCATGTTGACGGTGCCAGCGGCGGGTTTATCGCGCCGTTTATCCAGCCGGAACTGGTGTGGGATTTCCGGATTGAGCGGGTGAAATCCATTAACAGCTCCGGACACAAATACGGCCTGTCACCGCTGGGTGTCGGCTGGGTGGTCTGGCGCAGCAAAGAAGACCTGCCGGAAGAGCTGGTTTTCAATGTCGATTATCTCGGCGGCAATATGCCGACATTTGCACTGAACTTTTCCCGTCCCGGCGGGCAAATCATTGCACAGTATTATAATTTCCTGCGTCTGGGACGCGCCGGTTATACCAAAATTCAGCAGGCGTGTGCAGATACTGCGCAATGGCTTGCGGATGAACTGAACAAGCTGGGGATTTTCGACCTGGTGTATGACGGCCGCGGCGCACTGCCGGCGGTGGCTTACAAGCTGAAACCGGGCGTGACACAGTTCAATCTGTATGACCTTTCCGACCGCATCCGTACACGCGGCTGGCTGATAGCCTCTTATCCGCTCCCGGCGGACAGAGAGAAAACCGTTGTTCAGCGCATTATGATCCGTCACGGCGTCAGCCGCGACCTGGCTGCACTGCTGCTGGATGATATCAAGCGGGCTATCGATCACTTCAGACAAAACCCGGTAGTGAACTCGACTGCCAAAGCCACCTTCCATCACGGTTAATTTTTATACAATGACCTCCGGCCGGTATCAGCGGCCGGAGGATCTCACTCATTATCCTCCGGGGTGCTTTTATGACTGATACTTCAACTAAAAAACCGTCTTCCGGTGCAGCAAAACTGACTGTCGGCACACTTATCGTCATGAATATTGTGGCGGTGGTGAGCCTGCGCGGTTTGCCTGCCGAAGCGGAATACGGTCTCAGTGCGATTTTCTATTATCTGTTTGCTGCGGTGTTTTTCCTGATCCCGGTATCACTGGTTGCTGCTGAACTGGCCACCGGCTGGTCAGAGAAAGGCGGGGTGTTCCGCTGGGTCGGCGAGGCGTTCGGGCCGCGTCTGGCGTTTCTGGCGATGGCGATGCTGTGGATTGAGGTGACGGTCTGGTTCCCGACCGGGCTGACATTCGGGGCGGTATCTCTCGCCTTTATCGATCCGCATCAGACATTTGACGAAGCGCTGGCGGCAAATAAATTCTTTGTGCTCGGTATTGTCCTGTTTATCTACTGGCTGGCGACCTTTATTGCCTTTAAAGGCGTGGGCGCGTTTGCCCGGGTATCAAAATGGGGCGGGATTATCGGGACGATTGTTCCGGCGATCATTCTGATTGTGCTCGGTTTCTCCTACCTGTTCAGCGGCCAGACGCCGCAGATTGACCTGGCGTGGGATCAGGTTCTGCCGGATTTCTCAAACTTCGATAACATTGTGCTGGCGGCCAGTATTTTCCTGTTTTATGCCGGTATGGAAATGAACGCTATCCACGTGAAAGACATTGATAACCCGACCAAAAACTACCCGAAAGCCATCATTCTGGCGGCGGCGGGTACGGTGGCTATCTTTGTGCTGGGTACGCTGGCAATCGCCTTTATCATTCCTCAGTCCGATATCAGCCTGACCCAGAGTCTGCTGGTGGCTTACGATGACATGTTCAAATGGGCACACATTCCGTGGATGGGGCCGATTGTCGCCGTCATGCTGGCTATCGGTGTGCTGGCGAGTGTGGTGACCTGGGTTGCCGGGCCGTCTTCCGGTCTCCTGGAAGTGGCGAAAGCGGGCTATCTGCCGCACTGGTTCCAGCATACCAACAAGAACGGGATGGCAACACATATCCTGCTGGTACAGGCTGTGCTGGTCTCTCTGCTGGCGGTACTGTTTGTGGTGCTGCCGTCCGTGCAGGCGGCTTATCAGATCCTCAGTCAGCTGACGGTTATTCTCTATCTGATTATGTATATGCTGATGTTCAGCGCCGCGATTTACCTGCGCTTCAGTCAGCCGCAGCGTGCGCGTCCGTACCGGATCCCGGGCGGTAATGCGGGGATGATTATCCTCGGCGGTATGGGGCTGCTCGGCTCATTAACCGCGTTTCTGTTCAGCTTTATCCCGCCGGCTCAGATTGCGGTCGGCAGCCCGGAAGTGTATGTGGGGGCGCTGATCGGACTGACCGTTCTGTTCGTTCTTCTTCCGTTTGTTGTTTATCAGATCCGTAAACCCGGCTGGCGTGATCCGGACAGTGATTTCGCACCGTTTACATGGGAAAACAAAGGAAAAGCATCATGACAGATTTAACAGCAATCAAACAGGCAGTGACCAATGCCTGGCAGCAGTTTCATCAGGCTCCCGGCGGTGCGAATGCGGATTATATTCCGTTCCTGGCTAATATCCCGTCCGACCTGGCGGCGGTTGCGGTAGTCACTGCTCAGGGCGATATTATCAGCAGCGGTGATGCTGATTACCGGTTTGCCATCGAGTCAATTTCCAAAGTCTGCACGCTGGCACTGGCACTGGAGGATATCGGCCCGCAGGCGGTTCAGGATCAGATTGGTGCGGATCCGACCGGGCTGCCGTTTAACTCTGTGATGGCGCTGGAGCTGCATAACGACAAGCCGTTGTCGCCGCTGGTGAATGCCGGTGCGATCGCGACCGTCAGTGCGGTCACCGCAAAATCTGCCGATGAACGCTGGCAGCGCATCCTGACCATGCAGCGCCGTCTCGGGTCGGAGAATATTGCTCTGTCGGACGAACTGAATCAGTCAGAGCAGACCACCAATTTCCATAACCGGGGCATATCCTGGCTGCTTTACGCCGCTCAAAACCTCTATTGTGACCCGATGGAGGCCTGTGATGTGTATACCCGCCAGTGCTCCACACTGCTGACCACCAAAGAGCTGGCCACAATGGGCGCGACACTGGCCGGACACGGCAAAAACCCGGTGACCGGTGAGCAGGTGCTGAACCCGGCACATACTCCGTTTATCCTGGCAGAAATGACCATGGAAGGGCTGTACGGCCGCTCCGGTGACTGGGCATACACAGTCGGGTTACCGGGCAAAAGCGGGGTCGGCGGGGGGATCCTCGCAGTGGTACCGGGTGTGATGGGGATAGCGGCATTTTCACCGCCGCTGGATGATGACGGAAACAGTGTCAGAGGCCAGAAAATGGTGGCTTCGGTTGCCGCCGCACTGGGATATAACCTTTACCGGTGATCCCGCTGATAACGATAACGCCCGGGCTTCCGGGCGTTATCAGATATAAATAAACACCAGCGGCAGCACATGTTTTATTTCAGGAGCGGGTTATGAAGCCAGTGTCATCAGAAAAGCCGTTAACGTTGTTACAGGTTATTGCGCTGGGGATCGGCGCAATGGTAGGTGCCGGGATTTTTGCCCTGCTGGGGCAGACGGCACTGATTATGCAATCTGCAACATGGATTGCCTTTGCCTGCGGCGGTCTGGTTGCGTTATTTGCCGGTTATGCCTATGCCCGGTTATCCGCCTGTTATCCCTCGCCGGGCGGTATTATTGATTTCTTCCGGCTGTCATTGCCCGCCGTGCTGACGATCGCCTTATCCTTTTTGTATCTTGTCACGCTGATCCTGACGGTTGCGATGGTGGCAAGGGCGTTCGGGGCTTACGCCGTTCAGCTTTTTCATCGGGGAAATGAATCGGCCTTATTACCGGAAGTGTATACCGCGTTTATTATCATCGCGGTTGGTCTGATGAATATCACCGGCAGCCACGCTGTCGGTAAAGTGGAAGTCCTTCTGGTGGGCACCAAACTGGTGATTATTATCGCCCTGGTGGCGACGGGCGTATTTACCGTGGATACAACACTGCTGAATATCAGCACGTTTTCCGGAGATACCCTTTTTTCCGCCGTCGGGCTGACGTTTTTCGCCTATGCCGGGTTCGGCATGATGGCAAATGCCTCAGACAAAGTGGCAGACCCCGGCCGGGTGATGCCGAGGGCATTTATGATCGCCATTTTATTCACGATTGTACTGTATATCAGCCTGGCGCTGGTATTGCTCGGTAATCTCTCGCCGTCTCAACTGGTCCGTTATGCCGATACCGCTGTGGCTCAGGTGGCTTATCCCGTATGGGGAAAAACCGGTTTTGTGATTGTGGCCGCCGCCGCGCTGCTGGCGACAACATCCGCCATTAATGCCACCCTGTTTTCCGCCTTCAATATCACCGACAGAATGTGCAGCACCGGTATTCTGCCGGATTCCTGGGGCAAAACGGTATTCCGGCAGGGAACAACCGTGAATATTCTGCTCATTCTGCTGACACTGCTGCTGGCGCTGTTCCTGAATCTCAGTGATCTGGCCAATGTCGCCAGTTTTACGTTTCTTCTGTGCTATCTGATGGTGCTGGTGGTGGCGTGGCGTCAGAGCGCAGTTATCCGGGCATCAAAACTCATTACCGGGACCGGGATTGTCCTTGTCACCGCTGTATTGGCTGGTTTTGTGGTGACGTTGCTGAGCGGAGGATTTATTTCTGTCAGTGTGATTGCCGGGGCCCTTATTCTCTGTCTGTTTGCCGGTTATCTGCGGAAACGGAGCCGGAAAGATGAATGAATGGCTCGATAATATTCTTCTTAATTATGTGACTTTTGTGTCGCTGTTCAGTCCCCCGGCAACTATCACCGCCGCCACGATTATCCTTGGCCGGATTGACCGGAACATATTGTGGCAAATTGCCTGGAAAATTGCGGCGGGATACACGCTGGTCATGCTGGTGGTTATCTGGCTGGGGAACTGGCTGCTGACGGCTCTCGGGCTGAGTGCGGATGCCCTGACCGTCACCGGCGGTATTGCGTTACTGGCACAGGGATGGCCGATGCTTATCCGCGGGGTGAAAGAGGAGCACAGTGATATTCCGGTCAGTGTGACCCCGCCGAAAGATATCATGCGGCTGGCAATGGTACCGCTGCTTTTTCCGCTGTCGATGGGCGGCGGCACGATAGCGGTCGGGATTTCGCTGGCCGGACACAGTGATTCCCTGTCCGGGCTGATACAGCTTTCTGTTGTGATCCTGCTGATGCTGCCCACTATTGCGCTGACTTTTCTCGCAACCGGGCCGCTGCACGGGCGTTTATCCCCGGGGGTGATGGACACCCTGGCGCGGATCTCCGGCATTATTCTGGTTACACTGGCGATTCAGTTACTGGTTTCGGGAATGGTCGGTCTTATCACCACGAATCTGAAGCATCTTACGGGGTGATAAAAAATAAAGCCCGGAAAACCGGGCTTTATGGGGTCTCAGAGAGAGGAAAAAATTATACGTCGATGTTTGCCGCTTTCAGGGCATTCTCTTCGATAAAGGCACGGCGCGGTTCAACATCATCACCCATCAGTGTGGTGAATAACTGATCCGTTGCAATTGCATCTTTTACCGTGACCTGCAACATACGGCGGGTTTCCGGGTTCATGGTGGTTTCCCACAGCTGTTCCGGGTTCATTTCACCCAGCCCTTTATAGCGCTGTACAGCCAGACCACGGCGTGATTCTTTCATCAGCCAGTCCAGTGCCTGCTCAAAGTTGCTGACGTTCTGACGGCGTTCACCACGGACAACATAAGCACCTTCTTCAATCAGACCACGGATAAGCTCACCCAGTTTGGAGATACGGGCATATTCGCTGCCGTGAACAAAATCGAAATCCAGATTGTAGTCAGTATCCACACCGTGGGTACGGATAGTCAGTACCGGCTCAAACAGCTGGCGCTCTTTGTTTTCCGCAATACGGTAGCTGTAGGTGCTGCCGTGCTCTTCATGACGGGTCAGGCGCTCTGTCAGGCTCTGTGCCCAGGCTTCCACCTCGGTTTTGTTCAGCAGTGCGGATTCTTCCAGTTTCGGCTGGTAGACCAGGCTGTTTAACAGTGCCAGCGGATAGAGACGCTCTAAACGGCGGATAATTTTGTGTGCGCCGTTGTATTCGTGCAGCAGTTTTTCCAGATGTTCGCCCTGAATCGGAGCTGCATTTTCGTTTACATACAGTGCCGCGCCATCCAGTGCGATAGAGACCTGATACTGCTCCATCGCTTCGTCATCTTTAATATACTGTTCCTGCTTGCCTTTTTTCACTTTATACAGCGGCGGCTGTGCGATATACACATAACCGCGCTCAATGATTTCCGGCATCTGACGGTAGAAGAAAGTCAGTAACAGGGTACGGATGTGTGAACCATCGACGTCGGCATCGGTCATGATGATGATGCTGTGATAGCGCAGTTTGTCCGGGTTGTATTCGTCGCGGCCGATACCGCAGCCGAGTGCGGTGATCAGGGTGGCAACTTCCTGAGAAGCCAGCATTTTATCAAAACGCGCCTTCTCAACGTTCAGGATTTTACCTTTCAGCGGCAGGATAGCCTGGTTCTTACGGTTACGCCCCTGTTTTGCAGAGCCGCCCGCAGAGTCCCCTTCCACTAAGTACAGTTCGGAGAAGGCCGGGTCGCGTTCCTGACAATCCGCCAGTTTACCCGGCAGACCGGCTAAATCCAGCGCGCCTTTACGGCGGGTCATTTCACGGGCACGGCGTGCAGCTTCACGGGCGCGTGCGGCATCAATAATTTTGCCGACAATGATTTTGGTGTCGTTCGGGTTTTCATCCAGATATTCAGACAGCTTTTCGTTCATCAGGGTTTCAACCGCCGTTTTCACTTCGGAAGAGACCAGCTTGTCTTTAGTCTGAGAGGAGAATTTCGGATCCGGCACTTTGACGGAAATTACCGCCACCAGCCCTTCACGGGCATCATCCCCGGTGGTGCTGACTTTGGATTTTTTATTCAGCCCTTCTTTCTCAATATAGCTGTTGAGGGTACGGGTCATGGCGGCGCGGAAACCGGCGAGGTGAGCACCACCGTCGCGCTGCGGAATGTTGTTGGTGAAGCAGTATACGTTTTCCTGGAAGGAGTCATTCCACTGCATGGAGATTTCCACGCCGATATCGTCTTTCTCAGTGGAGAAATAGAAAACGTTGTTATGAATCGAAGTTTTGGCGCGGCTTAAATATTCCACGAACGCTTTGATACCGCCTTCGTAGTGGAAGTGATCTTCTTTGCCGTCGCGTTTATCGATCAGACGGATCGATACACCGGAGTTCAGGAAGGAGAGTTCGCGCAGGCGTTTTGCCAGAATGTCGTACTGGAATTCAGTCTCGCCTTTGAAGGTGTCCATGCTTGGCCAGAAACGCACGCGTGTCCCGGTTTTATCGGTTTCGCCGACAACAGTCAGGCGATCCTGCGGTTCACCGTGGCGGTAAATCTGCTCGTGAACTTTGCCGTCACGGCGGATAACCAGTTCCAGTTTTTCAGACAGGGCGTTAACAACAGAGACCCCGACGCCGTGCAGGCCGCCTGAGACTTTATAGGAGTTATCATCGAACTTCCCGCCGGCGTGCAGAACAGTCATGATAACTTCTGCGGCGGAGACGCCTTCTTCTTCATGGATCCCGGTCGGGATACCGCGACCGTCATCCTGTACGGAGACTGAATTATCATTGTGAATGGTCACAATGATGTCTTTACAGTAACCGGCGAGGGCTTCGTCGATAGCGTTGTCAACAACCTCGAAGACCATGTGGTGTAAACCGGTTCCGTCATCGGTATCACCAATGTACATTCCCGGGCGTTTACGCACCGCGTCCAGCCCTTTTAATACTTTGATACTTGAGGAGTCATAGGTATTCGACATCAACGTTTCCCGCTCATCTAATCCTGATTATTGAACCTGTATTTTACCTTTTTCCACGACAAAGAGGCGACTGTTTTCATCCGCCATATCACTGACCTGTTCAGGGGTGATGGCACTGACAAAAACCTGTGCCTGTGTGGCTTTCAGCCGGTGAGCCAGTAAAAGACGGCGCCCGGCATCCAGTTCGGAGGCAAAATCATCAAGCAGATACAGGCATTGCTGCCCGCTCTGACGGGTGAAATATTCACCCTGTGCTAACCGCAGCGCGCACATCAGCAGTTTTAACTGACCACGTGAAAGTAAATCTTCCACCGGCACCCCGTCCGCTCTGATCCGTAAATCCGCTTTATGCGGGCCGGAGGCGGTGTAGGTCAGTGCGCGGTCCCGTTCAAACTGGCGCTGCAGAAGCTCTGAATAATCGGTCTCTTTATCCCATCCGCGCTGGAAAGAGACACTCAGCGAAAATTCAGGTAAAAACTGCTGACAGGTCTGCTCAATATCCTGAGCAATCGCTGTCACATAATTCTCCCGCCACTGACTGACCTGCTCAGCAACCGGAATCAGCTGCTGATCCCAGTGGCGGATCTGACCGTAATTCGATACCTGGCGGAGGGCGGCATTGCGCTGTCTCACCAGACGTTTTAAATCACTCCACAGCGCAAAAAATTGCGGTTCATTGTGGAAACAGCCCCAGTCAATATAAGCCCGGCGGAATTTCGGCCCGCCGTTGAGCAGGGTAAAGCCTTCCGGGGTGATAAGCTGCATCGGCAGTAATTTTGCCAGCTCGGCAATTTTATGGCCGTCAGTGCCGTCAATGCGGACCTTGCTGTCACCCTGGCGGTTTTTACTCAGGCCGACGCTGGTGGCCCGGTCTGTCTGTTCCTGCCCGAGTTTGCCGTGCAGGATAAATTCGTCGTTATCATGGCGGATAACACGCCCCGCCTGTACTGAGCGGAATGCCCGGCCGTGGCCGAGTGTGTAAATGGCTTCCAGAACACTGGTTTTACCGCTGCCGTTCGGGCCGACCAGAAAGTTAAACCCGGTGGCCAGCGGTAAATCCGCATTTTCGATATTGCGAAAATCACGGATAAGTAAACGCGAGAGGATCATCGTGTTACAGGCGCATCGGCATCACAACGTAAGCGGCTGCATCACTGGCGTCATCTTCAATCTGCACGCTGGAGGTGGCATCGGTCAGTTTCACCGAGACATCTTCGCATTTCAGTGTGTTAAGAACATCAAGGACATAGCTGACGTTGAACCCGATTTCCATGTCCGTTCCGTCATAGGTGACATCCACGATCTCTTCGGCTTCTTCCTGCTCCGGGTTATTGGCGGTAATTCTGAGCTGATTGTTGCTCAGGTAAATCCGCACGCCGCGGAATTTCTCGTTCGATAAAATCGCCGCACGGGAAAAAGCCTGCTTCAGCATATCACAATTTGCCGTCAGCGTTTTGTCCGGGTTCTTCGGCAGGACACGGCGGTAGTCCGGGAAGCGGCCATCCACCAGTTTGGAGGTGAAAATAAACCCGCCGACATGGGCGCGGATGTTGTTGCTGCCGATTTCGAGTTTCAGCAGGGCATCGCCGCCGTCGAGCAGGCGCATCAGTTCGATAACCCCTTTACGCGGCACGATCACCGAATGGTCCGGCAGTTCCTGTCCGATATCCAGCGAGCAGACCGCCAGGCGGTGCCCGTCTGTGGCGACAGTACGCAGCACAGAGCCGCTGGTTTCAAACAGCATGCCGTTTAAGTAATAGCGGACATCCTGATGTGCCATGGAGAACTGGGTGGATTCAATCAGGCGTTTCAATGTTGCCTGCGGCAGAGAGAAAGTGACATCACTCTGCCAGTCATCCAGATTCGGGAAATCCGAGGCCGGTAAAGTGGACAGCGAGAAGCGGCTGCGCCCGGAGCGGACCAGAAGACGGTCACCGTCAAGCTCAACACTGATTTGCGCGCCGTCCGGCAGACCCCGCCAGATATCCAGGAACTTCCGGGCCGGTACCGTGGTTTCGCCGTTTTCATGCGGCTGGTCCAGCGGAACGGCGGCCATCATTTCCATCTCAAGGTCTGTCCCTGTGAGATGCAGTACGCCATCAGAGACTTTCAGCAGTAAGTTACCCAGAATCGGTAGGGTCGGGCGACCGCCCAACGGACTGCTGACCTGTTGTAAGGGTTTTAACAATTGCTCACGTTCAATGATAAATTTCATAGCGCTATGATGATAATGTCCGGATTAAGTTAGAAAAATCTTCTTTGATGTCGTGGCTTTCCTCACGCAGCTGCTCGATCTTACGGCAGGCGTGCAGAACGGTCGTGTGGTCACGGCCGCCAAAAGCATCCCCGATTTCTGGCAAACTGTGGTTTGTCAGCTCTTTTGCCAGTGCCATCGCCATCTGGCGCGGCCGGGCGACAGAGCGCGAACGGCGTTTGGAGAGCAGATCAGCCACCTTAATTTTATAATACTCAGCAACAGTTTTCTGAATATTATCGATGGTGACCAGTTTCTCCTGCAGTGCTAACAGATCCCGCAGTGCTTCACGCACAAAATCGATGGTAATCGCCCGCCCGGTAAAGTTGGCGTTGGCAATCACCCGGTTCAGTGCACCTTCCAGTTCACGGACATTGGAGCGCAGACGTTTCGCAATAAAGAAAGCCACTTCATCCGGCAGGCGGATGTTGTTTTCATCGGCTTTTTTCATCAGGATGGCGACCCGCGTTTCCAGTTCCGGCGGTTCAATGGCAACGGTTAATCCCCAGCCGAACCGCGATTTCAGGCGATCTTCCACCCCGTTAATTTCTTTCGGGTAGCGGTCGGAGGTCAGGATTATCTGCTGATTACCTTCGAGTAAGGCATTGAAGGTATGAAAAAATTCTTCCTGAGAACGCTCTTTGTTAGCAAAGAACTGAATATCATCTATCAGTAAGGCATCGACAGAACGGTAGTAACGTTTGAACTCTTCAATCGCGTTGTTCTGTAAGGCTTTGACCATATCCTGCACAAAACGTTCTGAGTGCATATAGACCACTTTGGCGTTGGCTTTGCTTTCCATAATGCTGTTGCCGACGGCATGTAATAAGTGGGTCTTACCCAGACCGGTTCCGCCGTATAAGAACAGCGGGTTGTATGCGCCACCCGGGTTATCCGCCACCTGACGGGCGGCTGCGCGCGCCAGCTGGTTCGATTTACCTTCCACAAAGCTGTCAAAGGTGTGTTTCGGGTTAACGTTGGAACGGTAAGCCACATCCGGTTCCGCGCTGTTATCATGCCAGCTCGGGCGCAGTGCGGGGGCTTTTTCCCGCGAAGGCGGCTGTTTCATCGTCCGTGACGGGGGAATACTTCTTTCCGGTGTGCTGACAGCGCCGGCCGGCTTATTACCGACCTCAAAGCGCAGTTGCGGAATTTCGTTGCCGCAGAAATCGGACAGGAGCGCATTAATGTTATTAATGTACTTCTCCCGTACCCAGTCGAGCACAAACCGGTTTGGGGCATAGAGCGCCAGAGTGTCATCACTCAGCTCAGCCTGAAGGGGGCGTATCCACATACTGAATTCTGTGGCAGGTAATTCATCCTGCAAACGGGCAAGACATTGCTGCCAAAGCGAAAGAGACACGGTGAACTCCCCTAAACAAGACCAGTCAAAGAAACAGAATAAGATTTTTCACGCAGACACAGCACATACAGACGAATTGTCCTCTGCATGTTTCAACGGACACGTCAGTGTACAAAAGTGGGGCTGTGTTATGGACGATCATTCCCTGCACCGGCGATCACCGCACGGGTGAAAATGATCGTGACGACGGATCATATCGCAAAAGCGGGACAAGATCCTCATCCTTTTACACAGTTTTCCGGGTTTTTATCCACAGGGGCTGTCAGCCCGTCCGGAGCGGGATTCAGGCCGGAGTATAACGAATCCGGGCAGGAGAATACAGCGGGAAAATCCCGTTTGGGGATAAGTTTTGGTGAATTATCTTCAGGCTGAAAAAACGCATTCAGGATCAGGCGCGCGATCGAATATTCACGGATCGCGGATCGATCCTTGCGCTTTGCCGGGGAGTCCGTATAATCTTGCACCCTGTGCGCGTTATCTGTGTCTTGATGCGGTGATGTGTGCAGGCAGGTTATGGGTAAATGCAATTATGTGCAGAAATCTGTGTTATCGCGCCATCTTTGATTGACGGACAGGCCCGGATTTTATTACAATCTCGCATCTTTCCATATTGATGTTGCGATAAGGCACAGAGGTCAGCCACTTTCCGTGATGACCCTTTCAGCAGAAAGATGAGAATCCGCCGCTGAATTTACTGTTTGCCGATGCGTTTACTGAATCAGTAATAATTTAAAGTTTAGGTAGAAACCGCTATGAAACGCACTTTTCAACCGTCCGTACTGAAGCGTAACCGTTCCCATGGTTTCCGCGCTCGTATGGCCACTAAAAATGGTCGTCAGGTTCTGGCTCGCCGTCGTGCTAAAGGCCGCGCTCGTCTGACCGTTTCTAAGTAATAAAGCTAACCATACGTGGTTAAGCTCGCTTTTCCGAGGGAGTTACGTTTGTTAACTCCCGAGCATTTCAACTTTGTCTTCCGGCAACCACAACGGGCAAGTACTCCTGAAATAACACTTCTGGGACGCCGTAATGAGCTGGAACATCCCCGCATTGGTCTTACCGTCGCTAAAAAAAACGTTAAACGGGCTCATGAGCGCAATCGCATTAAACGGTTAGCGCGTGAATACTTTCGTCTGCACCAACATGAGTTGCCCGATATGGATTTCGTGCTTCTGGTAAGAAAAGGGGTATCGGAGTTGAGTAATCGCGAGATTACGGAAGCATTGGGTAAGTTATGGCGTCGTCACAGTCGCTTGGCGCACGCTTCCTGATCCTGTTAATCAGAGGTTACCAGCTGGTGATAAGTCCGCTGCTGGGACCACGTTGCCGCTTCACACCAACATGCTCGCAATACGGAATTGAGGCATTGCGCAGGTTTGGTATGATAAAAGGCGGTTGGTTAACGGTGAAACGCGTATTAAAATGCCACCCTTTACACGAAGGTGGTGATGATCCTGTCCCACCTAAAAATGATGATAACAGAGAACATTAACGATGGATTCGCAACGTAATCTTCTATTCATCGCTTTGCTACTCGTATCCTTCTTTGCATGGCAGACGTGGGAAAGTGATAAGACACAAGCACTTAACGCGGCTACTCAGGCAACGCAGCAGACGACAACGCCAAGTGGTGAAAGCAGCGGGCAGAACAAATATATTACGGTCAAAACAGATGTGCTGTCACTGAACATCAATCTGCGCGGCGGTGATATTGATGAAGCTGACCTTTTGGCTTACCCGGCAACCTTAAAATCCGCAGATCCGTTCCGTTTACTGGAAACAACTCCTGAATTTGCCTACCAGGCAATCAGTGGTTTAACCGGTGTGAATGGTCCGGATAACCCGAATAATTACAAAGATCGCCCGCTGTATACCACTGAAAGCGATACATTTGTGCTGGCGGAAGGCCAGGATGAACTGCGTGTTCCTCTGACTTTCGTTCTGGATGGTGTCACGTATGTGAAAACCTATACCCTGAAGCGCAAAGATTATGCCATCAGTGTTGATTACACCATCAAAAACGACACCTCAGCTCCGCTGGAAATGGCGTTTTTCGGTCAGTTAAAACAATCTGTGAATTTACCGGAACGTCTTAACAACGGCAGCAGCAACTTTGCGCTGCATACCTACCGTGGTGCGGCGTACTCGTCTGAAGACACTAACTACAAAAAATACAGCTTCAGTGATATCGAAGATAAACCACTGAACATCAACAGCAATGTTGGCTGGGTAGCGATGTTACAGCAGTATTTTGCGACAGCGTGGGTTCCTGAGAAAGGCACCACCAATAACTTCTATACGCTGTACAGTGCCAAAACCGGCGATGCATTCATCGGCTATAAGAGTGATGCAATCCGTATCGGGGCAAACAGCGAAGCGAAATATAACGCAACACTGTGGGTCGGACCGGAACTGCAGAACGAAATGGAAGCCGTGGCACCGCATCTGGACTTAACCGTTGATTACGGCTGGTTATGGTTCATTTCTCAGCCGCTGTTCAAGTTACTGAAGTTTATCCACAGCTTCATCGGTAACTGGGGCTTCTCCATCATCGTTATCACCTTTATCGTCCGCGGTATCATGTATCCGCTGACCCGTGCGCAATACACCTCAATGGCGAAAATGCGTATGCTTCAGCCGAAGCTGAAAGCAATGCGTGAGCGCATCGGTGATGATAAACAGCGCATGAGTCAGGAAATGATGGCGCTGTACAAAGAAGAGAAAGTGAACCCGCTGGGTGGCTGCTTACCGCTGATCATCCAGATGCCTATCTTCCTGGCACTGTATTACATGCTGATGGGCTCAGTGGAACTGCGTCACGCGCCGTTTATCGGCTGGATCCATGACTTATCCGCACAGGATCCGTACTACATCCTGCCGATTCTGATGGGTGCAACGATGTTTGTGATCCAGAAACTGTCTCCGACAGCGGTCACCGACCCGTTACAGCAGAAGATTTTCACCTTTATGCCGGTGATCTTCACAGTCTTCTTCCTGTGGTTCCCGTCAGGTCTGGTGCTGTACTATATCGTCAGTAACCTGGTGACTATCCTCCAGCAGCAGATTATCTATCGCGGCCTGGAAAAACGCGGTCTTCACAGCCGCGACAAAAAATAAGCCCGTGACCGGCGGGGAATCTCTGCCGGTCTTATAGTATTATTTAAAGGCGGTCATATTGACCGCCTTTATTGTTTATCACACGGTGAGAAAGAGAGACATGGTCATGAATAACGCTGAAATTCAGAGCACCGATACCATTGTGGCACAGGCAACCCCGCCGGGACGCGGCGGAGTCGGTATTTTGCGTGTGTCCGGCCCGCAGGCGGCACAGGTGGCTCAGATTGTACTGGGGAAACTCCCGAAAGCGCGTTATGCCGATTATCTGCCTTTCCGTGATGAAACCGGCAAAGTGCTGGATCAGGGGATTGCAATTTTCTTCCCCGGCCCGAACTCCTTTACCGGTGAGGATGTGCTGGAACTCCAGGGGCACGGCGGACCGGTTATCCTCGATTTATTGTTAAAACGTATTCTGCTTATCGATAATATCCGCATCGCCAATCCCGGTGAGTTTTCAGAGCGTGCATTCCTTAATGACAAACTGGATCTGGCACAGGCGGAAGCCATTGCTGACCTGATTGATGCCAGTTCGGAACAGGCGGCCCGTTCGGCGATGAATTCATTACAGGGCGCTTTCTCCGGGGAAGTGCATCAGATGGTGGAAGCACTCACTAACCTGCGGATTTATGTCGAAGCAGCAATCGACTTCCCGGATGAGGAAATTGATTTTCTCTCGGATGGTGTGATTGAAGCCAAACTCGATACCGTTATTGCTGACCTGGAACGGGTTCGTTCTCAGGCGCGTCAGGGCAGCCTGCTGCGTGAAGGGATGAAAGTGGTGATTGCCGGGCGCCCGAATGCCGGAAAATCCAGCCTGCTGAATGCTCTTGCCGGACGCGAAGCTGCGATTGTCACTGATATTGCCGGAACCACCCGTGATGTGCTGCGTGAACATATTCATATCGACGGTATGCCGCTGCATATCATTGATACCGCCGGGCTGCGCGAAGCCGGGGATGAAGTGGAGCGGATTGGTATTGAACGCGCCTGGCAGGAAATTGCACAGGCAGACCGCGTCCTGTTTATGGTGGACGGTACCACGGTGGATGAACAGACCCCGGAGCAAATCTGGCCGGAATTTATGTCCCGCTTACCGGCCGGTATCCCGGTCACCATTATCCGCAATAAAACCGATATCACCGGGGAAACCACCGGTATCACAGAGCGGAACGGCGATACGCTGATTAAACTTTCTGCCCGCGAAGGCCACGGTATTGATTTGCTGCGCGATCACCTGAAAACCACCATGGGATTTGAAGGCAACACTGAAGGCGGATTCCTCGCCCGCCGCCGTCATTTACAGGCACTGAACACTGCGGCAGAGCATCTGATCTCCGGTCACGAGCAGTTAGTGGTTGCCCGCTCCGGCGAATTACTGGCAGAAGAATTGCGTCTCGCCCAGCAGGCACTGAGCGAAATCACCGGTGAATTTACCTCCGACGATCTGCTCGGGCGCATTTTCTCGAGTTTTTGTATCGGGAAGTAAGCTGACAAACCCTAACACTGATTCGGTTTAACGACAGCCACATTCACTGCCTGTGCCTTACGCCGGGCAGGTAGTGTAATACAGACCAGACAGGTGAAAATCAGTGCGACTCCGGCCCAGCCGGCGGTGGTGAGTTGTTCGCCGACAATAATGGCGGCGAGTGCGGCGGCGACAACCGGTTCCAGCAGTGTAATTGTGGTGGCGGTACTGGCGGGAATACGTGCCAGTGCATAACCGAAACAGACATAGCCCAGAAACATCGGTACACAAGCCATGTAAATGCCGACTGCGGCGTTCTGCCACGAATCCAGGAATGGTGCGCCGTAAAGTGCTAATACTGGCATCAGCAGTAATCCCCCGATCCCGAAAATACCGCCCATAGCTGCCCGTGACGGAATGTTGCGCTGCATCAGGCGGCGCGCGGCCCAGGAATAAAGCGCATAAGTAAAGGCGGCGAGTAATCCCAGTATGACACCTGTCAGTGTGGCGGATGCATCCGCTGCAGCAATCTGTTCCGTGCCGCCGGAAAGGGAAAGAAGCGCAATACCTGTCAGGCCGAGTACTGCACCGCTCAACCAGCGCAGTGTCATGCGGGCTCCGTCCATGATAATTTCAATAATTGCCGATAAAACCGGTGCCGTTCCGATCGATACTACGGTGCCGATAGTCACCCCGGCCAGTCGCATTGAGCCGTAAAAGGCGAGCGGATATACGGCAACAGCAACGGCACCCAATAACAGCAAATGCCATTGCTGCCGGAAAGTGCCGAGGCTGCGGCGGATCGGTGTGATAGCAATCGCGGCCTGGAGCAACCCGCCGAAACCCATGGCGGCAGCACCGATAGCAACAGGACTGACATCCGGTGCGAAGGTGGCAGAAACCCCGGTGGTTCCCCATAAGAAGGAGGCCAGGATAATGACGGCAATTCCGGCAAAGTGGCCTTTGGGTGTCTGGATCACAGCGCCTCCAGCATGGTTTTTGCCATGGCGGCAGCCTGTAATACCCGTGCCCCGTGCTCTTCCAGCCCGGCGAGTACAATCGCACCTTCCAGTAAGAACGCCAGGTGTGCGGTCAGTTGCTCTGCTTTCGCGGTGTCTTCCGGCAGCAACTGATAAAGGTTCTTGCGGATAATATCAGCTACTTCAGATTTGTGAGCACACACTTCGCGACGTTCCTCACTGCCGGCCGGAAACTCAGCGGCTGCGTTCAGCAGGCCGCATCCCCGGAATCCCCGTTCATAGGCAAACTCAGCATGGTCGTGATAAGCATCAAATACCGCCAGGATCCGCTGTACCGGGGTTGTTGCCTGTTGCAGACGGACATCATATAACGCCAGCCATTCTTCATGCCGCAGCCGGATGTAAGTGGTTACCAACTCAGCTTTGGAGCTGAAATTGTTATACAGACTTTTTTTAGCGACACCGGCCTTTTTGGTGATCGTATCAATACCGGTTGCCGCAATGCCCTCGTTGTAAAATAAGATGCCTGCGGCTTCCAGTAAACGGTCTCTGGCACTGAGCCGGGTCTGTGTTGCGTCGGTGTCCTTCATCCGGAAAATCTCTTGTAACTAATAAGTAGGTAGACCAGTATACCTATTAACTCTGTGTGCACAAGAAATAATCACTGTCGTGAATATACTCAGCCGTTAAAAACCCTTGTTCAGCTGAAAACGTAATGAGAATGTCACCCTCCGTTTTGCACCCGGCGGCGGCGTACCGACAGCAGCAACCCTGATGACAGCATCCATTGCGGCGTTATCCAGTAATTCATAACCGGAAGAGCGGGTAACGACCGGTGCAAAAGGTTTGCCGTTATCGTCGAGAGAAAAGGAAATGGTGCTGATCCCCCGCTGCCCGGCGCTGCGGGCCCGGCGGGGGTAATGTTTTTGCTCCTCAATTTTTTGCCGCAGCAGGTTAAAGTAATCCTCCTGTGCTTTCCGGTTATCGGCTCCTGCGGTGGCAGAATTTGTCGGGGATACTGCCTGTCCGCCGGACTGCTGCTGTGTGGTTTTATCCTCTCCGGTATCCGCGGTGGTTTTTGTGGTGATCGGTTCTGATTTCTCCGTTTTTTTGTTCACAGCGTTTACTGCCGGTTTTGCTGATGGCGGTTTGGTTGTTTTCTCCGGTGTTTTCCGGCGGGCTGTTGCCAGTTCTGCCTGAGACGGTGATTCCTGTGGTGGTGGTAATTGTTCCTCCTCCGGCTCTGTCTCCTGATATGCCGGTGCTGCACTCATCTGAATGGCAACGGAAACCGCCGGGGTTTGTCCCCGGTTATCAATCTGATGTTGTTGCGGGGCGGTCACCGGGGGGCTGCCCGTGATGAGCAGCCCGGCGACGGAGAAACACACACCGATCGCAGCAGCAGAAACCATCTGCTGCCACGTTCCGGTTCTTTCCCGGGAAAACAGGAAAGGCGGATGCGGTAATGCTATTGCGCTGTACATAAATCAGAACCTCGCGGAAACATTGAATTTTACGGCCCGGCCCGGTGCAGGCATCATCGAACGGGTGAGCGGGTCGAGGTAATATTCATTGGTCAGGTTGGTGGCCGTCAGTTCGAGGGCAACATCCGGTGTGATTTTATATTTGGCGTAAGCATCCACAGTCAGTACCGAATTCCAGCGCATCGGGTAGTTATTAAAATTGCTGTATTGGTTAGGGACAATCGTCATCAGACGTTTCTCCTGGCTGTTTTCCACCGCACTGTGGTAGAGCCAGCGACTGCCGATTTCTAATGACTCCTGCAATAAACGCCCGCCGAGGTTAAAGGTCACAGAGTAGTGCGGCTGGATTTGGGTGCGCAGGAACCCGCCCGGATAACCGCCGTCAATGCATGACGGGATATCTTTCAGCCCGGTCGGATCCATAAAGGCATGGGATGTTTCATCACAGACTTTATTGGTGAGGTTATAGGTCACACCCAGATCACTGAAGATCCAGCCATGATCATAACGGGCCTGGATTTCAATCCCTTTCAGGATCTGCTTATCCATCTGTGTAAAACGGAAATAATTATCACGATCAAAGACATTGAGGATATCCGTATGGAAGTAGTTCAGCCGGATATCTGCATGGCGGTCAGCATGAAGCAGTGATTTCCCGTTAAAAACTACACCGTATTCCCGTGTTACCGCACGTTCCGGTTTATAACGGTAACCGATATGCGGGACAGAGGAACCGGAAAACCCGACAGTATCCTCAAACAGGCTCGGCATACGTACGGTTTCCGCATAGCGGCCATACAGACGCAGATCATCAGTCAGATGCACCGAGGCAGACAGCATCGGTGTCCAGGCGCTAGCCTGGCGGCGGGGTTTTTCTTTCCAGGTGTGGGTGACTGCCTGAAGTTCTCTGTCACCGTGCGAAATAGGGAGGCTGCCATACTCATAGAGATAGGTTTCCTGCCCGGTATAGGGATCAATACCCCGTAATGCGGTATCGATATCCGGCCGGTCTTTCTGTTTCAGGCGTCCGTCACTGGTATCCACCGGCCAGAATGCCTGCTCATGTACCATTGGCCGGTCTTTCCGGTTGTTGAGGTAATCACGACGCCATTTTGGGTATATAGACTGAAAAATTTTTCCCCATGTTGCTTGTTTTTCTTCCGGGGTCAGTTCGTGCCACATACCCTGCTGCCGTTTTTTATAAACCTGTGATTCTATTTCGGTCATATTCCGGAAATAATTCAGGTAATAACCGGTAACTTCATAGTTTTGTTTGCAGTAGGGGTCTTTGCGGGCGGCGCACTCATTGGAGAGATCATCCACACTCCAGTATACGGTTTGTCTGCCGCCGGCACTAAGTGACAGCCAGGAGACCGGCTGCCAGTCCAGGCTGACGGATTGCTGATATTCAAAGCGGCGGCCTTTACGGGCGGGAACAGCGAACATAAAGAGTTTATAGTTTTCCAGGCTGGTATTACTGTCCAGATGCTCAAACTGCATATTGGCGGCCAGAGTCACCGACAGTTCCGGGGTAAAAGCAAACTTATTGCTGAAATCCAGCCCGTAGCGCTGATTCTGTACATTCAGGGCAGCGGTGTTAATCAGTGTTCCATCGATTGCCGGGTTGATGGTGTTGATATCCCCCTGTTTATAGCCGTAGTCCATATTCTTCGGGTAACGCGGCCAGCCGCCGCCGGAGTTGGTATTGCTGGTGGTCAGGGTGGTCCACAGGAGGATATCTGCATCAATATAGGTAAAATGTGCCGGTTGGGATTTCAGGTGAAGATAACCGGCCTGTGCATGCAGGTCAGCCAGCGGCCACTGCGGAATAATATTATCCTCAGCGCGGATCCAGCCCAGCCGGGAAGGCATAATATCGCCGAAATCCGAGCGGGTATCGCGCCAGCTGAGTTGCAGCGCGTGGTCATCATTCAGATACCAGGTATTTTTTATCAGCCAGGATTCCGTTTTTGCCGATGTATTGGGAACTTCATTACCCTTGCGGTAAATACGGGACACAAACGGCATATACGGGTCGTAAGTCATATTCGACATTTGCAAAATACCGATATCACTGTCAGACATTTCATCATTATAGTTTTCGCTGTGGCGTTTACCGGCAAAATAGTTTCCCCGGTCGCGGTAAGCATAAGCCAGCAGCAGATCCATATTTTCCTGACGGGTACCCACTGCCAGACGCCAGGCGTAGTCGCTTTTATTCAGTGTGGGGGCATTATCACGATTTTCCGGGGTTAAATGGGTGCCGGGGTCGTCAATGATAAGCCAATCAAATTGCATATTATCCACAAGGCGGTAATCTTCCCCGAGCCCCAGATTGGGTATCCGGGCTTTGGTGGTGTTACTGCTGTTTTCCAGCATCAGTGCAGCACCAAACTGGTCACCGTTTTTCACCACGTCATTGATAGTGAGCGTTTTCATGGCAACACCGCCGCCTACCGACGTTTTCAGGAGCGGGTTAAGGGACGGGCCTTTTTCAATCTCAATTTCACTGATCAGCATCGGGTCAAGGTAGTTACGGTTATTGGCACCGTTATAACCCCGGTACACCGTCACGGCCTGTTCGGTGCCGTCGATGGTGACCGGTACACGGCCCGGCCCCTGTATTCCGCGGATATTGACATCCAGCGCGTTGCCGTTGCGGGCATCACCGCTGAATACCCCGTTGGCGCCTTTGAGAATATCGGCGGCAGAGGCGCCTTTATAGCGCTCTATTTCTTCTTTGGTGAGGATCAGGGTGGAGACATTTTTGTCATAGATTTTATCTTTGGCGCTGTCAGCAGTGGTCTGTTCATTACGGAGCGTAATATCGCCCAGGTGCTGATCTTTTTCCTCTGCCGCCAGTCCCGGCAGCGGGATAAATAACACGGGCAGAAGCAGTGTGATTGTTTTATATGGGTGACCAGATAATGGTGAATGCGAAGACATAACGATTCCCGGATGATAAAAAATAAATAATCAGAAAGGGTTAAAACAGCCGTTCAAAACGCAGCATGATTTCAGTCTGCCGGTAGCTATAAAGCCATGGGACAGAGCTGCGGTTGCGGGTGTGGATCAGTGAAAGCTGAGGTGAAATTTGCGCGAATGACGGCGGATAGAGCGCGAGTGTTGTACTGTACTGTCGGGTGAGATCCTCCCTGGCCTGGCGGTGTAACGGATGTGTATGGTGATAACGTTTACGGGTGTAAACGGCATGAACAGACTGGGACACAAAAGGGTGCCACAGATAGGTCAGGCCGGTATGCAGGGCAGCCGTCTGGTAATGTTTATAGGGATCATTTTTTTTGTGGACGGTGGTTTCTGCCTGTAAATACAGCGTGGCTGCCGGATGCGGACGCCAGGTTATCTGTGGTATCAACTGGTATTCAGTGCCGTTATGTGAATGCAGATAAGGCTGATAACGGTGCTGTCGAAGTGCAGCCAATCCGCCGAGAGACCACTCCGGGCTGAGTTGCTGATTCAGATACGTTTGTAAGCCGTAAGCTGAGGAAAAACGGCGCCCGGCGGAAAAATGCTGCTCCAGCAGCGGAGTCAGTTGCCATAAAGTATGGTGATCCTGATAGTGATAACCCGTTTTAGCAGTCAGTGTTAAGGTATTGGCTGCCTGATTCGCGGCATCATACCGGGTGGATACCCGGTAGTGCTGCGTCAGAAAATGGGAGCCGGACAGCGGCGTCAGCCTGCGCAGATCCCAGTCGCTGCGCCATTGTAAGACGGTGTGGGGGATCTGCGGAATAAGGCTGGCGTAACAGGAACCATCGGGGCTGTAGTGCAGGCAGTGTGTTTTCGGCAGTGGAGTCTGATAATAGTTATCCGTGTAATGGCTACCGGCGCTGAGCAGTAATGACCAACTGAGTGCCCGGGTGAGTTCGGTAATGGCGCGGGTAATCTCCGGATAGTGGGGAGAGGTCACCGGCAGGCGCTGGCTCAGTTCCCGGAACAAAAGCAAGGCGTTCCCGAGCTGACGATCAGCCCGGTAGCTGCGGGCCAGTTCCAGTTGTGCGGTAAAGAAATGGGGTTTCTGTTGCAGAATAGTGTTATATAACCGGATTGCAACCCCGGGGCGCTGGTTTAAATAGGCCAGTTTTGCCTGGCTGAAGATTATCAGTAACGGGTCAGCCTGATGTTCCTGCTGATAAACAGATAAGTAATGATAAATTGCTTTGAGGTTATTTTTCTTTAGTGAGAGATATAAATTTCGTGCAGTATTATCATTCTCTGAATGATTATTTTTTTGTATGGTTGCAGATACCGGTAATGAAAAAGCAAGTAATAATAAAAAAAGAATAAATCCGTAAATTAACTTTATCTGCGATGACATATTTATATCCGCTAAACACCAGGAACAGATAATCTGTTCCTGATGAAATGTATCAATAATGAATTAAGACTTGGTTCCGCCGAACGCGATATTCTTCGCTTTATCACTGCTGAACTCAGCATAACCGGCAACCTGCTGTGCATTGTCACCAAAGAAATGCCCGTTGGTCGTACCGCTGACGGCTGTGGTATCGGTACCGGTGGTGCTGACAGATGCGGTTCCATCAAAGGTTGAACCACTGATATCCCCGCTCAGGCTGTAGCTGAGCTCGGTTGAGCTTAGAGAGCCGCTAAAGGTATTGGCATCAAAATCCGTACTGAATGTACCGCTGATCTGTTCACCGCTGCTGTACCCGCTGAGTCCTTTAATGCTGTACTGTGCCGTCCCTTCGGATGGCATGGCGGCGGTAATATCTTTCCCGGCGTAATACACCATATGGGAATCATCGCTGAAATCAGTACCGGAAACCCATTCACCGTAATAAATATCGGCATCGGCTATTTTGGCAAAATTAAAAGAGCCCATACTGCGGTGTGACTGCGGAGTTGAGGTGATAACAGAAACACCGTTATCGTTTGGTGTTGCACGGTTGGGTCCCTGCAGTCCGGCAAAGCTGACTTTGGTTCCGTTGTGCATGCCGGAATAACCAATTCCCGGTTCTCCGCCCGGTGACGGATGCCCCTGACGCTCTGATGCAGCGGTTACGCCGACAGATATATAGTTACTTAAGCCTTCGGCAGATGATGATCCATAGCCCGCATCAGCCTGAGCCTGTACCGCGGAGAATGCGGCACACAGGGTAACCAGTGTCGCCAGCGGGGTTTTCATATTAAATGTATTCATAAACTAAACTCCTTGTAATTTAATGAATGACCGGATGAGTGAAATGCCTTTTTCCGGTATGATTGCCGGAAGCAAATAAACGATAAAGGAGAATGAATTTTCTGTAAATGAGAATTATTATCATTTGTTTGCAATGAGAATAATTTGATTAGAATGCTAATTAAATAACGAATTAAAAAATCACCATTTTTTATTTTTTGTGACAGATTTATTTCAAATATAAGAATGAAAATATGTGATGCACATTCAGAGTTTTTCTGTGCGGTAAACCGGGTTATTAATTCATAAATATCATTAAAAGTGATGATTATTTTTTATTTTATTGATGGAGAGATTTTAAACGTAATAATAATGTATTTAATTAATGGTTATTATCGCATTTGATTTGGTATTTATGTTTCATACTGTCCGGTGTTTTAAGCTGAACGGATAGTCTGACAATGAAACAAACGCTGATATTTTTGCTGTTAACGGTGCTGGCCTGCGGATCCGCATCGGCCACATGGCCGCAAACCGGGAGAAGTGATTTTTCTGAGCGTTATGAGGTGATTACCCTGACACCGGCTATGCCGGTGCCCGGTGCGGTTAATAATGACCCGGCAACAAAAGGTCTGCGGCTGATCGGCCTGCGGCGTGACGGTAACGGGCAGTACACCGAGGTTACGCGCCAGTTTTCCCCCGGAGCGACGAAACACATCCGTTATAAAGGACGGCAGTACCGCATAGTCGGGGATGTTTACCGTGCAGATAATCTGTCAGATACCGGACGCTGGGATAAAGGGCAGTCCGTGGTGACGGAAGAGTATTACGAGATTCTGGATAAAGACGGAAAACGGACAGGAAAGGGATTTTATTTTTCGTCGCGTGACCGCTGATGTAAGTACAAATAAGGTATCAGCAATAAAGGTTGTATTAAGTTTTCTGCCCGGAAAACCGGTAACATACCGGAATCACCCTGATTAGCGGAGAAGTACATGTCATCAGTCCGGATCCTCAGTGTTGCACAGTGTCATGAATCGCTGCTGGACAGCGCGGAAGCACTGATTGCGGAACAATGGCCATTGTTTATGTTATCCAGTCCGGTTTCTGACCAGTACTGGGATGCACTTTATCGTGAGGAAAACTTGCCTTTTCAGCAGGTTGCGGTTGTAACCATTGCCGGAGAGGAGCAGGTCGTCGGGCTTCTGAGTGCGATTCCGTTTTATTTTCCGGAAGATGCACCGCTGACTGATCTGCCGGATGAGGGCTGGGATGCGGTGCTGACGCAGGGGGCAACCGATACTCGGAAACCGACATTTGTATCCGCACTGTCAGTGACCGTTGACCCGGATTTTCGCGGACGCGGTATCCCTGCACAGCTTATCACCGCGCTGAAAGCGGCCGTTGCACAAGCCGGGCTGAAGGGCGTGGTGGTTCCGGTGCGCCCTACGTTTAAGGCACAGTATCCGTTACAGGATTTCGCGGAATATTGTCAGTGGCAGACCCCGCAGGGTGAGCCGTTTGACCCGTGGATCCGCACACATGTCCGGCTGGGCGGGCAGATTATCAAACCGGCTATGCGTTCGATGGATATTACATCCTCCGCTGATAACTGGTCTGAATGGACCGGCATGGCCTTTCCGCACGCCGGTCAGTACATTGTGCCGGGGGCTTTGGTACCGGTTCAGGCCGATCCTGAAACGGACCGGGTCATTTACCATGAGCCGAACCTGTGGATATATCATCCGCTGGCTGAATAGTCAGGGGATCAGCCGTTCAGGGTGGGTATAGATGGTGGCCCGTCCTTTTTTACAGAAACCGGCCAGTGTCAGGCGGCAGCGTTTGGCGGTTTCAATTGCCAGCGTGGTCGGGGCGGAAACCGCGAACAGAATTTCCGCGCCGCACTGCGCACTTTTCTGCACCATTTCATAGCTGGCGCGGCTGGATACCAGCACCGCGCCATCAGTCCACTGTGCTTTTGCCCGCATACCCAGCAGTTTATCCAGCGCCACATGACGGCCGACATCTTCACAACCGCCCAGTAATTCACCCTGCGGGGAAATCCAGCCTGCGGCGTGAGTGCAGCCGGTCAGCTTTCCGATTTCCTGTACCTGCGGCAGCTGGCTGAGTGCCTCATCGAGATGGTTGAGAGAAAAAGTCTGTGTGAAATCCAGCGGTGTGATCGGGCGGAAAATCTCGCTGATCTGCTCGGTGCCGCAGATGCCGCAGCCGGTGCGCCCGGCCATATTGCGGCGGCGCTCTTTCAGTCCGGCAAAACGGCGGGCGGATAATTCAACGTGGACTTCAAATCCGCCGTGGCAGGCATCCGTAATATCAATCCCGCGGATTTCATCAGCGGATTCAATAATGCCTTCGGAAAGGGAAAAACCGACCGCAAAATCGCCGAGGTTTTTCGGGCTGGCCATCATCACCACATGGGAGATACCGTTGTACACCAGGGCAACCGGTGTCTCTTCCGCGACCCAGTCATTTTCATTATGCCCGGGTTTACCTTTTTGTTGCACATTTGTGAGATGCGCACCGCGAATTAGGCAATTATGTAACGATTCTATGGAATAAATGTCATCCATCAGATGAATTCCTGCGCTTAATAATACATAATAATAGTATGGGTAAAAGTTTACACCATTCCACCAGGCAATGAACCTGATCGCACGCACCACTGTGCGGATAAAAAGAAAGTTCGCTGTGGCTTATTTTGCAGCGGCATAAGAGCAATGTAATAAGGAGATCTCCATGCAAGTCAGCAGAAGGCAGTTCTTTAAGATCTGCGCTGGCGGTATGGCGGGTACAACGGCGGCGGCTCTGGGCTTTGCCCCGGCGGTCGCTATTGCCGGTTCACGTCAGTATAAGCTTTTACGCGCACGTGAAACCCGTAATACCTGCACGTACTGTTCCGTCGGCTGCGGGCTGTTAATGTACAGTCTGGGTGACGGGGCAAAAAACGCCAAAGAATCTATTTTTCACATTGAAGGGGACCCGGATCATCCGGTAAACCGCGGCGCACTGTGCCCGAAAGGCGCAGGTCTGATCGATTTTATCCACAGCGAAAGTCGTCTTAAGTATCCTGAAGTCCGTGAGCCGGGCACCAACGAGTGGAAACGTATCTCGTGGAATGAGGCGTTTGATCGTATCGCCCGCCTGATTAAAGATGACCGCGATACTAACTTTATTGAAAAGAACAGCGATGGCGTTACCGTCAACCGCTGGTTAACCACCGGGATGTTATGCGCATCTGCTGCCAGTAACGAAACCGGATTTGTCACCCAGAAATTCTCCCGCGCCCTCGGCATGCTTGCCGTGGATAACCAGGCGCGTGTCTGACACGGACCTACGGTAGCAAGTCTTGCTCCGACATTTGGTCGCGGTGCCATGACCAACCACTGGGTTGATATTAAAAATGCCAACCTTGTTGTTGTGATGGGCGGAAACGCTGCGGAAGCTCACCCTGTCGGGTTCCGCTGGGCGATGGAAGCCAAAATTCATAACAATGCCAAACTGATCGTTATTGACCCGCGCTTTACCCGTACAGCGGCTGTGGCGGATTTCTACACGCCTATCCGTTCCGGTACTGATATTGCGTTTCTGTCAGGTGTCATTAAGTACCTGATGGAAAATGAAAAAATCAACCGTGAATATGTTGAGGCGTACACCAACGCCAGCCTGATCGTCCGTGAAGATTACGATTTTAAAAACGGGCTGTTCACCGGTTATGATCCTGAAACACGCCAGTACGATAAAACCACCTGGAATTACGAACTGGATGAAAACGGCTTTGCGAAACGCGATACCACACTGCAGCATCCGCGTTGTGTGTGGAACAAGCTGAAAGAGCACGTCAGCCGTTATACCCCGGATGTGGTGACCAATATCTGCGGGACGCCGAAAGAAGATTTCCTGAAAGTCTGTGAATATATCGGCGAAACCAGCGCGAAAGATAAAACCGCCTCATTCCTGTATGCACTGGGCTGGACACAGCACACTGTCGGTGCGCAGAACATCCGTACCATGGCCATGATCCAGCTGCTGCTGGGTAACATGGGGATGCTGGGCGGCGGCGTGAACGCGCTGCGCGGTCACTCCAATATCCAGGGCTTAACCGACCTGGGCCTGCTGTCTCAGAGCCTGCCGGGCTACCTGACGCTGCCGTCTGACAAACAGACGTCACTGGAAAGTTATCTGGCTGCCAACACACCGAAACCAACGGTACAGGGCCAGGTTAACTACTGGGGCAACTATCCGAAGTTCTTTGTCAGCCTGATGAAAACCTTCTACGGCGACAAAGCGCAGAAAGAGAATAACTGGGGCTTTGACTGGCTGCCGAAGTGGGATAAAGGCTACGACGTTCTGCGTTATTTCGACATGATGGATAAAGGGGAAGTGAATGGCTATATCTGCCAGGGCTTTAACCCGTTAGCCTCATTCCCGAACAAAAACAAAGTGGTTAAGGCGCTTTCAAAACTGAAGTTCCTGATCACCGTTGACCCGCTGAATACCGAAACATCGAACTTCTGGCAGAACCACGGCGAGATGAACGATGTGGATCCGGCACAGATTCAGACCACGGTGTTCCGTCTGCCGTCCTGCTGTTTCGCGGAAGAGAACGGCTCTATCGTTAACTCTGCCCGCTGGTTACAGTGGCACTGGAAAGGCGCGGATGCCCCGGGCGAAGCTATCAGCGACGGCGAAATCCTCTCCGGGATTTTCCACCGTGTCCGCAAGCTGTATGAAGCGGAAGGCGGTAAGGTGCCTGAGCAGGTACTGAACATGACCTGGAACTACTTCGACCGCGATAATCCGACACCGGAAGAAGTCGCTCAGGAGAGTAATGGTCTGGCGCTGGTCGATCTGAAAGATGCTGACGGCAATGTTATTGTGAAGAAAGGCGAGCAGCTCACCTCCTTCGCACAGCTGCGTGACGACGGTACCACGGCAAGCGGATGCTGGATTTTCGCCGGCAGCTGGACACCGCAGGGTAACCAGATGGCACGCCGTGATAACGCTGACCCGACCGGGCTGGGTAACACCCTCGGCTGGGCGTGGGCATGGCCGCTGAACCGCCGCGTCATTTATAACCGCGCATCTGCGGACCCGGCGGGTAAACCGTGGGATCCGAAACGTCAGATTCTGGAATGGAACGGCAGCAAGTGGATCGGTATGGATGTGCCGGACTACAGCAATGCCGCGCCGGATTCGGATGTCGGGCCGTTTATCATGCAGCCGGAAGGGATGGGCCGCCTGTTTGCTATCGATAAGATGGCGGAAGGGCCGTTCCCTGAGCACTACGAGCCGATTGAAACCCCGCTCGGCACTAACCCGCTGCATCCGGATGTGGTCTCCAACCCGGCAGCCCGTGTCTTCAAAGATGACTGGGCGCAGATGGGTAAAGCAGCGGAATTCCCGTATGTTGGTACAACTTACCGTCTGACGGAGCACTTCCACTACTGGACCAAGCATTCACGGTTAAATGCTATCACTCAGCCGCAGCAGTTTATCGAAATCGGTGAGCGTCTCGCGAATGAGAAAGGCATTTCCCATGGCGATACGGTAAGAGTCAGCTCCAAACGCGGTTATATCAAGGCGAAAGCAGTGGTCACCAAACGCATCCGTACCCTGGATGTGAATGGTCAAAAAGTGGATACCATCGGTATTCCGATTCACTGGGGCTTTGAGGGTGTGGCGGTGAAAGGCTTTATTACCAACACACTGACACCGTTTGTCGGGGATGCGAACACCCAGACGCCTGAATTTAAAGCCTTCCTGGTTAATGTGGAAAAGGTGTAAGGAGATAAATTATGTCAATGCAATCACAGGACATTATTCGTCGCTCTGCCACCAATTCCCTGACCCCCGCACCTCAGGTGCGGGATTTTAAGGAAGAAGTGGCGAAGCTTATCGACGTGACCACCTGTATCGGCTGTAAAGCCTGTCAGGTCGCCTGTTCGGAGTGGAACGACATCCGTGACAAAATCGGTACCAACGTGGGGGTGTATGATAACCCGCAGGATCTGTCCGCCAAGTCATGGACTGTCATGCGTTTCTCCGAAGTGGAAGAGAACGGCAAATTTGAGTGGCTGATCCGCAAAGATGGTTGTATGCACTGTGCGGACCCGGGCTGTCTGAAAGCCTGTCCGGCAGAAGGCGCAATCATTCAGTATGCCAACGGGATTGTCGACTTCCAGTCAGAGCACTGTATCGGCTGCGGTTACTGTATCGCGGGCTGTCCGTTTAATGTGCCGCGTATCAACGAAGAAGATAACCGCGCTTATAAATGCACACTGTGTGTTGACCGCGTGGATGTGGGTCAGGAACCGGCGTGTGTGAAAACCTGTCCGACCGGGGCGATTCATTTCGGCTCGAAAGAGGATATGAAAGCGCTGGCCGGTGATCGTGTGACTGAGCTGCAAAGCCGTGGTTATGCCAAAGCCGGTCTTTATGATCCGCAGGGTGTCGGCGGTACGCATGTGATGTATGTGCTGCACCACGCTGATAAGCCGCAGTTATATCACGGCCTGCCGGAGAACCCGGAAATCAGTGCTGCGGTGAAATTCTGGAAAGGTGCGTGGAAACCACTGGCAGCAGTCGGTTTTGCGGCGACCTTTGCGGCGGCAATCTTCCACTATGTGGGTATCGGCCCGAACCGGGTATCAAAACGCGAGGAAGAAGAGGCCCTGAAAGATATTCAGGATGTTCCGGCAAAGACTGAGCAATCAGCAGGTCAGGAGGAGCAGAAATAATGCAACAGGATGATCGCGAAAAAATTATCCGCCACAAACCGATTGAGCGTGTGAATCACTGGGCTGTGGTCATTTGTTTTCTGTTCACGGCCATCAGCGGGCTCGGGTTTTTCTTCCCGTCGCTTAACTGGTTTATGAACATTCTGGGTACCCCGCAGTTATCACGTCTGCTGCATCCGTTTACCGGTGTGGTGATGTTCTTACTGTTTGTGTTTATGTTTTTCCGTTACTTTAAACACAACTTTATCAACCGTGATGATATCGAGTGGGCGAAGCAGATCGGCAAAATCATGAAAAATGAGGAAGCCGGTGATGTCGGTCAGTATAACCTCGGTCAGAAAGGGGTGTACTGGGCAGCCAGTATCTGCCTGTTCCTGCTGTTGCTGAGCGGTATCGTTATCTGGCGTCCTTACTTTGCGGAATATTTCTCTATTCCGGTGATCCGTATCGCGCTGCTGGTACACTCCATTTCCGCTATCGGGCTGATTATCACTATTATTGTTCACGCGTATGCGGCAATCTGGGTGAAAGGGTCAGTGCGTGCGATGACGGAAGGCTGGGTAACGCGCGGCTGGGCGAAGAAACATCACCCGCGCTGGTACCGTCAGATTGTGGCAAAAGAGCGCGAAGAGGATAAAAAAGGTCAGTGACCGTTTTTACTATTCTCGTGTGACCATTCAGAAGGCAGGGATTTCCCTGCCTTTTCGACATTTTAAGGCAGCCGGTTCATAATAGGGTTTTACTTGCCGGACCGGCTTATCCTCTCCATATCAGAAGAAGAGCAATATCATGAGTATCCGAATTGTATCCAAAGAAGAGCTGGGACAGGCTCAGAAAAATGAAAAAGGGATTGGCTTTATCCCGGCCGTACTGTTTCCTAATCTGAAGAATCTGTATCAGCGCCGTGCCGAACGTTTTGATGAGCTGGCCAAAGATAACCCGTTTGCGGATTACCTGGAATTTGCGGCTGAAATCACCCGCGCCCAGCAGAAAGCCCTGTATGACAACCCGCTTGAAATGGATATGGATGCCCTGATGGCCGCCAATATGCCGGGCAAAGCCCTGCTCGACTGCCGCACTTTTCAGCGTACTGAACACTGGCGCAAGCTGCTGAAAAGCATTATTGCTGAGTTGCTGCCGGTCGCACCGGATCATGCCCGTCCGACCCTGGAAAACCTGGACAAAGCCTCTGAGAATGAGCTGGAAGACATGGCAACTGCCTTGTTTAATCAGGAATTTTCTGCTGTATCACCGGATAAGTCCGTGTTTATCTGGGCAGCATTATCCCTGTACTGGGCGCAGATGGCGTCGATGATCCCGGGCAAAGGCCGCGAAGAGCACGGCGAACACCGTCAGTTTTGTCCGGTCTGTGCGGCAATGCCGGTCTCCGGCGTGATCCAGATCGGCACCACGCAGGGGCTGCGTTATCTGCACTGCGGATTATGTGAAACCGAATGGCATGTGGTCCGTATTAAGTGCACCAACTGCGAACAGACCCGTGATCTGAATTACTGGTCACTGGAAAGTGAGCAGGCGGCGGTGAAAGCAGAAAGCTGTGGTGATTGCGGCAGTTACCTGAAAATTCTGTCACAGGAAAAAGACGCGAAAGTGGATACCGTGGCGGATGACCTGGCAACCCTGATCCTGGATGCCCGGATGGAAGAAGAAGGTTTTGCCCGCAGCAGTATCAACCCGTTCCTGTTCCCGAATGAATAAGTCAGTGAAGTGAGTCCGCTATGAACGAACGTGCATTATACAGTCAGATACCTGCCATTGACGGGTTATTACATGAAACACCGGTTGCCGCACTGACAGAACAGTACGGACAGACCTGTATCGTCGGTGTGCTGCGGGAGATGCAGGATGATGCACGTGACGCGATCCGTGAGCGGCAGCAGCTGCCGGACTGGCACGGTTGCTGGGCGGATGAACTGTCCCGCCGTCTGGACAGCGATCGGGAAGCACTGCGGCCGGTCATTAACCTGACCGGTACCGTGCTGCACACCAATCTCGGCCGGGCATTACAGGCGGAAGCGGCTATTGAGGCGGTGACCAATGCCATGCGCTGGCCGGTCACGCTCGAATATTCCCTTGATGATGCCGGGCGCGGTCACCGCGACAGCATTGTCGCGGAGCGCCTGTGTCAGCTGACCGGCGCGGAAGCGGCCTGTATCGTCAATAATAATGCGGCGGCGGTATTACTGGTGCTGGCGACGATGGCCGCCGGGCGGGAAGTGATTGTTTCCCGCGGTGAGCTGGTGGAAATCGGCGGTGCCTTCCGCGTGCCGGAAGTGATGAGCCAGGCGGGCTGTCGTCTGGTTGAGGTCGGCACCACAAACCGGACCCATCTGCATGATTATAAAAATGCCGTCAGTGAGCAGACGGCGCTGCTGATGAAAGTCCACACCAGTAATTATCATATTGAAGGTTTTACGGCAGAGGTCTCCGGGCAGGAACTGGCGGAACTCGGCCGGGAATATACTATCCCGTCAGTGATTGATCTCGGCAGCGGTGCTCTGATTGATATGACACAGTGGGGATTGCCGGAAGAGCCGATGCCGCAGCGCTATCTGGCGCAGGGCATTGATATTGTGACTTTCTCCGGTGATAAACTGCTCGGCGGGCCGCAGGCGGGGATTATTCTCGGCAAAAAAGCGTGGATTGAGGCAATACAGCGCCATCCGCTCAAACGCGCCCTGCGGGCAGATAAAATGACTCTGGCGGCGCTGGATGCCACGCTTCGTCTGTACCGCCGTCCGGAAAAACTGGCGCAGACACTGCCGTCACTGCGCCTGCTCACCCGGTCTGCTGACGATATTTATGATATGGCACAACGGCTTGTGCCGAAAATTCAGGCATATTACGGTGATGAATGGGTGATCCGCGCAGAGCCCTGCTCCTCGCAGATTGGCAGCGGATCCCTGCCGGTGGAACGCCTGCCCGGCTGGGCAGTGACGTTTACCCCGCAAAACGGAAAAGGCAGCGCCTTAGCCACCCTGACGCAGTCTCACCGTCAGCTGACCATTCCGGTGATCGGGCGGGTGAGTGACGGGCGTCTGTGGTGGGATCTGCGTTGCCTTGAAGATGAAAACCGACTTTTACAGGCACTGTTACCATGATTTTTGCTACAGCCGGCCATGTTGACCACGGAAAAACGGCTCTTATTCAGGCGGTAACCGGCGTGGATACCACCCATCTGCCGGAAGAGAAAAAACGCGGAATGACCATCGACCTCGGTTATGCCTACTGGCCGCAGGATGACGATACCGTTATCGGCTTTGTGGATGTGCCGGGCCATGAAAAGTTTCTCGGCAATATGCTGGCGGGTATCGGCGGGATCCGCCATATCCTGCTGATTATTGCCTGCGACGACGGAGTGATGGCACAGACCCGCGAGCATCTGGCGATTCTGCGCCTGGCAGGGCGTCCGCAAATCTCTGTGGTGCTGACCAAAGCCGATCGCGTCCCGGCGGAGCGGGTTGAGGAAGTCCGGCAGGAAATCACAGAACTGCTGTTATCTGACGGCTGGCCGGAAAGCTCGGTCTTTGTCACCTCATCCCATACCGGCGAAGGGCTGGATACACTGCGGGCGCATCTGCGTCTGCACCATCAGCAGCAAGCCTCAGACAGCCGGACAGAAAAACGTTTCCGGATGGCGATTGACCGTGTTTTCAGTGTCAAAGGGGCGGGGCTGGTGGTAACCGGTACCGCGCTGGCCGGGCGTGTCAGCACCGGTGACACTTTATGGGTGACCGGCAGTGACAAATCTGTCCGTGTGCGCGGTATTCATGCCCAGAACCGCCAGCAGGAGCAGGCTCAGGCCGGTGACCGTGTGGCGATCAACCTGAGCGGTGATGTCAGCAAAGAGACGGTTTCCCGCGGTGACTGGCTGCTGAGCGAAAAACCGGTGCAGTCTGCACACCGCATTCTGGCGGAAATTGAAACAGATGAAGGTCTGAAAAGCTGGCAGCCGGTGCATATTCACCACGGCGCCAGCCATATCACCGGGCGGGTTTCCCTCCTGAGTGACGATAACATCCGTCCGCTGCTGGCGGAAATTACCCTTGATACCCCGCTCTGGCTGGCGGAGGAAGACCGGCTGATCCTGCGCGATATCAGTGCGCAGCGCACACTGGCGGGTGCCCGTGTGCTGAATTTGTCTTCCCCGCGACGCGGAAAACGTCGCCCGGAATTTCTGGCGTGGTTATCAGAGCGGGCAGCGGCACAGGATGATCGTGATGTCCTGATGTGCGAACTGCCGCGCGGGGAAATTTCTCTGCCGGTGTTTGCCTGGGCGCGGCAGCTGACAGCGGAAAAACTGGCGGAATGTACTGCCGGGCTGAATCTGCTGATCAACGACGGTTATGCCCTTTCGGCACAACGGGTTGAAACGGCAAAAGCCATTCTGCTGGCTACTCTGGCGGATTATCATCAGTCACACAGCGACCAGATGGGCGTCGGCCGTGACAGGCTGAAACGGATGGCATTACCGGTGCTTTCTGATTCCATCGTATTTCCGGTTATTGCACAATTACTGGATGAAAAACAGATTGTCAGAACCCGTGGCTGGCTCCATCTGCCCGGATTCGGTCTGGCTTTCGATCCGGCACAGGACGCGCTCTGGCACAGTGCGGAACCGCTGTTTCAGCAGGAGCCGTGGTGGGTTCGTGATCTGGCCGTTAAACTCGGCATTGATGAAACCGCCGCCCGTCAGTTTCTGAAAAAAGCCGCACAGCTGGGTCATATTATGGCGATTGTGCCTGACCGCTATTATCACCGGTCACAAATCACGGAATTCGCGCAGGTTATCCGTGAATATAATCAGACGCATGAAGAAGGTATCGGCGCGGCACAATTCAGGGATAAATACGGCATGGGGCGTAAGCTGGCCGTACAGATTCTGGAGTTTTTTGACAGGACCGGTTTTACCCGCCGCAGAGGGGACAAACATATTTTGCGGGATGAGGGACTATTCTGATTTTCTTCAAAAAGGATTTAAGACATGAAGATCGATTTGGAAAATTTTGTCAGTGAATTCAATAAAGAGAAATTCCCGGGCTATTACGTCAGAAATGCAAAAATGTATGGCTGGTATTCAGGGATTATGAATCTCCGGATCTTTTTCAGAAGAGCCTTAAACGTGATTTTGATTTTAAAACACTGATTTATGACGGCCGGAATAAGAAATATGAATTCAGCCGGATCCCGCTGGATGAAACAGATACTGTCTCGATAGCCCGCGGAATTACCAATGAGATTATCGGTTTTTATAATGATATCGCTGCCGATTTTTATGCCCGTAAACAGACGGAGCTGACCTGTGCGATTGAATCTCATCAGTACCGTGATCTGCTGAATAAAATGCTGATGTATGAATTACGGAATATCAGCACCGGTAATTACAATACACTGGTGTGTGTTCCGGGTATGCAGACTGAGAACGATTCATGGCTTAAATTCTGGTCTCAGTACTGGTTTCTGACAAAATGTTATCTTGATCAACCGGTTTACGGTGATACCCGCGCCACGACTCCGGACGGTTTTTATCAGTCCGGTAAAAAACTGGCGGATGCCCGGATGGATATCTGGGCGGGTAAAAGACACCGATGCTTATAACGATATTGATCAGCTGACCGAACAGTGTCTGATGAAAAAAGAGATTGATCTCTTTCTGATTGCGGCAGGCCCGGCAGGTACGGTGCTATCTGCAAGGCTGGCAGACAACGGTAAAACAGCGCTGGATATCGGTAATCTGGTCAGCAGTTATAATACGGTTTTCCCTGAACAGCTTCAGGCGGAGTAATGACCGGCAGATAATAAAACAGGCCGCAAATGCGGCCTGTTTTGCACGGTATGCCGGAATCAGGCTTTAGTGGCTAAAATAACGCTGGAAGCTTTTATCAGTGCGACAATTTCATTACCTTCATGTAATTCCATTTCGTCGCGGCTTTCATTGGTAATAACCGCTGTCAGTGGCAGCCCTTTTTCGGTTCTCAGATGAATCGTGCTGTTGACCGCACCGTTCACCATTTTGCTGATTTTGCCGCGGAACTGGTTGCGGGCGGAAAAACGCAGGCCGCAATCCGGATTTGCCAGTACCACCCACGGCGCTTTAATAATCGCGACCGCTTCTTTTCCTTCGCGGATCCCTAATACGTCACAGCTCTCTTTGGTGATGACGGTTGTCAGAATTTCACCATGCTCAAGTGTTAATTCCACTTCATTATTAACAGCGCCGGCAACAACGCGGGAGACTTTACCGGTGAGCTGGTTACGTGCGGAAATTTTCATTGTGTGACCTCTTTCCTTTTAGTGATTAACTGAAATGGTTAATCTTCCTGTTGTATCACACGATATACGCAGCGGCGAGAATCCGTGAGTAAATATTCGACCCGTTCCACACTTGCATTTAAAACTGTCTGAAAGAGTTCCAGCTCGGCGCGGCAGAATCCCTGACACATGCGGGCGGCGGAGCAGATAGGACAGTGATTTTCAATAATCAGCCAGCTTCCTTCCGGTTCTTTTTCCCATTGCGCCATATAGCCTTCCTCTGTGCGGATGGCAACGAGGCGGATAATGCGTTCTTCCAGAGTTTCTGCGCCCTGAAGTTTATCAAAATAGTCGCGGCGGGCTTCATTCTCACGGGCGGTAATAATTTTGCCGATAGCATCCTCGCCGAGTTCGCGGCGGATGGTGGTCAGGATTTTGACCGTCAGCTCAGCGTGACAATCCGGAAAGCGTTTATTGCCCAGTGCGGTCAGGTGCCAGCGCTGCACCGGACGGCCGACACCCCGGCATTCGGAATGTGCCTCAACCATGCCGTCCCGGGCCAGTTTGGTAAACTGCTGACGGGCAGCTTCCCCGGTGGTACCCAGGTGTTCCCCGGCCTCGGATGCCTGCATCGGGCCATGCTTTTTCAGGAGAATAAGCAATTTTTCTCCGACAGATTGTGCGGAACTGAGGTTGCTTTCCAGGTTAGTTCTTGACATATTCTCGTGCCCGGTATTTATTTATCCAAGTTAATTCTTGTTTAATTTATCGTATTCAGCAAAGTATCACAAGACTAAAGGATGGTTCTATGTTGCCCGATGACAGCCGCTGGCGTGACCTTTTCTCAGGGAAAAACGCTGCGATTTCAATCGCTCTCTCGTTCGGTGTTGTTATTCACGCCGTTAATATCTTAATGGCGACCACCATTTTGCCATCCGTTGTTGCTGATATCGGCGGCCTGAATCTGTATGCCTGGAATACCACACTGTTTGTGGCGGCATCCATTATCGGTTCTGTGCTCTCCGCCCGGCTGCTTGCCGTATACGGTGCCCGTATCGCCTACCTTATATCGGTGGTGGCCTTTTTCGCCGGCAGCCTGGCCTGTGCACTGGCTCCCCGGATGGAAATTATGCTGCTGGGGCGCACCATTCAGGGCTTCGGCGGCGGTGTTATGTTCGCACTGTCTTATGCCATGATCAATTTAGTTTATGTTCCGGCGCTGTGGCCGAGAGCCATGGCACTGATTTCCGGGATGTGGGGTGTTGCCACATTGGTCGGTCCGGCAGTCGGGGGTATTTTTGCCCAGTTAAACGCCTGGCGTTTTGCTTTTGGTGTGATGTTGCCGCTGATGGTTATCTATGGGCTCTTTTTGCTTACGATTATGCCGAAAAAGCAGAAAGATGACGGCACCCGGCCGTGTCTTCCCCTGATCCAGCTGACATTACTGACTGCCGCAGTGCTGGTGGTCTCCGCCGGGAGCCTCAGCCCGGATGTGTTCCTGAATGTGGGCGGCGTGGTGGTCTCGCTGCTGTTACTGATTGTGCTCGCGCTGATTGAGCAGCGCAGCCGCATCCGGTTACTGCCGGAAAACACCTTCCGGCGCGGCAGCCATCATGCCGCGCTGTATATCACTATTTCTCTGCTGGCGATCGGTATGACCTGTGAAGTGTTCGTGCCGTACTTCCTGCAGCGCCTGCACGGTCAGTCGCCGCTGGCATCCGGTTATATGAGTGCGCTGATGGCGCTGGGCTGGACTGTCAGTGAGATCATCAGCGCCGGATGGAAAGGGGCGAAAATGCGCGCCAGTATTCTGCTCGGGCCGGTTTTTGTGCTGGCGGGGCTGGTCCTGCTGGCACTGACGCTCTCTGTACCGTCTGCCGGCACATGGGGCATCATGTCGCCGATCCTGCTGGGGTTATCGCTGGTCGGGTTCGGGATCGGGTTCGGCTGGCCGCATCTGCTGACCCGGATTTTACAGGTTGCCGCGCCTGCGGATAAAGAGATCGCCGCCGCTTCCATCACCACCGTGCAGCTTTTTGCCACGGCACTGGGTGCGGCGCTGGCGGGAATGATTGTTAACGTCAATGGTTTCAATGACGGTACATTGACGGGTGTGATGTCTTCAGCCTACTGGCTGATGATGTTACTGGCCATTGCCCCGCTGATTGCGATTTTCACCGCCCGTCGCTGCGCGGCCATTTCTTACGGCTGATTATCCCGTTTCTGATAATAGTGTATGCCGGAATGAGGACTGTATCCCGTTCCGGCGTTTTTTTACACTGACCGGATGTTTTCTGTCAGGGTAATGTCCGCTATGTCTCAGTATCATCTCGAATTTGAAAAACCAATCATTGAGCTGGAAGAAAAAATCGCCGCATTGCAGTCATTTAAAGAGCGCAGCAGCGATTTGGGGTTTGATCCGGATGATGAAATTGCCTGCCTGCGGAAAAAATGCGAAAAACTGACTCAATCGATTTATGCGGATCTCGGTGCATGGGAGATTGTCCGGCTGAATGAAGAACCGGCTCCCATCGAACTGAGAGCCGTTTATGCCAGCCGCCGTGAGGTGTTACCGGTTGTCGACAAATTCCTGCATTTTCTTGAAAGTTCGCTGCGGGATCAGGATAAAAATCAATAGCTGCGGAATACCGTCTGCTTTCCGTCCGCATCATAGGCGACCACATCATACGGCTCTTTCATATCCTTGTATTCCATACCCAGGCTGCCGACCGGCATCCCCGGAACCGAAATTCCTTTGGCACTTTCCGGCAGCGTATCAATGGCATCCAGGCTGTCCGCCGGGACGTGGCCAATCACATATTTGCCGTTCAGCGTGGCGAGGTGACAGCTCATCAGGTTCGCGGTGGCGCCGGAATCAAGCATCATTTTCTCCAGCTGTGCCTGCGGAATAATATTGGTTTCCACATCGTAACCGGCTTTTTCCACCCCTTCCGCCCACTGGCCGCAGCAGCCGCAGGTCGGGGATTTATACACGGTGACGGTTCCTTTCGCTGCCATGGCACCGGCAGAAAGTGTGGTTAATAATAAAGATAACGCCCAGACGGATTTTTTCATCGGTATTCCCTGTAATGAGTCGGATAATAATGATGAGATTAATGGTTTACCTTAGGGGAAGGTCAATACAGGGGAACGTATAGTTATGCGGAGAAGTGTAAAGGTTTAAACGGAGGTCATAATGGTAACGCACCTGACATTACAGATAACAGCAACAGAAACCCGGATTTTTTCTGCGGAGGCTGATGTGCGGCTTCCGCTCGGTGACAGTGTGATTGACGGGTTTGTTTTTCAGCACTCGCCGGTGACAGCTTATGAAGCGGAAGTGGCAATTGAGCATATTGAAAACCGGATTATCCCGGCGCGGGCGGCATTACCGGCGGAAGACCTGATTTTGCATTGCCCTGATCCGCGGCTAAACTATTTACTGACCGGTGATGACGCGGGCTTCTTATCCACTGAGGAAATAGAACGCGGGTTTAATGAGATCGTGAATGTTATCAGCGGCAGCCCGGTATCATCAACATCACTCCCGTCAGACAAACAATTCACGGCATTTTTACTGATTATCCGTGAGATCACCCATCACTGGGGACTGGCCGGGCTGGTACCGGGAACTGCCGGAAAAAATGATGTGATTTAACATGTATACAGAATGACTCTTATCAAAATAAATTATAAAATTTGTATTATTATTTAGTCTCCGGGGCTGCCGCTCCGGCGATTGTATGATGACAGAGCAGAACAGATATGAGCATTACACTGATAAATAAGATTAAATCCGTTTCTTCCCGGTTTTCGGCCGGGTATTTCGGCATGGTCCTGGGGCTGATCGGCACCGGGATGGCATGGCGTTACGCAGCGGCTGAGCAGGGGTATCCGGCAATCATCGGTGAGGTGATTATTGGTGCCGGTTGTGCGGTCTGGCTGGTGCTGATCTCTCTGTTTATTATCCGCAGTTTCTGTTTCCCGGGAAAAATGACCGACGAGTTCCGTCATCCGGTCGCCAGCGGGTTCTCCAGCCTGTTACCGGCAACTACTGTTCTGGTGGCGATGGGGCTGACACCATACTTCCCGCTGTTTTCCACCGGATTATTTTCCCTCGGCGCAGTAGCACAACTGTCTTACGCCGCGTGGCTGGTCGGCTCCCAGTGGAAAGGGGAATACCCGAAAGCGGCGACCACCCCGGTACTCTATCTTCCGACTGTCGCCAATAATTTTATCTGCGCCATGGCGTGCGGCGCACTCGGTTTTACCGACCTCGGTATTCTTTTCTTCGGTGCAGGCGTTTTCTCCTGGCTGAGCCTGGAACCGGCGATTCTGAAACGGATCCGCAGTGACGGGCTGATGGATGAAAAATCGCGTCTCTCTTTCGGTATTCAGCTGGCTCCGGCACTGGTGGCATGCAGCGCCTATCTGGCGGTAAACCAGAATCATATTGATTTCTTTGCCAAAATGCTGCTCGGCTACGGGTTACTGCAACTGGTGTTTATGATCCGGCTCATCCCCTGGTTTACACAACAGGCATTTACCCTGTCATTCTGGAGCTTTTCATTCGGAGTGTCGGCACTGGCAAAATCCTCTCTGAATATCAGTATGTCTTCAGATAATGAATTTATTCACCTGCTGGCATTCACCCTGTTTATTTTTTCCAACGCCTTTATTCTGTTGCTGGTGGTGAATTCGCTGCGTCTGCTGGTCAGAAAGCAAATCACCCGCGCCCGTATCCGCGAAGAGAATTAATGTTCAGCCGCCGGTTCCCGGCGGTTATCAATTTGATTATTTATTAATCATTATTCTCATAATGATATCTGCGCTGAAAAACCCCGCTGTCGTGAGATGTTCAGTACGAATAGTGAACAATTTCACAAAGTGATCAAAAATTCCGTTATTAATCACATTTTATAACCCTTCTCCCCGCTAATCCGCCCTCCTGGTGTGGTTATTGCTTTATCTGTTGATACAGATTGCATGACAGCCGTCTGTTCTCCACAAGAGTCCTAAATAAAACAGATAGTTATTAACAGAGTCAGATAGTCAAATTCACGTACAGGAGAGAAGAGATGTCTGATCAACAAAACACAGCATCTGATCTTATTTACCAGCTCGAAGATAAACCCCCGTTTTTACAGGCGATTATTGGTGCCGTGACCCATCTGCTGGCCATTTTCGTTCCGATGGTCACACCGGCGCTGATTGTCGGCACGGCCTTACAGCTATCGCCTGAGACCAATGCGTATCTTGTTTCCATGGCTATGATCGCCTCCGGTGTCGGCACATGGTTGCAGGTAAACCGCTACGGCATGGTTGGTTCGGGGTTATTATCGATTCAGTCCGTTAACTTTTCATTTGTGACAGTGATGATTGCCATCGGAACCAGCATGCGGGCTGATGGTGTTGATGAAGAGCTGTTACTGTCCACTATCTTCGGTATCTCGTTTGCCGGCGCATTCTTAGTTGTGGGATCGTCTTTTATCCTGCCCTATCTGCGTCGTGTCATCACCCCGACAGTCAGCGGTATTGTGGTTCTGATGATCGGGCTGAGCCTGATAAAAGTCGGGATTATTGATTTCGGCGGCGGCTTCTCCGCCAAGTCCTCCGGCACCTTCGGTGATTATCAGAATATCGGTGTCGGGTTACTGGTTCTGCTGGTTGTTATCGGGTTTAACTGCTGTAAAAGCCCGCTGCTGCGCATGGGCGGGATCGCGATCGGGCTGATTGTCGGTTATATCTGCGCCCTGTTCCTGGGGATGGTGGATTTCAGTCAGATGAGCAAAGCCGCGTTTATCACGATCCCGGTACCGTTTAAATATGGTTTCTCGTTTAACTTCGCTCACTTCCTGGTGGTCGCTATTATTTATCTGCTCAGTGTGCTGGAGGCGGTCGGTGACCTGACGGCAACCGCGCTGGTGTCCGGGCAGAAAATTCAGGGACAGGAATTCCAGTCCCGTCTGAAAGGCGGGGTAATGGCGGATGGTCTGGTGTCTGTGGCGGCTTCCGCGATGAGCTCTCTGCCGCTGACCACCTTTGCCCAGAACAAC
>NZ_KV791672.1:79073-145477 GCF_001807955.1 Morganella sp. HMSC11D09
GCCGCTGACCACCTTTGCCCAGAACAACGGGGTTATTCAGATGACCGGGGTGGCTTCCCGCCATGTCGGGAAAATCATTGCGGTTATCCTGGTGATCCTGGGGCTGTTTCCGGGGATCGGCTGGTTCTTTACGACGATTCCGGCACCGGTGCTGGGTGGTGCGATGACACTGATGTTCTCCATGATTGCCATTGCCGGGATCCGTATTATTCTGTCCAACGGTCTGCGCCGCCGCGAAACCCTGATTGTGGCGACCTCACTGGGGCTGGGGTTGGGTGTCTCTTATGACCCGGCGGTTTTCCACGTCCTGCCGACATCCCTTTACGCGCTGGCAGAAAACCCGATCTGTATGGGCGGTGTGACCGCTATTATTCTGAATTTAATTATTCCGATCAGTAAGGAAACCGAACCGGATGATATTGAAGAATCCGTGAGGGAAGAGGAAGTTTAATCAGCACAGCCTGACAGCCCGCTTATCTCAGCGGGCTGTCAGTATACGGACTTACCGGTGACTGAGTGCCAGCTTCACGGCAAAAAACATAAAAAGTCCGCCGGTCAGGCGATCCATCCACCGGATAAAGCGCCGTGATTTCAGCAGGCGTGAGGCGTAACCGGTCATCATAATCAGAGTCAATGACCAGAGCGTACCGATAACCACATGAATAGTGACGAGCAGAAATGTCCGGGCTATCAGCGGCTGTCCGGCAGGAATAAACTGCGGCAGGAAAGAGACATAAAATATCCCCTTGTGTTGTACTGAATGATTGACGGGGGTGCAGAATTAACTGAATACCCAGCCAGAGCAGATAAAGTGCCCCGCACCATTTAACGATATCGTAAGCCGTGGCAGACGCGGCGAGCAGTGCACCGAGACCCGGCGCCACGAAAAGCCCCCGGAAAAAGATAAAAAAGTGGTTTAACGATATTTTCCCAATAAGTATCAACTATAACAATAAGAGAAACGGCAAAGAAAGAATACGCTACCATGATTTTCCACACTTTTTTGAAGACAGTAACTGATTTACCAAATTTCCTGTTTTTCTGAACATCAGTGAGTTCTTTATACAAGTTTTCTTTTTCTTTATCTGACATTTTTTCACTGCGGATTTTCTGCAGCAGGCGTGTTTCAGTTTTTGTATGAAACAATGGCATCCATTAATTCAATATATTGCGGAGAGTGCCTAGTACTGTTCATTTTGTCCTCATGAGTACCATTGAGTATTGTTCTGACAATAAAAAAACCGGCGGATACAGAGCATCAGCCGGCTTATGGATGTGTACTGAGTTACTGTGAAGCGTTACTCAATATTGAATTTATTCATTGAGTAGGTGGCTTAAAGACGCGTGGTTGCTGGATTATTGCTATTCAATATTTTCTAGGGGTACACCCTTGGGTACACGCTAAATCGGAGTGTACCACCGGATTGATTAATTTGTGTCCGCTGGTGGATTCGCCGTCCAGACAGAACCCTACCCGTAACCTCCCCGTCATTTTTCATGCCTCCGTTTCAAACGGAACCGTGATATCCGAAGAATGGTTTATGTCTGTCCTGCACACCGAACTACCCCAATAATATTGGGTCAGTTAAATGGCAGATCTCTGCCACTTTTAAAGTCGGGATTCCTCACCTTTGAATTTCCCGATTTCAAATCCGACAACATTAACTTTTACTAACCGGTGACTATCTGCGCCCCGGTGAGCTGATACCCGTTAAACCATTCATGCCGCCCAGTGGCGATAACCAAGCTTCCTTTCTGGCAGGTCATCAGTTCCAGTGCGTTCATATCAAATGCCACCAGCTTCAGCGGATAGGGGCTGCGGCGTTCGCTCTCTGCCTGAATGGTCATTGTTGCCATTACCTTACCGGTGGCCGTCTTAACCCGCTGAGGTGGTTTAGTGACAGTGCCGGTTACTGTGGCTGTGATGGGCTTTGTTTTTCGGTATGTGCGCATAAATCACCTGCTGGCTGTTGAGACTGCGGATAGTATAACTCATTGATAACGCTTGTTTCCGGTATAAAGCCGGAATCACTTCTGCTATTGGTCACTGAATCAATGACCAATGATGATACGGGATAATCCCTCAGATAAAACCTTGCCGTAATCTTGCCGTAAACCTTACCGTAATCTTACCGTTTCCTCGCCCTAATCTCGCCCTTACCCCTCACCGTAATCTCACCGTTATATAGCTCTGACCCTTGTTGTAATCTTGTTGTTCCCCGAGACCGTCACTTTGTCCCGCGCAGGGTGATATAACTTAACGTACTGATATTTATCCAGAGTGTGATTTAGCATTCTGGCGTGAGCCACCGATACCGGAGCCTCCTGTCCGGTCATTGTCCTGATACCGGCTGCTGATAGAGTGGCATAAGCTGGTGGTCTGTCCGGTAATTGTCCGGTACGCGGGATCATACAGGCTATTCCGGTGCGTACCAATCTGCGTACCAATGATGATAAAGCCTGTAATCACGCCTGGCTGATCCACATTCGGCGGCTGTTCGATGCCTGGTTTTGTCCGGTTCCGGTGACAGCTTTTCACCACGACATTTCACAACATCCGAGTTTCTTGATGTCAGGTTTTGACAGGTTCAGATGTCAACATTTGTCAACATCAGCACTCTCCGGCATCCGGTTTAAAAGTTAACATTTGTAAACGTCTGAGGGCTTTTCTCTGGCGGGTAATCCTTTGCTCTCAATCCCGAAACTAAAACAACAAATCTGTGCTTTTCTGTACCGGGCCCGCATTCCAACCGTCACCCTTTCCGGCTATTGCGACAACCACAACGGTACAAAGCGCAAATCTGAGCTTTGCTTGTTTAACAGATAGTTAGGCTGATATTTGTTTGTTATCTGAACTGTATAACACCGTTATACACTGGTATAATATCCAGTAATCACCAGTAAAAGGACTTTTATCATGAGCAATTCTAACCTTGTCGCCTTTCGTCTCCCCACAGAACTCCAGACCGTGTTTAATGACGCTGTAACGGCCTCCGGCAGCGATAAAACATCATGGATAGTCTCAGCCATTAAAGAGAAGCTGAACTGTCCAAAGGGGAATCCTGATGCCCGTATGCTGACGCTGGTGGAAAGGATGGAATCCGCCGCCGCTTCCCTGATAGCAGGTAAAGCCGATACTCCGCCTCATGCCTACAATGAACCGGCAATCGTCGCCGTGGTGAATCAGGTGCTGTCTGAGGGGATGGAAAACGGACGTGTCATTGCTGAGCGGATTAACAAGGCTGGCTATCAGACAAAGGCCGGTAAAGCGTGGGACAAGGATATCTATTCTGCGTGGAAGCGCAGAAAGCAAAGACCCAGAGATATGGGTCTATCCATTTAAAACACTTCAGGTTTAGAGATGTTTTCTTGGGCGTAATGAAGGAAGTTTATACTTGGAAGAAGCACCGGCGGATGGCCTCCACTAATAAGTAAGTTGGCCAAAAAAGCCCTTAAAAATGGGAATGCGATAGCCGGCGCATTGATTACTGGAAACTTAGAATTACGAAAAGCTTCATTAATATCTGAATCAGTAATAAAATAGCTCTGATAATCTATTCTTAAGTATTTTCTATCTGTAGTTATATATTCAAAATCGAACACAATTTTGAATTTTCTAGCGTCTTCCTCATAGAAAATCGGCTCAAAACTTAAGCTAAAGTCAGAATCTAACGTCTGATTGTCTTCGGCATCAACCAGAATTAGCTGGTTTACTTTATTTTCTTTCAATGAAAGCTTCATTGCTAAGCTGCTTCACCCATGTCGTAATTTTCTGAAGAAAAAATAATATTTCTTCTGCTAGGAGCATCGAGATTACTAGGCTCGATGACAGTTACTCGCTCAGATACTTCAACTACATGAGCAGCTAAAGATCTCCCATATGCTGGGAATTTAGACAATTCTTCAAAAAGAGACTCAGGAGTATACTCACTGAGAGCCGCTTCTAATAAAGCCATTCTTTCTTCAAAGGAAAGCATAATTTCCTCCTAATTTTGTTCAGTGTACTCTTTTGGGGACATGAAACAGCTAAAATCAATTCTGTCCTTCGCGTGAGCAAAAACGCACATTTGCTGCCTAGTGGCTAAACAAAGATGCTCTCGCCGATAACGGGTAAATAGCATTTTGGGGAACCTGCTATCATGTGGAGCGTCTTGTGCTTTAACTGCTAAATAGGGAAAAATTCCTGAAGATTTGGTTTCCTTGTTCAGTTTTCTAAAAAAAGCGATCACCTGAGAAACCGTAATTTTACCCACATTTTTAATGTCTAATTTTTGCGCAACTTGCGTACGCATTTTTTGAAATTCACATATTTGTCTAGTGTTGCCGACTAAATCTAGTAGCTCATCATCTTCATGAAATGTAATAGTAAACTTACTTATTGTTACCTGTTTCCCTTGATTCCACCGTTCAGCCCAGTAGGTATCATCTGTCCAGAAGTAGTAGCCTTGAGTCAGCCACTGATTATCTCCCTCTCCGCTTAAAAAAGGAACATTTTCACGGAGGAAATCATAACCACCTTCATCACGACAATTATGGTATCCAATGTGAATTTGGCGACCCATGCGTAATATTACCACTAGTTAGTTATTTGAATTTATTAGCATTAGTCTGAATTTCAGTATTAATCTAATAAGTTGATTGTTAAGTATACACCTTTTATTGATATAACCAATACGTACATAACTAGGCTAACCAGAAAAACTAAACTACTAGGATTTAGTTAAAAAGCAAAAACAAAACGTGCCAATCATCATCAAACTTGTATCAACTCTGATGTTAAGCATACTCCGCACTCCGCCCGCAATTCGCAATTTGACCTTAACATTTCTATACATCCATATTTGCGCAAAAATCACGTTAACCATTGTTACACAAGGCTTTTTCCGTGGTTCGCACTGCGCAGTTTTCGGGTTTCGTTTTGCGCAGTTCAGCGCGCACAATACCGATACATTCCGATACATGCGAACCGGAAACATTTATAGATTTTTTAAGGCGCGGCGGGGATCTGCGGAGGTATTTACCTTATCAAACCTTATCATCCGGAACGTTAGCAAATGTTAGCATCCGTACCGGGTCAGAAACGCCAGATAACGGCATCAATTGTTATCATTTTACTTAAGATTTCCAAAGATTCGGGCCGATAAGACTTAGTAAAACTTAGTATTGCGATATCCGAAAAACGTTAGGATTTGTTAGGATTTACTCTCTGTATTTGTCGCTATTCAGCCCGCTTTCACGGGCTTTCTAATAACTATTTTTCTTTGTAATTATCTATAAGTACGCATTCTTTGTTGGTCAAATTATTGACATCCATAAGTTCGCTATCTTTACAGATTGACTTTAAGGTTCTCATGCTAAGAAGGGCATACTCATAACCATCCGAAGATAGTCTTTTCCGTACATCATTTGGTAAATCCTCATTAGTTTCTTCACGCCAAGAGCGCTCGACAGCAATCGCCTGCGCCTGCTCATAGATAGCCTCTTTAACAAAGATATTACCGCTGAGGTCTGGGTTGTCACTAAAAAAACTGTCAAGGCCAGCGGCAGAAGATAATGCAGGAAATAAAATAAATAATAATATGCGGGTCGGTTTCATTTTCTACCGCCATCTGCGCTTTCAACAATTACTACTCTTGGTTTCATCATACTGATAGCTTTGACTAAACAGTACGGAATCACTGCCCAAGCAATGCCGATAGCAGCGCCTGCGGCTTGTTGTGGGGCACTATTGGCCATGGTAATAGCCGGGAGGAGACCATCAAGCAACCCAATGACAGCGCAAATAACAACAACACCCCAAAGAATTTTCATATCAACCTCAATTTATTAATTTAAGTTAATAATCATTTTGCCACTGGGGTGTTGCGAATTAAAGTCAATTAACTCATTGGTGTGATCAGCTGGAACATGTTTTCACGGGCGGATGTGGTCGCATCTGCCACGTTACCGCTGACTGTCGCTGATGAGGTGTTGATATTAATATCTCCGAAATTAGCCTCAACACGGTTATTAACGGTTTTGTTCCCCGACTGAAGCATCTGTGAATTAGCCATAATTTGCCGGGTTCCTGCGGCTGCGTTCGGCGCAATAGGATTGGAAATAAAGTCATTAAAACTATTGATTTTATTTGCCAGATTTACAGCCGGATCACCAGTACCATTAATGGCAGACATAACCAGCCCTTTGGAATACGGGAATTTCCCCTTATTTTCCATTTTAGACATTTCTTTCATCAGGTCATACATAACTGATGAATCATTCAGGTTTATCTTGTCGTGGACACCAACCCCCATGCGAGAAGCTACTGTATTTGAGTATGCTACCGGATCATTTTTCCCATGACCTTTGGGTGCCCATTTGTGAATGATATCCCACACCGTTTGCAGTTTCTGATAACCAGCGGCGCGTGATGTGCCGTCATAATACATCTTCAACTGGTTTGCGCTTGCTCGTATCCCGTTGTATTCAGTATCAAATTTAGCCCAGCCTCCGATATTGTCTGCGCCTTGCTGATTAGCATAAGCAAGGTTTAGCGGACTGTTATAGCGCAAGCCTCTCTCGGTATGATTTTTGGCAACGCTGCCATCTTCACCATCAGCATCAGATGAAATATCATAGCCATTCATCAGGATATCATTAGCCTCGTCCAGGCTTAATTCACCTTTTGACACTTTGACGGCAAGTGTATCTCTTTCGGGGTCACCAGTCGGTATATCCAGTGTATTTTCAGTTAAGCGCGCTCCGTTTTGCTTACCACGGTTATCAACCCACTCTCCATCCACCCAGCGGGCATCACCTTCACCAATAATGGCTTTACCTGCATATCCCCACGTTGGGGCTGTTCTAAACCGCTGGAACCAGTCAAACCCACCGAAAGCTTCATTCAGCGCATAATCAACCAAATCCGAGGCTACGTATGTCGCTGCCGCCACTCCACCAGCTTTCCCGATCATTCCTTTTCCGAGGCCTTTGCCGACTTTGGCCGCACCTTTAGATACACGCCCGAATGCGCCCAGCATTTTTGTTGCCCATTTGCCAGCAATATAGGTGGCAAACGCAGCAAACGCTAACTCCAGTTTATTGAGGTTTCCCTCCTGGTCGGTAAACCATTGCCCGATAGTGGTTCCTTTGAACCATCTTTCGAACTGATCCAGCTTCATCAGAATATAGGTAATGGTTTTATCCCACTTAGCCCAGTATTCACCCAGCAGTGATTCGCCGCCTTCTTTCCATTTTTTATAATCGTCATACAGCAGCCAGAGACCGGCACCGAGAGCAAACAAAGCGAGAGGAACCAGCCCGATTGACGCAAACAGCCCCAGAAAGGCCGCAGCGGCTTTTATCACCAGCGGGATAAGCAGGACACCCAGCACAATCCCGATGCCCTTAAACACCATTACAGCCGTGTCTCTGTTCTTGTTCAGGAACATCAGCACACCGGTGATCACCTCAGAGAATTTCAGCAGTGTCGGCATCAGGTAGTTTGCCAGCAGAGTTTTAAGCCCCTCCCAGCCCTGACGTACTTTCGCATTCTGTTTGTTAAGCTGGCGGCTGATTTCCAGTTCTTCCTCGCCGGAGATAACCAGACCGCGCTGCGTGTCCAGCATCTCCTGCATTGCGTCACGGCCTTGCAGCAGAGTGTTAATCGTACCCTCATCAAAGCCCATGTTTTTCGCAATGTTGTACGCCTGCGGGCGCGACATACCAGAAAGGCTGTCGGCCACATCCAGCAGGATAGCATCGAGGTCGCGTAACTTGCCGCCGGAATCCACCACGCCGACATTCAGCGCATTGAAGTAAGGTAACACCGAGGAATCCCCGATAGTGACCAAATCCCACAGCGATTTGCTGAGGTTGGACATACTCGCCGCCATACCATCAGCGGAGCCGCCGGACATCTCAGCCATGTTCTGCCACTTTTTAATCTCAGTGGCGCTCATGCCGAGGTTTTTACTCAGGAAATAAAGCTGTTCATTTGCCCGGTTAACTTCAGAGATGAGTTTCGCCAGCCCCGAAGAAACCAGAATAGCCGAGAAAAGCGCACCGACAGCTTTCACTCCTTCGTTCACAGACTTCGTGAAATCATCCTGCTTCTTCGTCGCTTTTTTGGTTTCGTTACCGAGGTTTTTTATCGTGATGGTTAAATCTGCGGACGCATTAGTAACATTTTCAACAGATGCCGATAATTTATTATTCTCTGCCGTCGATTTTTTGGCTTCATTGCTGAAACCACTGTTATCAAGCCTGAGCGATACGATCAGCGCATCAATTATTGTTGCCATGCGCTCCCCTCCCTCATGATATTCAGTGATTTCTCTGCCTGTTCAATCGCCTTATTCAGTAACCCGCGAATATATTCTGACGTTGTGATATTCAGGCTGATAAGGCTGGTGGATTGCGCAGCCTTTTGTATCTGCTTAACCCGTTCAATTGAGTCCAGTTCGATAAGAATAGGATGCATATCCCGTTTATTGTTGCTCATAGTGCCCCCTGTATTTACATACAGTTATTTTAATTGATTTGTATAAATAAGCAACAAACACCCCATGACATCTATATTTCTGTAGAATTATTTTCTATTTATTTGTGTTTTTAGTTGCTTTATTTCTATGAGGGGATAACCGGGGGAATCCCCCGGCTACTTTGCTTAATGATGATATCTGCGTCTTAATGCCTTTCCTGCTATTTTGACCTGTTCCGGGGTACCTTTAATTTTCATTCGTTTCAGAAAAAAGCCGGTTGTTTCAATTTTAACGTCTGCTATTCGCCTGATTGATTCTATTGCATATTTAATTTTATCAAGCTCAAATATTGAATATTCCAGTTCAATTACATCCGTCTCTCCTTCGGTTCGGTAGGTCATTTTCATAATTCATCCTGCTTATTAGTGTGTTGCCATCCCTGCAACTTTTGTTCAGCGGCATCTGCCTGCTCTGGTGTAATTTCACCGTTAGGCTGTCCGTTCATATCAAAGCGATTGCCGCCCGTCATGAGAGTTCTAAGATACACCTTCCGGTTAATATAAGCGTGTAATCCCTGTTTTATTTGCCCGCCGGTAATATCCAGCTCCCGCGCCTCAGCATCGGCAATCATCTGTTCCCTGATACCTATTGCCAGCGGTCTGGATCCCTGCAGGGTGAATACAGGCCAGTGCTGCGCTATCCGGTCTGTACGGCGTTTCCGCTTCTTCGCATGTGCCTCTGTCCTGTTTTTCTTCTGCGGCTGCTTCGGGGCTTCCTGCTGCGTTTTATCCGGTGCGCTTTTTGGTGCGCTGGTATCGGACTGAATTGTTATCACTTTGTTACCTCTCTTTAAGGTGAGAATTTCTCTGCTCACTCTCGTTACTCCCGTTTTATTTTTTTATATAAATACGCGATCAGGTGTCGGTTCAGTCGGTTCAGTTGGTTCAATTTGTAAAGATGATTGTTTTTAAATGATTTATTTCAAAATACTGAACCAACATTGCCCCCGATTGAACCAACATACTCCGGCACTGAACCAACATTCTTTCCGGTCACTGCCAGCCAGAGAGAAAACGGCTGATTTTCAGTGTTGGTTCAAAATGCCCGTTTGTTGGTTCAAAACAGCCCTTTGTTGGTTCAGTGTTGGTTCAGAAAACAGACTATTTTCCTTATAAATTAATACATCATTATTAAATGAACCAACTGAACCAACACTAAAACACTGTTTTTCACGTATAGCGTTTTTTATCTGAATACACCCCGGTGATGCTTCGGGGTGGTTTAGTAACACTAAATTAACTTTCATCCTCTGAGTCTGAGGTTTCCGGCATAAACCGCAGCACATAGACGTTAATCTGCCGCCCGTCTATTCTCGGGCTTTTCCGCTGATAGCCTCTGCCGCTGGACGGCGGTATCAGCATTCCGGCTGTTTTCAGCACTTCGGCAAATTGTTTGTAATTCACGCCCTGAGAGATTTCTTTCTCAAATGCCGCCGGAAAGGTGTAGAAGACAATCGGGTCATTGTCGTGATCCCCTTTCTTTCTGTACCCGGCCAGATCCCGGATTGGCATATCCCGGCAGTCATACGGCAGTGGCGCGAACCGGCTCAGTCCGTGCGCGTTGAGGAATGCCTCTGCCTGCCCGATTATCTGCTCAATTTCTTTGTTGCCGGTGCCGAACTCTGCCAGCCAGACATTGAATACCGCCTGAACCGCATCCCGGCAGTCCTGCTCACGCCAGCCGGTGATCACCCGTCCGGTCAGTAACGCGGCCTCAACCGCAGCAAACGGTCACTTGCCCGGTGAACCTGCTCCCCGTAGTTATCCGGGATCAGTTTGCTCCACCGCTTTTGTGCGTCACGGTAAGCGGTTTTTGCATCCTCTTTGTGCGCGGAAAGCCAGGTGATCCACCCGCGTCCCGCTGCGCCATAGTGAGAACGGCAGTTCACTTTGATAGTGTCGGCATGGTGTTTACCTGTTTCGCAGCCGTGAAGTTCCGTTGCCCGCTGAACCGGGATATTGAGCAGCCGCACTAACTGCCCGGCATTAATCTTCACGCCGGAACTGAGCAGGAATGTTTCGATATCTTTTTCACCGGTACTGATTGCCACAGTCCGCCAGCTCTCCAGCGGACGATTGCCGCCATCTCTGGCTCCCTGAATCTTTCCCTTGCCGTTAAACAGCGTGTAGGCCGATTTGTAGACATGTTTCGGATCTGCGCCCTGTCCGACTTCATCCAGATACAAAAGCCCGTCATTATGCGCCACAGCCTCATTAGCGATACCGTAAGCGGTGCCGTACCACGTCAGCCGCTGTAAATCCGGATGTCCGTACAGACTGACCGCCATATCCGCCGTGGTGCTCTTACCGGCGGTGGACTGTGCATAAAGGTGAATACCGAAGCTGTCCGCCATTGTGATCCCGGTCATGGGTGCCGCCAGTGCCGCACCGACAGCAAACATCATGAAGATATTGCCGTCCGCCAGCCGCGCCACCTCATCCCGCCAGCTCTCCGCCGTTCCGCTGACCTGATAAGCAGCTGCGGCGGCACTCTGCCCGTTAAACAGCACAGGTTTATCCGGTTCACCGATAACGGAGCCGTCCGGCATGATGTACGCGCCTTTGTGCCAGCCGGATTTATGGGTCACGCTCCACACATCCCGCCCCCGGCTGCGCATCAGCCAGTCTGCCAGTGTTGCCCGTAACGCCGGTTTGGTGGTGACAATCACGCCGCTGGCTTTCAGTGTCCGCCAGCCCTCGCGCTCACCGATATCTGCCATCGGGATCGCCTTTGTGGTGCCACTGCCGCAGTCCATTATCAGGAATGACTCATTCACATCGTTAACGCCCGCAGCCACCACCGTCAGCGGGTCACTGAGCCACTGCTCGTTATTGATGATTTCCCCGGTTTCTTTATCCAGCTTCGGGATCACCTGAAAGACACCGTTATCACGGGTTTCAATCCGGGGCTTCATCTGGTCGGCTGCGGCGGGTTTCTCTGCCGGTTCCGGTGCCTGTCCGCTGTCGCCGCTTTCCGGCTGATACATTCCCTGATTAAATGCCTGTGCTGCGGCATTCAGCCCCTCAGCCTGATACACATCGTTCCAGTCGCCGCTGGTGGCCGGTATCGTCACCTGCCCATTTACAGTCCGGGCTGCCGCTTCTGCTTTCTCTCTGCCGGTGTTAACCGTGTTATCTGCGTCATTATCGGCAGCAATAATGAGGGTCGCGCGCGCGTACTGGTCTCGAAAGTCCTTCGCAACATGGAGTAGGTTCCCTGCATCCATTGCCGCCACGGTCAGCGCGTCAGGTCGGATTAAGTGACACGTCAGGGCGGTTGCCAGCCCCTCTGCGATAATCACCTCAGAAACGTTCTCAGGCGCATTGACGGGGTAGTGGCTGCCTTTCTTCGTGCTGTCGGTTAACAGGCGTTTCCCGCCGTCCGGTTTAATGGTTTGCGCGCCGGTGACGGTGCCGGTCGCATTCACCAGTGGGATCAGTATTGACCCGTCAGGCAGTAACGGCAGCATGAAGCCGGTCAGCCCTTTACCGGCCAGATAAACGGATTCTCCCTGCTGAACCTGCGGTAACAGGCTGCTGTAACGCGCTGTGAAGCGTTTTTGTTTCTCTGCTGCGTCACGGGCTTCTTTCTGCTGCTGTGTGGCTTTGTGGCTCTGCTGCGCACTGACCGGCGTCCGTTCTCTGGCGGGCTGATGGTCTGAACGGGTATCAATACCGATAATCCCGGCAACTTCTTTCGCGGCCTCCGTCACACCCACCCCCAGCACACGCTGAACGAGGTCTAACCCGTCACCTGCGCCGCACTGATTACAGATAAACGTGCCGTTACCGTCCTTATCATCAAAACGGAACCGGTCTTTACCGCCGCAGGCAGGGCAGGCTGTATGAGTATTTACCGGCACCTCCGCGCCCACGGCGGACAGAATGCCCTGCCATTGCCCGTTAGCTTTCAGCTTAACCTCACGGATAACATCAATGGATTTCATCGTCTGCGCCTCCTTCCGGAGCGGCCATATCACGGGATATGCTGAGGATTGACTGATACAGTGCCTCACCCGCCAGAGTTAAACGCCCCGAATCTACTGCACGGGTCAGTACGTCCGCTGCTGCCGCTTCGTAATCCTCCGCCTGTTCTGCCAGTGGTTCGATGAAATACCAGTCGGTCAGCAGCACGATATATTCTGACGGCGGGATGTCGCGGCAGGTGGTATTACCGCCCAGCGTCTCCGTCAGCCGGTAACTGTCCTCGTAGTCATGATGGTGGCAACGGTATACTGCGGCAGCAAAATCGCGGGTCAGATTCTCCAGCGTGTTATTTTTCTGTCTGAACGGGATCACGTTACTCATTGAAATGCTCCTTTGTCTGCCAGCGTGTCGCCCATATCGTTAATCATGCTCTGCCATATCTCGCGCCCAAACCCGGTGATAAAGCCGTTCGCGGTACACTGCTCCAGTACCTGTACCGCTGCCGGTTCCCACGTCCGGGATTGTTGTTGCAGGGCTTCCAGCAGATAGCTGTCCACCAGCATCCGGATACCTTTCACACCGTCAGTAATCGCTACCTCAATCGTTTTATTGCCTACATTCATCGGGAACCAGTCGCCGCCGCTCCGTGTGGTGACATCGTGATAAACCGCCCCGGCAAACAGATTGGCCAGCGCATTCACACGGAAGTTTTTTGTGATTAGTGCCATGTTATTTGTCCTCAGTGTGTCCGCAGTTCCGGCTGTTCCAGCACACCGCCTGCCACGTCCTGCGCTATTGCCCCGTGTATGGTGTCCATGATGTCAGTGCCCCACTCAGACAGGCGTAACGTGCCGCTGCCGTCAATCATTGAGGCGTACAGGCTGACGATGTGCTCTGCGTTGTCTGAACCGTGGCGTTCGGTCATTGCGCCCTCGATGTGGTTCGCCATTGCTATCCGCTCACAGTCCGGCAGGAGCGGCAGCATAACCCCGTGATTGCGGTAGTACGGCATCCCGTTCTTTGCAGTGGTTTCACGGATATACAGCACGGCGACCATCCAGCGGAAAGCGAGTAAATCTTTCGCTTTGTCACCCTGTGCATGGTCTAAATATGTCGCAATCAGACACAGCCCCAGCAGCATGTTACTGTCCCACTCTCCGGCATCCGCACGGGCAGGAATATCAGCCAGCGGTATCAGGGCGATATGCTGATATTTACCGGCAGCGTTGCGTTTCATCACAGCCACGGCAGAGCCGGTGACTTCGGTGCGGTATTCGCTCATACTTTGCCCTCCGCAGCTTCAGCCAGAGACTGTTCAATTTCCCGCGCCACCGTCAGAGCGGTAACAATCATGTTTGAGGTGTCATTGTCCGTCTCAGCCTCCAGCCAGATAGTAAGCAGAGTGATCATCTGTCCTGCTCTCATCTGCGGGACTTCCAGCAGTCGTTCAGTCAGGCGTTTTTGTTCCGGATTCATTTCATCACCTCCGCCAGTACTCTCAGTTTTTCATACTGTTCAGCCGCAATGCGTTTGATTGCCCTGACCATCAGGTGTGTATCGGGTTCAGCCTCATTTTCTACAGCAGCCAGCACCGGAAGCAGCAGCGCGATAATTTCCTCACTGATATGTAAAGCAGACCGAAACCGAACCATGTCTCCTTCCGATAATTTGATGGTTTTCATTTGTCGTCTCCTGCTTTATGAGTCAGTGACTGGCTGATATCGCTATGTATGTCACTGGCAATAGAAATCAGGTCGAACAAATCCGGTGAGCATTCTTTCAATGCCTGCTCCAGAATGACGGAATACAGTGATGTGACCTGCCGATCTTTATAGGCGGCAACATCTAACGGAATAGTTTGCTGGCTCATGCTTCCACCTCAGCTTTCACATCTGCGGCTTCAGCTCCGCTGATTCGGGCTATTGCCTCCAGCCAATAACAAAGTTCCTGTTTCTTTGGATCGTCAATTTGCGGGAATACCTCGCACAAAATATGAGCCATTCCTTTTCTTATTCTGAGCAAGCGGTCACGGCTGCGCTCCTCCGCAAATAGCGACATGTCATTGCTGAGAATTTTTGATATTTCAGACTGAATTTGGTGATAGTTGTCTGGGAACTGGCTGTTCATGCGGCCACCTCACGAACCGGTAAACGTCCGGCAAAAGAGAGGATGTAATCGCGTACCAGCAGCAGGCGGGCACTGTGCTCGTTTGGTGCTGTGGCTTCGATGCGGTGCGGAATATCTGTGCTGTCTGCACGTTTTACCGCCAGAAACAGGAATTTGAATTGAGTTTGGGCAGGGATAGCCATCATAACGATGATCTCCGTTTGTATTAACGCGGAGTCACCACCAGAGGTCTCAATCTCTATAGGGGTGGTGACGTTGACAGGGTTGAGACTACTGGCACAAACGGAAACCAGCCAGCCCGAAGGCTGCCCCACCAACGCCACCATTGAATCAGGACGGCATAATACCGTATTTTGCAGGTGTGCGTAGGCACGGACACAAAAAAAGACGCAAGGCGCGTCATGTGTCGCCGTTTGTATATTCAGGGTCTCAATCCTGGCACCGGATTTTGCCGGTGCCCGATCACTATAACGAACATCTGACGATAAAAACAAGTGATTATCATCAAAGTTTTCGGCTTCCCCGGAAATATCCGATATGCAGCCACTCCGCCGCTGACTAATCTGTAATGGCTGATTTGCTCGATATTTAATATCGAACACGCAAAGGGTGGTGGAAACGTTGCCCTTTTTTATGGACTCTAAAAACTCTACGCCTCTATCACTTTTTATGGACTCGCAAAACTCTACACAGTCCTTTTTTATGGACTCCGAAAACTCTACACGTCTATCATTTGTGGGCTGACAAAACTCAATTTCCCCCCGCATAGTGACCCCGATAAAACCTTTAAATGGTGTAATTTCCCCACGATTTGGGATATCCGGATTCGGACGGCTCAGGGTTTCATATTTGAGACCGGCGTAAAATTTCGCTGATTGACCGGCTGAAACTTTAGCCGATGACTGAGCAAATAATTTTGCTGTGTGGTTGCTGGTAATACCGTAAGTTGAAGTTACAGTATTCGTGAGGGTGTCCAGTTTAACCGACTCCCCGCCGTCCAGGAGAGAGCCTTTCCACTGGCTGGCCATGTGATTAATATTTGCGCTTTGATACACCGTTTCGGGTGTGTCAAACATTACTGAGGTGACGGCCATCAGTGGATCTCCTCATCGAGAAAATCAGGCTGATATTTCCGCCACAGTTCGACTTCCTCACGCTGCAAGCTGGCTTTTTCAGTCTTGCATGATTGCAGGTCACGCCCGCGCTGTGATGAGGTTAATTTGTACTGCTGCTGACGTTTAGTCAGGTCATTCAGTTCACCGAACGGCACACCATACGCGCCGGTCTTGCGGATAGATGGGATAACGTCCCGGAATACCCAATTAGTGAAACGATGTGCAAAAGTGCCTTTAGTGGTTGCTTTGCGGCTGCGGGCAATCAGTTTATAAAAACCGGATTCCGAGACAATATTTGCTCTCTGCTTTCCGCCAGGGGTGTAAATTAAACTTACCCCCTTTTCGTCAGAATCAAGGGCTTTCAATGCCATTCTATGGTTGGATAATTCCAAGGCATCACAAACATCTTTAGCAATAAACCACGGCTCATTATTAACTTTAACAATCCGCACCTGCACACCTTCAAACCGGATAAATGAAATATCATCTGAGTTGATATTCAAAATATCGTCTGACTCAAATTTAGGGTGAGTTTGGCTGGTGGCATTAAAGCCACTTTTTAAATTTTCCATTGTGATTACTCCGTTATTCGGTCGGGTACAGGTTCAGATAAATATCGGCTTGCTGCTTTGATAACCCGGGATAGCCACCATAATGTGCGCTGTTATTAACCAGATTAATCACCTTCTGAGCATCCTGACGGTTACTGATACTGTAACGGTAATGGCTCGCAATACCGTCCGGATTCGGCTCGTCATCACGGTTCAATGTGATGCCGGTCAGCCTTTCAATTTCTGAGCAATAATTCCGGCCTGACGACAATCCGCAGCGGCGCAGAATGTCGTTTTCAGTGATTCCGGATGTACCCGCTCCAAGTACAGCAATACGGGCGCGGTGCTTTTTCGGCGTGCGTTTCTTCGTGCGTTCTGTGGTGGAAATAGTTATAATGGCGGGGCAATTTTCAATATCTGAAAGATTTAAGCCGCCACCACAAGGGCGGTTTTTTTTCATCATTAAACCCCCTCGCGCTGTGCTTTCTTAGCGTCCACCCACGAACGGATCTCCGCGGCGTCAAAGACAGATAAGCCTTTCTCCAGCTCGAAAGATTTTGGGATTTTACCTGCCTTTTCCCAGCGATTAAGGGTTGCGTCTGAAATACCTAAAAAATCGGCTGTATGGCGTTTGCGGGCATTGCCGCAAGTAGGGTATGGGGTATTGATTTTAGCGCGTTGTTTGCGTTGTTGCTTCATGCTGTGCTCAGCTCCTTTCTGTTGGTTACTGAGCACATTAAAGCGTTTATTATTTTTATTTTTTAGTCAGTTATTGAAAACTTGTTGAAGTTATCGATAACTTATTTTGGTTGAAGTATTTGTATATCTCTCGCCCTAGAGAGCCAATCTTTCATTGTGTTATCAGAGATTACAGGCATTTCAATTCCAGCAGCGATGGATTTTTTACTGATTAAATCTAATAATGTTTGTGGTGATTGTCTTAATTCATCATTAGTGAACCCGGATAGCAACAATAGAAATTTTATATACGTTGCTTGGTTTGCTGTTGTCCGTTCTTTATTTTTTGTTTTTTTCTCATATCTTGAGTTTTTTATATTTGAATTATTACGAGCTAATCCCTCGTCAACAATATGTCCACCATCCATCAGAATGCTTAATTCATGATCTGTTATTAATAAGTCTTTTACCTTGGCTTCATACCAATCTGACAAATAAAAATCAGATGGTGCATAATCACTGGTTTTTTTAAAATTTTCGCATCTAGGAATATCAAAGCTATCAACCAAAATAATATCAGTCACCTCATTTACTATGTCAAGTTCATCAGATGATATTGATGTATGTGGTATAGCCACTAGGCCATCTATTTTATCTATCTTTTTTTCATTTCGTAAATTATCAAATGCCTCTGTTATACTAAAATAATCAGAACTATAGTGAAAATATCTATAACTTAACTGGCTGTTTTTATCTGGGATTTTTCCATATTCATCAATGATTTTTTTTATTTCAGCCTCATTTTCAAGTCGTGATTCTTCCTCTAGCCACAGAGTGGAATTTGATTCTATTTCTATTTTAAACACCTCATCATTTTCATTAAAAAAATGAAACCCAGCAGCAGGGATTTTGATGCATAACTGTAATAAACCAATTGATGCGAAATGAATTAGGTCACTGAATTCTATTTCATTACCAATGACTTTAATTGCCTTATCTAATGTATAGTATCTTCTTTCTGGCAATGCCATAACGTCACCTTTTACGCGCCTTAAGTATCGCCGTATCAGGCGGGTAAGGCTTCCCCACTTTTCACCCCTCGGGCTAGATACGGCTTATCCGGTTATTTTGCTTTTCGTGTACCCATTGGGATCACGTTGTAATCTTCGCCTTTCTCCAGCGATACCAGCAGGGCACACCATTGGGTCAGTGCTGCCCGCCGTTCATCAAAGTAATCATGCCGGTTATAAATACCCTCAACGCCCTTTATCCGGTGATTCAGACAACGTTCAGCAACAAAGGGGTCAACACCCAGCGCTGCAAGGTGTGTACGTGCTGTGCGCCGGAAGTCGTGAATAGTGAAATTAGGCATATCAGCGGGCAGGGCGTGGCGTACTTTCGATAAGGCAACGGGCAGGGTGGATTCTTGAATATGGGGGATCATCCGGCTTTGCATCTTCCGCGCAGGCAGAACGTACTGACTGCCGCAGGACTTAGATTTCAGTTCTGTAAACCAGTCAATGACTGTAGGGCACAGCGGAATATCTACGGCATCGCCGTTTTTACTGCGTTCAGCAGGGAAATGCCAGACAGCATTATCAAAATCGAACTCCTCCCAGCGGGCGGCACATAACTCCATTTTCCGCAGACATAACGCCAGCAGTATTTTAAAGCTGATTTCATTTTGTCGGCTGATACTTGATGTGCGGAATGCCCTGAGTACCAGTATCAGTTCTTCTCTGGTCAGCCATCTGTCCCGTGATACTTCTTTACCGCCAGCGTCAGCCACTTCAAAGGCGGAGCAGGGGTTAATCTCTATCATCTGCCGCTTAATTGCATAATCGAACATACGGCGCACCCAGCGTAAAACGTCAGTTGCGATAGTTGGCGCACCACGGTCAACGATCCCTTTCAACATGTCATCAACATGACGGGGCTTTACGTCCTCCAGCTTCATATCACCGATGCGTGGATTGATGTCTTTATCAATGCGGCGGCGGAGTATGTCCGGATGCTTCCAGCGCGGGAGTATCTGACGTTCAAAGTATTCAGCAGCCAGATCACAAACTCGGATAGCATTTTTCTCGGCCTCGATTTTCGCCAGTGCTTCGGCCTTTCGTTCTTGCTTTTCACTGGCAACGTCATAGCCCAGCGATACGCGGGCAGATAACTCCTTGGTCAGTTCCCGGGCTTTAGCGAGTGAGAGATCGGAGTATGACCCAAGATTCATTGTCCGGGACTTCCCGGCGAGTTTATACCTGAACCGCCATGAAGGGATGCGGTCATTTTGCCTGAAACGTAAATACAGCCCGTTACCGTCCGATTTGCCCTCGAACCGCTCGCCTGACTTTATCCACGCCCGGATCTCTTTATCTGTGAGTTTAGGCATTGTGCAATTTCCAATGTAAAAACAGGGGGTGTACCCAAAATGGATTTTTATAATGTCTAGGGGTACACCTTTGGGTACACGCCAATCATGCGCTATTGTGATTCACTCTGCAATGCTCTGATAGTAAAAAAGCCAGCTAATACAGGGTATCGGCTGACTCGTTGATGTGCTCTGATTTACTGTGAAGTGTTACTCAATATTTTGAATTTGCTCACGCATCTGCTCAATCAGCACTTTCAGTTCAATCGCAGAGCTGGTGATATCGGCATTGATGGACTTTGAGGCGAGGGTGTTCGATTCGCGGTTGAATTCCTGCATCATAAAGTCCAGACGGCGGCCGACGGCCTCTTTTTTCTTCAGGATATTATGGGTTTCTTTCACATGGGCATCGAGGCGATCTAACTCTTCCGCCACGTCAATGCGCTGTGCCAGCAGGATCAGTTCCTGCTCGAGGCGGTTCGGATCGACCTGAATCTGTGCGTCATCCAGTTTGCTCTGCAGGCGCTCACGCTGCCATAACAGGATATCCGGCATCTGTGCACGGACTTTGCGGACTTCTTCGGTTACACCGTCGAGGCGCTGTTCGATTAAGGTCTTCAGTGCCGCACCTTCACGTTCGCGGGCATCGATAAAGGCGGTGATGGTGTTATCGAGAGCGGCCAGCAGTTCTTCACTGATGGTGTCCAGATCCTGCTCCTGTGCGGACATTACGCCCGGCCAGCGCAGAATTTCCAGCGGATTGATTTCCCCTTCGTGACTGTAGTTTTTAACCCAGTTTGCGGCAGCAACCAGCTGTTTCGCCAGGTCTTCATTCATATTCAGCCCGCTTTGCGCGTTACTGCTCAGGTCAAAGCGGAGGTTACACTCAACTTTACCACGGGTCAGACGCTGACGCAGACGCTCGCGGATCACCGGCTCCAGGCTGCGGAGCTGTTCCGGCAGGCGGATGTAGGTTTCAAGGTAGCGCTGGTTAACAGAGCGGAGTTCCCATGCGGCAGTGCCCCACGGGCGTTTGACTTCCTGACGGGCAAACGCGGTCATACTACGGATCATGATATCTGTCCTGTGATGGATTTATTGCTCTGATTATAGCGCTGTTATGGTGTTAAGGCATAGGCATTCACCGGTTTAAGCCGTATAATGCGCCCCCAACAGTTAACTGAACCGGAGAATCACTATGAGTCAGTCATCACGTCCCGCTGGCCGGGGAACAGACCAGGTGCGTCCTATTACTATCACCCGTCATTATACCAAACATGCCGAAGGCTCTGTGCTGGTCGAGTTCGGTGACACTAAAGTGTTATGTAATGCCTCCGTTGAAGAAGGTGTACCGCGTTTCCTGAAAGGTCAGGGACAGGGCTGGATCACAGCCGAATACGGCATGCTGCCGCGCGCAACCAATTCCCGTAATGCCCGCGAGGCCGCCCGTGGCAAACAGACCGGCCGCACAATGGAAATCCAGCGCCTGATCGCACGTTCACTGCGTGCTGCGGTTGATCTGACCAAACTGGGCGAGTTCACCATCACCCTCGACTGTGATGTTATCCAGGCTGACGGCGGTACCCGTACCGCTGCGATCAGTGGCGCCTGTGTGGCACTGGCTGATGCCCTGAATCAGATGGTCGCGAAAGGTCAGCTGAAAGCCAGCCCGCTGAAATCCATGGTTGCCGCCGTTTCTGTCGGTATCGTGGACGGCGAGCCGCGTTGTGATCTGGAATATGTCGAGGATTCTGCGGCAGAAACCGATATGAATGTGGTCATGATTGATGACGGACGGATGATTGAAGTCCAGGGTACGGCAGAAGGTGCGCCGTTCAGTCATGATGAGTTGTTGTCGTTACTGGCCCTCGCAAGAGGCGGGCTGGAAACCATTTTCTCCGCTCAGAAGGCGGCATTAGAAAATTAATCAGAAGGCGACGTGATAGTCGCCTTTTTTATGCCTGTGATTCAGGCACGTTATCCGTCAATCAGAATCAGGAGATCCCGATGAAAGCTTATCAGCGCGAATTTATTGAACTTGCGATGAAAAAACAGGTACTGAAATTTGGTGAATTTACGCTGAAATCCGGCCGGAAAAGCCCGTATTTCTTCAATGCCGGGTTATTCAATACAGGGCGGGATTTGGCACTGCTCGGACGCTTTTATGCGGCAGCATTATGCGACAGCGGCGTACAGTATGATGTCCTGTTCGGGCCTGCCTACAAGGGTATTCCGATTGCAACGACGACAGCCGTCGCACTGGCCGAGCATCATGATCTTGATATGCCGTACTGTTTTAACCGTAAGGAAGCCAAAGATCACGGGGAAGGCGGAACATTGGTCGGCAGCCCGCTGAGCGGGCGGATTGTGGTGGTGGATGATGTGATCACCGCCGGAACGGCGATCCGTGAGTCGATGGAAATCATCAGACAAAACAATGCTTCGCTTACCGGTGTGATGCTGAGTCTTGATCGTCAGGAAAAAGGCAAAGGCGAGTTATCCGCCGTCCAGGAAGTGGAGCGCGATTACGGTTGTCAGGTATTTTCCATTATCACACTGAATGATTTAATCAGCTATCTGGCGGAAGATCCGCAGATGGACAGCCATTTACAGGCTGTACGGGCTTACCGTGAGCAGTACGGGATTGAGATCTGAGCCGGACAGCAGGCAAAAAAAAGCCCTCGCCCAATAAAACGGGCGGGGTGAGTAGTTTAACTAAAAACGGTATTACTGAAGTTGTGCAAGGATCAGCGGCCAGCGGGCTTCAAATTCCTGTGTTGGCCGGTACTTAAATTCTGAGCGTACAAAACGGGACAGCATGCCTTCGCAAAAGGCGAGCAACTGAGATGCTAACAGGCTTTCGTCATAAGTAAAACCGCTGCCGTCACGGATCCGCTTTTCTTTTAAGACCTGACGCAACTGAGCTTCGATTCGTTCATACAACTGATTAATTCTGCTCTGTAATTTATCCTGCTCAAACATCAGTGCGTGACCGGTCATGATACGGGTCAGGCCGGGGTTCTTTTCCGAGAATCCCAGAATCAGCATCAGAATCAGTTTTATCCGCGAGATAGTCTCTTTTTCATCCTGAAGGATGAGGTTTATCCGCGAAATCAGTGAGTCCTCAATAAATACGATCAGGCTGTCGAACATTTTTGTTTTGCTGGAAAAATGACGATAGAGCGCTGCTTCTGAAACACCCACACTGGCGGCAAGTTTGGCGGTTGTTATACGCTGACTGCCGTCACTGGACTCAAGCATCAGCGCAAGCGCCTGCAGGATCTCCTCGCGCCTGTTCTTCTTTTTTGTACTTTCTGCCATGTCAGATAAAACCCCTGCGTTAACGCAAAAACAAATCTGCCGACTGACAGCCGTACACCAGTACTGCTGTCAGAAAAGCGACGGAAATAACGGCGTTATTAGTATTATTGACGGCCTGAATGGCCAAATCCGCCGGCTCCGCGCTCGCTTTCGGTAAATTCTTCAACAATATTGAATTCAGCCTGAACAACAGGAACGATAATCATCTGTGCGATACGTTCGCCCGGTTCAATCGTGAAGGTGGTGTCGCCACGGTTCCAGACGGATACCATCAGTTGTCCCTGATAATCAGAGTCGATTAAGCCCACCAGGTTGCCGAGAACCACGCCATGTTTGTGGCCGAGGCCGGAACGCGGCAGTACCATTGCCGCCAGGGACGGGTCTGCAATATGGACGGCAAGGCCGGTCGGCAGTAACAGTGTCTGGCCCGGCTTCAGTTCAGTGGCTTCATCCAGGCAGGCACGTAAGTCCAGACCCGCAGAACCCGGCGTGGCGTAGGCCGGTAACGGAAATTCCCCGCCGATGCGCGGATCAAGAATCTTAATGTCGATTTTTTTGGTCATAGTGTTTCAGTATTTCGTCCAGTAAATGGTGGCTGAGCTCGGATTTGCTCATGTTCGGTAAGCTGATATCGCCGGTATGCCAGTACAGATGCAGGGCATTGTTATCACTGTTAAAGCCTTGGTTTTCAACAGAAACGTCATTGGCGCAAATCATATCGAGCTGCTTTTTCACCAACTTGCCGCGCGCGTATTCTTCCACATTTTGGGTTTCAGCTGCAAATCCAATCACAAATGGCCGGTTTTTTTCCAGTGCACCGACACCGGCGATCACATCCGGATTTTTCACCATCGTGAAGGTGATTTCGTCGCCCTGTTTTTTAATTTTCTCAGGCGCAACCGCTTTGGCGCGGTAATCCGCGACGGCAGCACAGCCGATAAAAATATCCTGCTGCGGGGCTGTTTTCTGTGCGGCATCATTCATTTCACAGGCACTGCTGACATCAATACGTTTAACACCCGCTGGTGTCGGTAGTGTGACAGGCCCGGCAATCAGTGTGACATCCGCGCCGCGTGCTGCGGCAGCCGCTGCAATGGCAAAACCCATTTTGCCGGAGCTGTGATTGCTGATAAAACGCACCGGGTCGAGTGCTTCGCGCGTCGGCCCGGCGGTAATGGCCAGACGGATGCCGGACATATCCTGTTTTTTACGGAAGTGCTGTTCTGCCCGTGAGACTATCTCTGACGGATCCAGCATGCGTCCCGGACCAACATCACCGCAGGCCTGGCTGCCGCTGTCCGGTCCCCAGACCGCAAAACCGAGCTGTTCCAGGTGCGCGAGATTTTCCTGAGTGGTCTGTGCGCGGTACATCTGCTGGTTCATGGCCGGTGAAACGGCAATAGTGGCATCAGATGCCAGGCAGATAGTGGTGACCAGGTCATTTGCCATGCCGGCGCTCAGGCGGGCAATCAGGTCAGCCGTGGCGGGCGCGAGAATAATGAGATCCGCCCATTTCCCCAGCTCAATATGACCCATTGCCGCTTCTGCAGCCGGGTCAAGAACGCTTTCGGCCACCGGGAAGCCGGAAACGGCCTGGAGTGTCAGCGGGGTGATAAATGCGGTTGCCGCAGGTGTCATGGCGACACGGACAATCGCACCCCGGTCACGCAGACGGCGGACAATCTCAGGGGCTTTATAGGCTGCGATACCACCACTGATACCCAGAACTATCTGTTTTCCTGTCAGTTCGGACATTGTGTTTTATCCAGTTATTTTTCGGAGATACGCGATTTTACCACAACACCGCCGTATAGGTAGGGTGCTGTGTATTTATCCAGCTAAATAATGTTTTTTCTTCGGCGCGTCTCGCAAAAATGGCGTGTTTTATGCGAAAAAACCGCCGGTACTGACATACTTTTTCCGGTAAAGCAGAGAAAACGGCGGGGGAAAAATGGATAACATAACCGGAAATACGGCACTGATGCCGAGAGAAAAACTGATTGCTTACGGGGCATCTGTTCTGAGTGATTCAGAACTGCTGGCTATTTTTTTGCGTACCGGTACCCGTGAGCGGCCGGTGCGGCAGTTTGCGGAGTATCTGCTGGACGTCTTCGGGTCACTGCACCGGTTGCTGACAGCAGGGTATGAGGAGTTTAAGCCTCTGCCCGGGATAGGGGACAGTAAGTTTTGCCAGATGCAGGCGATTGTCGAGTTGTCCAGGCGCTATTTCAGCAGTCAGTTTCAGGAAACGCAATTTCTCAGCAGTGCCTGTACTGTAAAGGCGTATCTTAACCAGCGGATGGCCGGGCAGGAGCGGGAAGTCTTTGCAGTACTTTTTCTCAATAATCAGAACCAACTTATACGTTACGAGGAGATGTTTTCAGGGACGGTAAACTGTGTGGAAGTACATCCCAGAGAGATTTTGCGCCTGGCGCTCAAAGTGAATGCAGTTTCTGTGATTCTGGCGCATAATCACCCCTCCGGTAACGAAAACCCCAGCCGGGCTGACCGTCTGCTGACAAAAAAAATTGTTCAGGCATGTGAGTTGGTGGGGATTAACGTGTTGGATCACCTGATTATCGGGAAATTCAATATGTTTTCGTTTGCAGAACACGAGCTGATCTGAGCAGTTTTTTTCGCAGAAACACACGATCTTTACTGTTCGGGTCTTGAGCGTTTGCGCCGGAAAGCGTATACTACGCCACCTTTGAGGATCTTGGGTTTGGCGAGAAGAGCCTATCTCAGCATATTTTTGCTGGTTGACAGAGCAATTTCCCGGCGAGTCAAAAGTAAGCTGAGATGGGCTCCTAAGCCTGACGAGGCAGCCTCACCCAATACAAAGCTCGAGCTGATTAGATTTTTGGAGAATAGACATGTCCCGAGTCTGCCAAGTTACTGGCAAGCGTCCGATGAGCGGTAACAACCGTTCTCACGCATTAAATGCGACCAAACGTCGTTTTCTGCCGAACCTGCACTCTCACCGTTTCTGGGTTGAGTCTGAAAAACGTTTCGTGACTCTGCGTGTATCTGCTAAAGGTATGCGTATCATTGATAAAAAGGGTATCGAAGCTGTTTTAGCTGATTTACGTACCCGCGGTGAGAAGTACTAAGGAGCTGAAAAATGGCTAAAGGTATTCGCGAAAAGATCAAACTGGTTTCTTCTGAAGGTACAGGTCACTTCTATACCACTACGAAGAACAAACGTACTATGCCTGAAAAACTGGAAATGAAAAAATTCGATCCGGTTGTTCGTAAGCATGTAATGTACAAAGAAGCAAAAATTAAGTAATTTCTGCTTCCTGATTGAAAAAACCCGGCCTCGGCCGGGTTTTTTATTGCCTGTTTACAGGTGAACGCTTGATTGACAGAGGGTAATATTGTCATCTGTTTTCACTCGCTGAGTTAGTTGATATAATATATTGCTATTTTATAAATTATTGGTGTTTTTATATAAAACGATATCTTTTCAAACGTTAATTGGAGATAAAATGGCAGATAAATCGGATACTTATCTTAAATACTGATTGTAAGAGTATTAAAATATTCAGATTGTTGTATCATTTACGGGTACTATTGTTTTATCAGAACATACAACTATAACGGCTGATTTATTTATTATTTTTATATAGTTTTTATATGATTACTGAGTTGGCGTGCCAGTGACAGCCAGAATCTGAATCAGTTTACTTCGCAGATAAAAACGAATGTTGGAATATGATATGAGTAACCCGGTTATTTCGGTCATGATTGCAGTACATAATGCGGAGTCATCAATCCTGGCCGCGTTAGAGAGTCTGGATAATGCCCTGAATGAGAATGGTTCTCCGGAGCATGTTGAAGCGATCATTATTAATGATGGCTCCACCGATAAATCGCTGGATCTTATCAACCATTATCAGCCACGAAACTTTATTAAAGTCGTTGAAACAGTTAACTTTTCTAATGTCGGGAAAGTCCGCCATTATGCATATTCATTATCCCGCGGCGAATATATCACAGCGTTAGACAGTGATGATATGCTGAAAAATGGTGCACTGAGCCGGGTTATGGACATTATGCGGGAGCATCCGTTTGATCTGCTGATAACCCGTCTGGATGAACATCATGATCGTAATCCGGTATTAGAAATTGAGGATAAACCTGTAGTATCAATCACTCAGGACAGGTTAAAAGAACTCTATCTGGAACATAAGACGGTAAAAGGTCATTTACTCGGCCGGTTTATCCGCAGGGATATCCTGACAGATGATATGTTCCCTGAAATTTATTGCTATGAAGATGTGGTTATTACAGCAAATGTTATTTGCGCTGCTCAGAATATTCTGATCACAGATACTCAGATTTATTGCTACTATAAACATCGCGGCAGCTTATCCACAGAGAAAAGTATGAATAAAACCGTTCTTTTCCTGCAAATTGTTTTATCAATGGAAAGCTTCTTTGTAAAAAATAAAAATGAAAAAGTGATGTTTGAAGGGTTGTTCGTTAAAGTATGTTCTGATTATTTATCAAGAAATAATAAACGTAAGCTTCCCCATTTTGTTATGGATCGGTTTAATAATATTAAAATATTCCGCTTTCTGTTCAGCTCTAAAGTAAGATTAAGCAGGAAAATTATGTTTTTAAAAATAAAATCAGCAGGAGTTTTTTAAATGTTCACAAGCAGAACATTACCAATTCTCATTGGTATGCTGATGACTTTCTCAATGGTTATTGCTTCTTTCGTGGATACCTTGTCACGGGACTCTTATTTTATACTGAGTTATTTATCTGTTATCGTGACACTCTGGCTGGTCTTTTTCAAAAAAATGTCACTTTTCCGTGACCGTGCTGTGTTGCTTGTTGCAGTATCGTTCCTGTTGTTTGGTATTTCCCGGGTTGCCTGGTCATTTCTGATGAATGATGACGGGTTGAGTATTTATAAAAACTACTCTCCCACAGCATCGAGAATCATACTCGGAGCATTTATTTTTTGTGTTTGTATTTTATTAAAAAATGAGTTGAAGTGTTTTTTCAGTAACAAATATATTTCATCTGTCATTAAGGTATTACCGCTCTATATTTTATTGTATGCGCTTTATGATATCTTTGTTTTGCATAAAGACAGAGTTGAGCTGGATACAAACCGGGCAACAGTAACTGCATACTTTATCAGTGCGATATTTTTTGTCAGCCTTCATTTTTGTTCGCGGGTGAAAAATAAACTGAATATTTCATTATTTTTTACTAATCTGATTGTTTCAAATGCGATTATTATTCTGACACAAACCCGTGCCGCAATAGCTATTTATCTTCTGCTTTCAGTTTTTTATACTGTCATTGTTTTCCGGAAGAGCCTGAATATAAAAAAAATAAGCATGGTTGTGGTACTTCTGCTAATTTTTGCCGGTACATCATATGAGTTTTTATATAAATCCCGTATTAATGAGGCAATCACTGAAACTCAGGGTTATGATGTGACAAAGCCGGGGGGATCGCTGGGTGACCGTTATACCATGTGGTATGCAGGGTTATCTGCGTTTAAGCATGCCCCGATGGGGGAATCTTTTCAGGCCCGTAATGATTTTATTTCAGAAAAAATAGCTGCCGGTGCAATCAGTGATTCAATCACTGTCTACCTGACGATACATCTGCACAGTGAACTGATTGAGGTGTTGTCATTGCAGGGGGTTATCGGTGGTGTGCTGCTGGTGCTGATTTATCTCTCTCTGTTGTATGCCGGTATTCGTAATAAGAACGTATTGCTGATAATGATTACATTATGCCTGGCCGGTTATGGTCTGACAGATGTCTTGTTCTTCAGTCGTGAGAGTATTACTGTTTATCTCCTGTGTATTGCAGTGGCCCTGGTGACCGGCGGTAAAGAAGATACCGCAGAACAGCCGCTGCCGATTGATCGCTGAGGAGGTATCTGTGCCGGAATTACCCGAGGTCGAAACCAGCCGGCGCGGCATTGAGCCGCATCTGGTCGGTAATACAGTGCGTTATGTTGAAGTCCGGAACCGGCGGCTGCGCTGGCCGGTGTCAGAGCAGATTGAGCGCCTGAGTGACCGGCCGGTGCTCAGTGTGCAGCGCCGTGCGAAATATCTGCTGATTGAGTTGCCGGAAGGGTGGATTATCATTCATCTGGGAATGTCCGGCAGTTTACGTATTCTTTTGGAAGAAACGCCGGAAGAGAAACACGACCATGTGGATATGGTGCTCGGTGACGGTAAAATTCTGCGCTATACCGACCCGCGCCGTTTTGGTGCCTGGTTGTGGGCAGATGATCTGGCAACCTGTCCGGTACTGGCGAATTTGGGGCCGGAGCCGCTGAGTGATGATTTCGATGCCGCGTATCTGTTCGCCAAATCCCGCAAACGAAACACACCGGTCAAAAGCTGGCTGATGGATAATAAAATTGTAGTGGGTGTGGGAAATATTTATGCCAATGAATCCCTCTTTTTATCCCGCATTCATCCGCTGCGTCCTGCCAAAGATCTGACTGAAGATGAGGTTGCCCGCCTGGTTGCCACCATAAAGCAGGTACTGACGGAATCCATCAGACAGGGCGGTACCACGCTGAAAGATTTTTTACAGTCGGACGGAAAACCCGGTTATTTTGCCCAGGAACTGTTTGTGTACGGAAAACAGGGAGAGTGCTGTGCGAACTGCGGGCAGAAGATTGAAGTGGTGAAAGTCGGTCAGCGGAGCACGTTTTTCTGCCCCGCCTGTCAGCACTGATTACGCCTTACCGAGTTTTTGCATCATCGCCTGTGCGACGGACTCCGGCAGAAATGCAGAGACATCGCCGTCGTGCAGGGCCACGTCTTTAATCAGGGATGAAGAAACAAAAGAGAGATTTTGCGACGGCAGGAGGAAAACACTCTCGAGATCCTGCGCAAAATGGCGGTTCATATTTGCCAGCTGCCATTCATATTCAAAGTCAGCAACAGACCGGACACCCCGGATCAGCACATTGGCATTTTGCTTTTTGGCAAAATTTGCCATCAGCTCAGAAAACCCCAGCACTTCCACATTCGGGATGTGAGAACACACGTCTTTGGCCAGCGCAACCCGCTCATCGAGGGTAAACATCGGATTTTTACGGCTGCTGTTGGCGATCGCCAGCAGGATGTGATCAAACATTTTTGAGGCGCGCTCAAGAATATCGATATGTCCGCAGGTAATCGGGTCAAAAGTGCCGGGATAGATTGCGCGTGTTTTCATGATGCTGACTCATCGTTGTTACTGACGGACCACAAAGTGGCGTATTTATTAAAGGTATATTGTGCGTTCACAAATGCAAGGATAAGCCCCTGTCTGCCATCCAGGAATCCGGCTCTCAGCAGCCAGGTTTTGCAGAACGCACCGGCGGTGTGAGTCAGAACAGAGAGGAAAGAGCAGCGTTTACCGGCCAGATGACGGGCTTTTGCCCAGTCAGCAGCATAGCGCAACTGCTTTTGCTGAAACTCCGGTAAATCGCGGCAGGTCAGGTGCAAGACATCCCCTTTCAGTGTGATGACATTGGCGCCCTGTGTCTCCAGAGATTCATGAACTGCATTACTGTTGTACTGATATTGCTCACGCGGATATAACCGCAGGACATGATCCGGATACCAGCCGCTGTGTTTCATAAAACGCCCCAGGAACAGATTACGGCGGGCAAAACGATATACTGTATTTTTCTGCGGCGCGGCAAGTACCTGCTCAATGGATTGTTTCAGCTCCGGCGTGACCCGCTCATCAGTATCGAGCATCAGGATATAATCCCCGGTGGCATACTGCTGGGCAATCTGCCGCTGGCGGCCGAATCCCGGCCACTCCCGGTTTTCATATACCTGAGCTCCGGCATTGCAGGCGATGGTCAGTGTGTCGTCCTGACTGCCGGAATCGAGCACAATGATTTCATCCGCCAGTCCCTGAACGGAGTTCAGGCAATCACCGATAACATCGGCATTGTTTTTACTGATCATCACAACGGAGAGACGTTTTTTATCTGTCATCAGTGGCTCCGCGGTGGCAGATACGGCCCGAGCAACTGCATCAGACGGTGCAGTGCGCCCTGATTTTCATGAAGTACCTCAGCGGCATGCCGTCCGCAGTACAGCCGGTAATCCTCATCATTGAGCAGATTACTGACGGCGTCACTCAGACTCTGTTCATCGGTGACTGTCAGCAGGGCATCGGCCTGCTGTAATTTGCCACAGATATTTTTGAAGTTGAAGGTGTGCGGCCCCATCAGTACCGGCAGGGCGTGTGCGGCAGCTTCCAGCGGATTATGTCCGCCGCGCTCAACCAGGCTGCCGCCGACAAACGCGATATCCGCCAGTCCGTACAGCAGCATCAGTTCACCCATAGTGTCCCCGACCACCACCTGTGTTTCCGGTGAAGGAATCGTGTTGCTGCTGCGCATGACGTAGGTCAGACCGGCTTTTTCGGTCAGTTCCCTTGCTTTGGCAAACCGTTCCGGATGGCGCGGCACCAGGATCAGCAGCAGGTTCGGAAAGTGGTTCAGCAGGGTTTTATGGGCACTGAGGATAATTTCCTCTTCGCCTTCATGAGTGCTGGTTGCGATCCAGACCGGACGGCGGGCAGCCCACTGACGGCGCAGTGTGACGGCTTTGGCGGCCAGTTCCGGTGTGACAGAAATATCGAACTTCAGGCTGCCGGTCACATGCAGTTGCTGGCGGCGCAGGCCGAGCTCAATAAAGCGTTCCCCGTCTTCCTGATTCTGCGCGGCCACCAGGGTGATCCGGTTCAGGATGGTTTTTACGAAACTGCCTGCTTTCTTATAACCGGCGGCCGAGCGCGCTGACAGGCGGGCATTGGCGATCACCAGCGGAATTTTCCGGCGGTGCAGCTCGGTTATCATGTTTGGCCACAGTTCGGTTTCCATCACGATCACCAGTTTCGGCTGAACAGTATTGAAAAACCGTTTCATTGACCCCGGCAAGTCGTAAGGCAGATAGACGTGATAAACATCATCACCTAATGCTGATAAAACCCGCTCTGAGCCGGTCGGTGTCATAGTGGTGACAGTGATAGGTAACGTCGGATAATGGTGGCGCAATGCTCGGACCAGCGGCACTGCGGCGAGTGTTTCGCCGACAGAAACCGAGTGCAGGATGATACCGCCGGTGCCGGTTTTTCCTTTACAGAAACCATAACGTTCGCCCCAGCGTCTGCGGTAGGCCGGGGAGCGGCGGCTGCGCCATAACAGACGTAACCAGATAAGAGGTTGGATCAGGTAAAGCAGAACCTGGTATACACGCAGTAACATTTTATCAGTTTCGCAGATAAGATTGCGGCAATAGTAGCATAAAACTAACACGAATAGCGCATTAAAAAGCATAAACCCGGCGTCGCTGACGGCGGGATCCCCGCTGCCCGGCACAACACACTGCGCTATCTGTTAATACTGCCGGGAACGATTTGTGGTAATCTGTGCCTCAGAGATTGATACACCTTATTCCCTGATTTCTGTCTGACCCAAATGGAACTCTTATGCAAACAGCATCAGCGCCGGTACAGCGTATTTTAGTAATAAAACTCCGTCATCACGGCGATATGCTGCTGATAACGCCGGTGATTAATACTCTGAAAGCGAATTACCCGGATGCTGAGGTTGATGTCCTGCTGTATCAGGAAACAGCACCGATGCTCAGCCGCCATCCCGGCATCAGCCATATTTTTGCCATGGACAGAGCCTGGCGTAAAGAGGGAACCTGCAAACGTATCGGGCATGAGTGGCATTTACTGAAATCACTGCGCCGCCGCCGTTATGACCTCGTGGTGAATCTGGCTGATCAGTGGTACAGCGCGATTGTGACCCGTTTCACCGGTGCCCGTATCCGTATCGGGCTGGATCTGCGGAAACGGCAGAGTATTTTCTGGAAAAAATGTTACACCCTGCTGGCAGATACCTCACAGGAACTGACCATGCATACGGTGGAGCAGAATCTTAACGGATTAACCCCGCTGAATCTGCCGGTGACTGATAACCATGTCACCATGGCCTGTTCAGAGGAAGACCGGCAGAAGACTGAACAGCTTTTGCAGCGCAAACAGGTGACCGGTGACTATATTGTGGTACAGCCGACATCCCGCTGGTTCTATAAATGCTGGGATGACGACAAGATGAGTGAGGTTATCCGCACACTGGCGGATGACGGGCACCAGATTGTGCTCAGCAGCGGGCCGGATCCGCGCGAAAAAGCGATGATTGAATCTATTCTTGCGCCCTGTCAGCAGGCTGTTGCCGGCGGAAAAATTGTGTCCGTTGCCGGAGAACTGACGTTGCCGCAGCTCGCGGCACTGATTGATCGTGCAAAACTGTTTATCGGTGTGGATTCTGTGCCGATGCACATGGCTGCCGCCCTGCAAACGCCGATGGTGGCTCTGTTCGGCCCGACGAAACTGGTGTTCTGGTCGCCGTGGCAGGCAACCGGTGAAATTATTAAAGCATCGGATTACGGGGAACAGCCGGACCCGGATGACGTGGACACAAGGACGGACGAACGTTACCTGAGTCCGATTCCGGCAGACGCAGTGATTACCGCGGCACGGAGATATTTATGAAAAATATGCGTCTGGCGATTGTTCGTCAGAAATACCGCCCGGACGGCGGCGCGGAGCGTTTTGTATCCCGGGCGCTGGAAGCACTGGATAACCGGAATCTGGAGCTGAATGTTATCACCCGTTCCTGGCAGGGTGCTGCGGCTCCCGGCTGGCATATTCATGTGGTGAATCCGCCGAAATGGGGACGGATCAGCCGTGAGCGGGGATTTGCCAACGCTGCCCGTGCCTGCTGGCAGAATGAAAAATTTGATATTGTTCAGAGCCATGAACGCATTGCCGGCTGTGATATTTTCCGGGCCGGGGACGGTGTGCACCGCCGCTGGCTGTTACAGCGGGCGCGGGTACTGCCCGCCTGGCGGGCAAAACTGTTGTTTGCCTCGCCGTACCACCGTTATGTGATGAAGGCGGAGCAGGAGATGTACCATGATCCGCACTTTAAGCAGGTGATTTGTAATTCGGAAATGGTAAAAAAAGAGGTGATGGAAGACTTTGGTTTGTCAGAGTCGCAAATAACCGTCATCTATAACGGGATTGATTCTGAAAAGTTCCATCCGCTGCCGGAATCAGAGCGTCTCGCGCTCCGGCAGACTTATCAGATCCCGGCGGCGGCAAAATGTCTGGTGTATGTCGGTTCCGGGTTTGAACGCAAAGGACTGGCGGCGGCGATTATGGCGGTCAGCCGCAATGATGCGTATCTGCTGGTGGTCGGTCAGGATAAGGCAGAAAAAAAATATCGACAGCTGGCAGCATCCCTGGGTTGTGCGGATCGCATCCGTTTTGCGGGTATGCAGAAACAGACACTGCCGTTTTATCAGATGAGTGACGGGCTGCTGCTGCCGACACTGTATGATCCGTTCCCGAATGTGGTACCCGAGGCGATGGCCTGCGCACTGCCGGTGATCACCAGTACCACCTGCGGCGGGGCGGAATTTATCTCACAGGGTGAAGAGGGTTTTGTCTGTGATGCGCTGGATATTGGCGGTCTGGCAGAGGCGGTCTCGCAACTGCCCTGTGATCACCTGAGCAGCCGGATGTCTGAATGTGCACGGCAGCGGGTTTTACCTTATACACCGGCGGCGTTATCACAGCAGCTTATCGATCTCTACGGGCGGGTCCTGGCATAATGAAACAGCATATTTTATTTATTATTGACGGTTTACCGGGCGGCGGTGCTGAACGGGTGGTGCTGAGCCTGAGCCACGGGCTGGTTCTGACCGGTTATGATGTCACTCTGTTATCTCTCAGCAATACCCGCGATTATGATATCCCGGAAGGGGTGGATTATCAGGTCTCTGCGGATACTTACCGTGGCTTGTTCCACCGCCAGACTGAAATCCGGCGCCGTGCCGGAAAAATGGATGCTTTCTTATCTGATCTGTTTGCCCGCAAAGGTAAACCGGTACTGGTGGTGTCCAATCTGCATAAAACTGACCGTATTGTCGCCGCATCACAGGCACTGACCGGGCTGAATGTCTGGTTCTGCCTCCACGGCATGTTTTCAGCCAGTTATCTCGGCAATAAAACCGGCCTTCGCCGCCGTCTGAAACAGGAAAAAATCCGCCGGGTGTATAACGGACGGAATATTATTGGCGTCTCCGGTGCGGTGTGCCGGGATCTGTGTGAAAACGTAGGCGTGACGCCGCAGCAGTGCATGACCATTTATAACCCGTTTGATGTTGCGGATATTCAGTACCAGTCGCAGAAAGATAACCCGTACCAGGGGCAGGATTACATGGTTCACCTCGGGCGTTTTCATGAGGTGAAACGGCAGGATCGGTTACTGACCGCGTTTGCACTGGCTAATCTGCCGTGCAAACTGCTGCTGGCGGGACAGGGCAGCCAGTCTGCCACACAAACACTGAAAAACCAGGTAGCTGAACTGGGGCTGGAAGAGAGAGTGGAATTTATCGGTTTTCAGTCAAAACCGATGCCGATTATCCGAGGTGCGAAAGCTGTGGTATTAAGCTCTGACAGTGAAGGACTTTCTTCTGTTCTGATCGAATCACTGATCTGCGGCACACCGGTGGTCAGTACCCATTGCCCGGGAGGAATCGGCGAGATCATGACCGGCGAACTGGCAGCGTATCTTTCAGATATGACACCGGTGAGTCTGGCGGAAAAAATCCGTCTGGTTTATGAACACCCGCCGGTGATCACCCCTGAGATGTATCAGAAATTTGAGCAGCAGACGATTGTCAGCCAGTACTGTGATTTAATTCAGCCAGTCCCGTCAACACACGCGTGAGGAGCACAACTATGGCGAAACCCGCTTTTATCATTACCCTTGATACGGAAGGGGATAACCTCTGGGAATCCGGTCCGGTGATCACCACGCAGAATACCCGGTTTTTACCGCGCTTTCAGGCATTGTGCGAGAAATACAGCTTTAAGCCGGTCTGGCTGACCAACTATGAAATGGCAACGGATGATGCCTATATTGAATTTGCGCAGGATGTGATTGCCCGGCAGACCGGGGAGATCGGCATGCATCTGCATGCCTGGAACAGCCCGCCGCTGAAGGCACTGACGTCAGACGATGATCGCTTCCAGCCTTACCTGATTGAATACCCTGATGATGTGATGAAAGAAAAAGTTAACGTCATGACATCGCTGCTGGAAGATAAATTACAGACTAAAATGCTCAGCCACCGCGCGGGCCGCTGGGCATTCAATGAAAAATATGCCCGTTTGCTGGCAGAATTTGGTTATCAGACAGACTGCTCTGTGACACCACGGGTGAACTGGGCATATACTCCGGGAGCACCGGCACCCATCGGTAACGGCGGCACCAATTACCTGAATTTTCCGTCTGAAGCGTATTTTATGGATCTGAATGATATCCGCCGTCCCGGGGATTCAGCGCTGTTACAGGTACCGATGAGCGTACAGTTCCGCCATTCCCCGCTGATGAACGGCCTGAAACAGTTTTATGATAAGTTACGCGGCAAAAAACGCTCGCCGTCCGTGAACTGGCTGCGGCCGAAAGGCGGGAATCTGGCACAGATGCAGCAGGTGGTGGATGCCTGTCTGGCGCAGGGAAACTCTCACATTGAATTTATGCTGCATTCATCCGAATTTATGCCGGGCGGCAGCCCGACATTCAGGGATGAGGCGGCGATTGATGCACTGTATGATGATCTGGAGCAACTGTTTGCGTATATCGCCCAGCGGGCGGAAGGGATGACGCTGGCGGAGTTTTATCAGCGCAAACTCGCACAGCGTCACGCATCATAATCTTAACGCGGCATGTGCTCTGCCATGGCGGCGAGCACATCATCCGCACTGACAGAGGATAAATCCCCGTCCTTTGATGTCAGGGCAAACTGCCCCTTACCGTAACCACCGATCAGCCCCGGGTCCGTCGGGCCGTACAGGGTGATATTGGGTTTATCCAGCGCGGCCGTCAGGTGGCTCAGCCCGGTATCGACTGAAATCACCCCTTCCGCACCGGCAATTTCTGCCGCCACATCCGCCAGTGATAATTTCGGCAGTACATGCACATGGGTGAATCCTTCCGCCAGACGCAGTGCCCGTTCCTGTTCATGCGGTGCACCCCACGGCAGGCGGACATGCAGATCAGTATCAGCCAACTGGGCAAACAGCGCCCGCCAGTGTGATTCCGGCCAGTGTTTGGTATCACGGGTGGTGGCGTGGAGACAGACCAGATACGGCACGGCATCCGGCGATACCGCACGGTTATTCAGAAAATGGGCGGCAATCGCGTAATCACCCTGTGTCTGCGGTTTTTCATAGCCGAGGCTCAGGGCAAAAAGCTGACGGATCCGCTCAACAGCATGCTGTGTTTTGCTGACAGCGTGTTTCTCATCATAGAAAAAGCTCGCCAGCGGCTCGCGGATACTGTGCCGGTCGTAGCCGTGTTTGCGGCCGCGTGCCAGCCGGGTAACCAGCAGGGCACTTTTAATCAGCCCCTGTGCATCAATCACCGCATCATAGGTCTGTGACTGAACAGCGTCGCGGAACCGGCGGCGTTCATCACGGATATCGCGGCGGAACCAGTTTTTCCGCCAGCGGCGGATAGCAACCGGAATGACGCGATCAACAGCAGAGTGCCAGCCCGGGATCTGGGCAAAACCCTCTTCAACTACCCAGTCAAAGGTGAGAGCCGGGAATACCTGCACGGCATCGGTCAGTGCGGGCAGGGTATGCAGCACATCCCCCATCGACGAGGTTTTGACGATTAACACACGGCGCATGGCGGGGAACTCTTCAGCAAATCATCCAGTTCAGACAGAACCTGCTCCGGCTGAATATCAATCAGGCTCTGATGGTAGCCCTCATGGGCATCCCCTTTGCGGACTTTATGATAACCGGTGATCAGGCGGATAACGCGGGCTTTCTCTGACAGCGGCGGCGTGAAATCCGGGCTGCTCGGGCCGTATAAGGCGACCAGCGGGCGATCCAGTGCGGCAGCCACATGCATCAGACCGGAATCATTGGTGATAATGGCATGACAACCGGCGATCAGATTCACCGCCTGTTCCAGTGAGGTTTTTCCGGCCAGGTTCAGACAGTTTTCGCGTTGCTCATCACTGAGCATGGCGAGGATTTCCTCACCGGCAGCGTGATCTTTTTCTGAGCCGAACAGGACTATCTGAAAATCACGCTCATCAATCAGTTTCTTCGCTAATTCACCGTAGTGATAATGCGGCCAGCGTTTGGCCGGGCCAAATTCGGCCCCCGGACAAAAACCGACGACCGGGCGGTGATCACTGATATTAAACGCAGCCATGCTCTCGGCAATATCCTCATCACGCACCACCAGCTTCGGCCACAGCAGGGGCTGCGGCAGAGCGGCGGCGGCAGGGACATCCGCTTTATCATACGCGAGGGCAACATAACGCTGCACCATCAGCGGAAAAGCGGCTTTGTCGAGTTTCCGGTGATCGTTGAGCAGGCCGTAACGCATTTCGCCCAGCCAGCCGGTGCGCACAGGGATTTTCGCAAAAAACGGCACCAGTGCCGATTTTAACGAGTTCGGCAGCACATAAGCACGATCATACTTATTATCACGCAGGGAATGACCGAGACGGCGGCGCTCACCGAGTGCCAGTGCACCGTGGCCGATCGGCATAGCGACAGCCTCATCCACTTCCGGCATTTTTGCCAGCAGCGGACGGCACCACGCGGGTGCCATCACATCAATCGTTGCCTGCGGATAACGTGTTTTCAGGGTACGGTAAAGGCTTTGTGACATCATCATGTCACCGACCCACGACGGCCCGATCACCAGAATTTTCATGTGCGTTTAATTAATTCCCCTGATTTAACCAAGCCATATATTCACGGACACCTTCGGCGACCGTTTTGAACTTACCCGGGTAGCCCGCTGCACGCAGATTGGTCAGGTCAGCTTGGGTATATGCCTGATAGCGGCCTTTCAGTTTTTCCGGGAACGGGATGTAATCGAGCGCGCACTGGCGTTCGCTGTGGAAACCGGTCACGGCATCGGCGACAGCCTGGAAAGATTCCGCGCGGCCGGTACCGCAGTTGAAAATACCGGATTTGGCATTTTTCCAGAACCACAGGTTTACATCCGCCACATCACCCACATAGATGAAATCGCGCAGGAAGTTTTCACTGCCGGAGAATAATTTCGGGTTTTCGCCGTTTAAAATCTGATTATTCAGATGGAAAGCGACACTCGCCATGCTGCCTTTGTGGCCTTCACGCGGGCCGTAGACGTTGAAATAACGGAAACCGCAGATCTGGGACTCTGCTTCCGGCAGAATTTCACGGACATACTGATCAAACAGGAACTTGGAATAACCATACACATTTAATGGTTTTTCGTACTGCCGATCTTCAATAAAGTTATCACTGCGCCCGCCGTAAGTGGCGGCAGAAGAGGCATACAGGAACGGGATCTGACGATCCAGACAATAATGCAGCAGTTCTTTGGAGTACTGATAGTTATTATCCATCATGTACTTGCCGTCCCACTCGGTGGTGGATGAGCAGGCACCTTCATGGAATACTGCTTCGACTTCCCCGAAATCATCCCCGGCCACAATACCGGCGATAAAATCTTCTTTATCCATGTAATCGGCGATATTCAGATCGACCAGATTGACAAATTTGGTGCCGTCTTTCAGGTTATCCACGACTAAAATATCAGTGTAACCGTCATCATTCAGTGCTTTTACAATATTGCTGCCGATAAATCCGGCACCGCCGGTGACAATAATCATCACGCATTCCTCTGTTCGGTTCATTCAAGAAAATGAAAAAATCACTGCTTTTATCATAGCATTGAAGGGTGGCAGACGTGGATGAAAAAATTGCGGCGGCAGGAAGATCTCCCGTGTTACCGGGTTGTTTTCCGCTGATGATCTGTTATACCGTGAACACTATTTATTACGTTATCTTATTATGTTATCCGGCCGGACACGGTCTCCGGACTTTAAAGGAATATGCATGAACCCGACCACTGTTTTCCGGTTACCGCTATTATTTGTACTGGCCTATGCACTTATTCTGAGTGGTTCGCTGATCCTGGTTTCTTACCCGGATGTCAGTGTCCGCTATCCTGAATTATCATTAGCGGCCTATTTGTCAAAAGTATTTGCTTTTCAGCTGATTCAGCTGACCGGGCTTTTTACTCTGACATCATTATTTTTTTATCATTACCGGATAACACAACTGAATCGTAAAACTATTCTGGCAGTTATCGGTCTTACTCTCTTTCTGTATACAGCAAACATGATCCTCGGCAGCCTCAAAGCGGAATGGCTCAGTCATCTGATGGCGACAATGATTGCGGAGAAAGCGGAGTTTGCTGACGTTATTCTGCTGGTCAAAACCGCAGATATTGGCCTGTACCTGATCTCATTTGTATTACTGGGTATCGCGACCCGTCTGGTGGCGAAATATTATCTTAAAGTCAGCCATCCTGCAGTTATCCCGGACGGAAAAACTCCGGATATTTACGCACTGTTGTTCAGTTGCGGGATGGTGTATCTGATGTGGATGATTGCGTTATTTCTGACGGCGGTGATAACACCACATCTCCCCGGCGGCATACCGGCACCGCTGTCTGATAATGCGTATACCACCGCGGCGGGTCTGCTGATTTCGTGCGGTATTGTTTTTATTGCTGTCCGTCAGCGGTTCCCGGTGGCAGGCGGAATATTGCAGATCAGGCCGCTGGTAATTTCCGTTCTGCTCAGTACCGTGCTCAGTATTCTGGTTATGGCGGCGATCACCGCCGGAACGGTTTATATGGTATTACTCACCAACAGTTTCCGGCACTTCGGGGAGACTGAGTTATGGATTATAACTGCGGTTTGTGTCGCTCTGACACTGTGGATAAGCCGTGCTGTCACCGGTGTGATGTTCCGCCGGTGATAATCTGATCATACTGTCGGCCGGGCTGGTTATCCCGGTCCTGCTATCGCTGAGTCTCTGCCGCCGGTTCAGCCGGTACTTTTTCCGCGGCCTTCAGGTCAGTGCTGACTGACTCTTTTGCCGCAGGCGGCGCGGTATCCGGCTGCGGTAGCGCCATGCGGACGGATAACAGGACTTCCGCCACTTTGCCGTTCATCTGATCTCTCAGGAGTGCTTCCGTCAGCAGATTGATATAGTTGGTGTAGAACTCCCCGCCGATTTCTGCTTTACCCTCACACTGCTCAGTCATTGGTGTCAGCCACGGTTTTTCATTCACCACCGGTTTGACCGGCACGACCGGTTTCTCCGGCTGCGGTTTCACGGCAGATGGTTTACCGGCATGCGTCAGCATATATCCCGGCGATACCAGCTCAATATCCGGCGGCAGTTGCGGGATGAGTTTATGCAGTGCGCGGACCGTCGACGGATGCGGGTGCCCGATAGCGATCACCGACCCCTGTTTGCGTGCCAGAGCAACAGCCCGGTTCAGTTGCTTGCGCGTCTCTTCCTCTGTCTGCACATTATCCAGAAAAACCTGGCGGCGCAGTACGCGAACCGGTGTTCCCTGTGCAGCCTGTGTCGCTTTGGTGCTGCCGATGGTCACACTGTCGAGGAAATAAAAACCGGAGCCGGAGAGAGACGCCATCACATGCTGCATGGCGGTCAGATCAGAGGTCATCGCGCTGCCCATATGGTTATTCATGCCGGTGGCATACGGCACCCGGGCAATCGCAGCTTTAATCAGGGTATCAATTTCTGCGGCACTCATGGACGGGCGCAGAGTGTCGCGCTCCAGTGGCTGTTTGCTGATCGGTGCCATCGGCATATGGATAAGAATTTCACGGCCCTGGCGGTGTGCTTTTTCTGCCATTTCTTTGCCGAACGGGGAATTCGGCAGGATAGCAATGGAGACCTGCGGCGGCAGTTCCAGGATGCGGTTATCATCCTGTTTGCGGTAACCGAAATCATCGATCACAATGGCGAGCTGCGCTGCAGCGGCAGAAAACGTTATCAGTGACGAAGTGATAAAAAGTAACGAAGTCAGTACGATATTTTTGGTTTTCTGCCGGTAAGTCACTGTGTGCTATCTCCCCAGCCAGGGCTGCGGGTTAACCGTCCGTCCCTGGCGCCGGATTTCAAAATAGAGGCCCGGTCTTTCCTGGCCCCCGCTGCTGCCCACCAGTGCAATCGGCTGACCGGCTTTCACCTGATCACCCACATTCACCAGTGCGCTCTGGTTATAGCCGTAAAGGCTCATATCCCCTTTACCGTGCTCGACCACCACCATCAGACCATAACCCTGCAGCCAGTCTGCCAGCAGGACCCGGCCATCTGCCACTGCTTTTACCTGTGTGCCTTCCGGCGCGCCGATTACCATGCCTTTCCAGCGCAGTTCGCCGGAGATACTGTCACCGAACCGGTGCAGCAGCGGACCACGAACCGGCCAGATAGCCTGACCGGCCGGACGGCCCAGTCCCCCGGTGCGGGACATCAGCGAGCGCTCGTCCTGAGTCGGGGTATAGGTGGAACCTTTTTTCTTCGCCTGCGCCTGTTTCTCGCGGATACGGGCGGCTTCACGGGCTTCGCGTTCCGCACGGGCTTTGGCTTCGCGCTCCGCTTTGGCTATCTTGTTACGCAGCTGGCTTTCGTTCTCCCGCATCACCAGCAAATCTTTCTGATCGGCTTTCAGCGAGCGCTCCAGCTCAGTCAGGGTGGATTTCCGGGCGGTCTGGGCACGATCCAGCTTTTTCTTTTCAGTCTGCTGTTTGCCGAGCAGGCTTTTATGCTCTGCACGTTTTTGTTGCTCAGTCTGGCGGCGGGCGTGTAACTGCTGAGTGGTCTCTTCCAGCTCTGCAATGGTTTTTTCCCGTGCGGCACCGATATAGGTGTAATAGGCAAGGATCCGCTCATCGCGCTGGCCTTCCTCACCCTTGAAAATCAGTTCAATACCCTGATGACGCCCCTGGCGGAATGCGGCGTCCAGTTGTTTTGACAGCAGCGCCCGCTGGGCTTTCTGCTTCGCATCCAGCTGTTTGATTTCTGCGCTGAGAGTCGTGATTTCACTGTCGAGCTGTTTCAGGGTTTTCTGTGTGGAATAGAGTTCACGACCGGCAGCGGCGATATCCTTTTCCTGATTTTTCAGCTGGGTTAACAGATTTGCACGTTTTCCCTGCTGCTCTTTGACGCTCTTTTCTTTCTCCGCGATATTCAGCTGGAGATTTTTCAGCTCATTCTTGCTGGCATCGGCGGTGGTTGTATTGGCGGCAGAAACAGCAAAAGAGACCGGCAACAGCAGAGCTGCCAGTAATGTGCGGACACCGGGGGACACCCGGCGGGAATGCGTGCGGAAAACGTGCTTATGCGCCAATTTATCTGACCCTGCCGTTACGCCAAAGAAACGATCGTATTTAACTATTCTAAACTGCAATTATTCCATGCCATTTAAAGCGTTACCAGTCCTGTTATCCGGGATTTACACTTCGGGACAATCCGGCGGCGGAGATTCACCGCGAATTTGTTGCGTTTGTTTTTTACCTTAGCCGTGAATCAATGGTAAATTAACCCCTCTGTCTGTCGGAAAAATGAATTTTCGCGGCATGCGCCGCAAAATTACGATGAAAACAGCCATAACCCGGGCAAGACCGGCTGTATTTGAACCGGCACACAGGTATACTTCTGCCCTTTGATCTTTGTTATTAACCAACGGGAGTTATTGTCCCCCATGCTGCAAGAAATTATGCCATTTGTCAGTAAGCACCCTATTATCAGCCTTGTATGGGTCGCGTTACTGATCTCAGTCATCGTACTGACTGTCAAAGGACTGTTTTCAAAAGTGAAAACAATTCCGCGTTCTACCGCTATCACACTGATTAATAAAGAAGAAGCGATTGTCGTGGATACCCGTACCCGGGACGATTTCCGCCGTGGTCATATCATTGACGCGGTCAATCTGACGCCGTCAGAAATTAAAGACAACAACCTCGGTGAAGTGGAAAAACACAAAAACCGTCCTGTTATCCTGGTTTCCGCCAACGGTATGGAGCTGGTCAAACCGGCTGAAAGCCTGCTCAAAGCCGGTTTTGAACGTGTATTTGTGCTGAAAGACGGCCTCTCCGGCTGGACCGGTGATAACTTACCGCTTTCCCGCAGCAAAAAGTAATCCGGCAAAGGATGATTGGAACATCCCCTTTGTAACTCACACTCTTTATATGGATATCAAAAGGTAACACTATGTCAGAACAACAAAACACAGAAATGTCTTTCAACATTCAGCGCGTTTACACCAAAGATATTTCTTTTGAAGCGCCGAATGCACCTGCCGTTTTCCAGCAGGAGTGGCAGCCGGAAGTGAAGATGGATCTGGACACCGGCTCAACCAAACTGGCTGATGACGTTTATGAAATCGTTCTGCGCGTCACTGTGACAGCGACTATGGGCGAAGAAACCGCATTCCTGTGTGAAGTTCAGCAGGCCGGTATTTTCACCATCGGCGGTCTGGAAGGTCCTCAGCTGGCACACTGCCTGGGTGCATACTGCCCGAATATCCTGTTCCCGTATGCCCGTGAGTGCATCGCAGGTCTGGTCGGCCGCGGCACATTCCCTCAGCTGAACCTGGCACCGGTTAACTTCGATGCACTGTTCATGAACTATCTGCAGCAGCAGGAACAACAGCAGGCTGCGCAGGAAGGTACACAGGAAGCATAATGACAGACGCTTCTATGACTGTACTCGGTGCCGGTTCATACGGCACCGCTTTAGCGATCACACTGGCCCGTAACGGGCACCGTGTGGTGCTGTGGGGGCATGACCCGAAACATATCCGTCAGCTTGAGGCTGATCGTGCCAATCAGGCATTTCTGCCGGATGTCCCGTTCCCGGATACCCTGATCCCTGAAGCCTCCCTTGAAAAAGCCCTCGCGGCCAGCCGTAATATTCTGCTGGTGGTGCCGAGCCATGTGTTCGGGGATGTGCTCAAACGTGTCAAACCGCTGCTGCGGCCTGATGCCCGGATTATCTGGGCGACCAAAGGTCTGGAAGCGGAAACCGGGCGTCTGCTGGGTGAAGTGGTACGTGAAGTCCTCGGGGATAAAATTCCGCTGGCCATGATCTCCGGTCCCTCTTTTGCCAAAGAGCTGGCTGCCGGACTGCCGACGGCGATTGCTGTCGCAGCGACAGAGCCTGCCTTTGCGGATGAGGTTCAGCAGCTTTTCCACTGCGGCAAAAGCTTCCGCGTTTATAAAAACCCGGATTTTATCGGGATCCAGCTCGGCGGTGCCGTGAAAAACGTCATTGCGATTGGTGCGGGGATCTCTGACGGAATGGGGTTCGGTGCCAATGCGCGAACAGCACTTATCACCCGTGGCCTGGCAGAAATGACCCGCCTGGGTGTGGCATTAGGCGCAGATCCGTCTACCTTTATGGGAATGGCCGGTCTGGGTGACCTCGTGCTGACCTGTACTGACAACCAGTCCCGTAACCGCCGTTTCGGCATGATGATGGGGCAGGGCGTGAGTGTGGATGAAGCACAGGAGCGCATCGGTCAGGTGGTGGAAGGATACCGTAATACCAAAGAAGTTCGTGCGCTGGCAGAGCGTGCAGGCGTTGAAATGCCTATCACCGAGCAAATCTATCAAATACTCTACTGCAATAAAGATGTGCTCGAAGCTGCCCGTACCCTGTTGGGGCGAGCCACCAAAGAAGAAGGTGAGCACTTTTAAGCCCGTTTTTTTATCCGAAGTCTGTGAGGTAATTATGTCCTACGAAGAACTGGAAGAGGTCTGGAGCTATATAAAGCAGGAAGCGCGGGACTTTGCTGATTGTGAGCCGATGCTGGCCAGTTTTTTCCATGCGACATTACTCAAGCATGAAAATCTGGGCAGCGCGCTCAGTTTTATGCTGGCCAACAAACTGGCAACCCCGACCATGCCGGCAATTTCTGTCCGTGAAGTGGTGGAAGAGGCATATCACAATGATCCGCAGATGATTAAATCTGCCGCAATGGATATCAAAGCCGTCCGCCTGCGGGATCCGGCGGTGGATAAATACTCCACGCCGCTGCTCTACCTGAAAGGCTTCCACGCCTTACAGGCATACCGCATCGCCAACTGGCTGTGGAACCAGAACCGCCGCGCGCTGGCAACCTACCTTCAGAACCAGGTTTCTGTGACATTTGGTGTGGATATCCACCCGGCCGCAAAAATCGGCCACGGCATTATGTTTGACCACGCAACCGGCATTGTCATCGGCGAAACCGCGGTGGTGGAAAACGATGTCTCTATCCTGCAATCCGTCACCCTCGGTGGTACCGGCAAAACCGGCGGCGACCGCCACCCGAAAGTCCGCGAAGGCGTGATGATTGGTGCTGGTGCCAAAATCCTCGGCAATATCGAAATCGGACGCGGTGCCAAAATCGGTGCGGGCTCCGTGGTTCTGCACCCGGTGCCGGCACATACCACCGTCGCAGGTGTACCGGCAAAGATTGTCGGCAAACCGGGCTGCGATAAACCCTCCCTGGATATGGATCAGCACTTTAACGGGTGCGAGGGGATTTAGTTTCCTGATTCAGCAGCCAAAAGTAAAAAAGACAGCCAAGGCTGTCTTTTTTGTGACTGAAATACAGAACACATTAATCCCGCAATAACGCCCCTGCATAATCCAGCTGCCGCCAGGCTTCAAATACAATTACTGCAACGGTATTGGATAAATTCATACTGCGGCTGTCCGGCAGCATCGGCACGCGGATTTTCTGATCAACCGGCATATTATCCAGCACATAAGGCGGCAACCCACGAGTCTCCGGCCCGAACAGCAGATAATCACCGGCCTGATAGCTGACATTACTGTGACGAGGTGTGCCCTTAGTGGTCAGTGCAAACACCCGGTTACCGGTTGGCGACTGCGCATTATCAGAACTCAGCCCCTCGCTGTCGAGAAAGGCGTAATAATCATGATGATGTTTGATATCCGCAAACTCACTGTAATCCAGCCCGGCCCGGCGCAGACGCTTATCATCCCAGGTAAACCCCAGCGGATGGATAAGATGCAGCCGAAAGCCGGTATTGGCACATAACCGGATGATATTGCCGGTGTTAGGTGGTATTTCTGGTTCGAATAAGACGATGTTGAGCATATTACCCCTCTCTTAAGGGGCAATAGTTTATCAAATAAAACATGGTGTTATAATGTTACTTCTTAAATTCGTGGCGAACAGTATTAGCAATTCCCTGTTCCAGGCTCACTGGGGCAACAAATCCGGTATCAGCAATAAAATCGGATTTAAACTGAGTACGGGCACAGAATTTTTTAATGCGGATGCTGCTTATCGGGAATTCCTTACCAGTCACTTTTGCCAGAATGTCAAAGCAGTAACCACCCAACAGACCAACACTATATGGTACGTGGATATTAGACTTATGCTTATCCATTGCTTTGCAGATTATATCTGTAAGGTCTTCCATATTAAAATCAGGTTTATCGACATAGTTAAATACATGGCGACCTGAATTAAAGGTAGTAGCAAATTTTAAGAATGCGGCAATATTTTCGACATAAGCCATTGATTTTTGGTTTTTACCGCCACCAATCATCAGGAAACGACCGGATGCAATCTGGCGGAATAAATTATAGACATTGCCACGGTTGTTTTCACCAAATACTACAGTCGGGCGGATTGTCACCAGTGTGCGATCTGCTTCTTCTGCCTGCCAGGCATCATAAACATGTTCGGCAGCTAATTTGGATTTACCGTAATCATTGAATGGCTCATATTGACCATCTTCACCGGTTTCTTTTTCAACAAAACCGTAAACGGCAACAGAAGATGTAAAGACGATATGTTTGATTCCAAGCTGAGCTGCGACATCACATACATGTTTAGCGCCATCGACATTTACATCATAGTAAAGACTGATAGGATGCACATTATCTTTGTGCTTTGCAGCCAGATTAATAATAACGTCGGAACCTGTCAGTGGCTCAACCAGAGATTCCGGTTTAGTGACGTCCCCAAATTCCCAATGATCAGGAAATGCAGCACTTTTCTCAATATCAACGATTTTGAACGGGATATTGTCTTTTTGTAATTGTGTGGACAGGCGAGTACCAATGAAGCCTGAGCCGCCGATAATGATGATCATTTTAACTCCGGGTAATTTTATCGTTTCAATATTTTTTTAATGAGAGATTGGGAAATAGATTCTTTAAAAAACAATAGTACTATTGTATAAGAAAATATAGAAAAAATCATAGACAGAATAGAAAATATAAATACATTATGTATGTGCTCACGAAGAAACGGAATAAAAAACATAGGCAGGCAGCCAGTGATATATATGCATATGTTTTTGTTAATAATAGGTATTTTTATTTTTTCTTTATTTCTGATGTGGAAGTAAATGATAATTGACATCAGTAGTAGTAGTGATAGTGTAATTAGAATACTTATAGATGAATTTATACTTTCTTGGAAAACTAATTTCACGATAGCATTTACTAAAGCAAAAGCTATAAGAAGAATGATATATACTTTTTCTTTGTTAAGTGCAAATAGTGTTTGAGTAGCCAATATTTTTAATAGTGAAAAAAATAGTATGTAGAATGAAAATATTTTTATAGTATCGAGAGCTGGCATAAACTCATAAGAGCCGAATATGAATAAAAATTCGGAAGCCATTAAATATACACCGATGAAAGATGGTAATACTATCATCATTAAGGAAGTATATATTTTATTTATAAGCAATAAAAATTCCGCGCGGTTAGTTTTTGCAAGTATAGATAACCTGGGTAAAGTAACTTGAGTAATAGTTGATGAAATAACAACTACCAAGACAATAATTTTTTCAGATAGTGCAAAATAGGCCACTTCAGTATTAGAAACAAATGCTCCCAGAGCAACCTTATCAAAGGCAAAAAATAAAAAACCAACATCAACTAAAAATAATGTAGATGCTATCCTTTTAAAATGTGAAAATAACTTATTGAGTCTAACTAATTTGAATGAGAAAAAAACTCTTTTTTTATAAAAAACAATATAATAGAAAGAAAAAAGAGCATTTATTAGGTCAAAGAAAACATTCAGCCAGACATAGATAAGATAATTGTCAGATGATGTAATAAGGAAAAACATTAAAATCAATGATACGCTGCGGCATAACATTGTTTTTATTGAAATAAATTTATAATCTTCATGTGACTCATTGACCCACTCAATATCAAATGCAAGCAAAAATAACTTTAAAGCAAGAACCAATGATATGATTTGTACTTTTGGATCTTTAATTACAAAGAAGATTAGTAATAAATATAGAAATAACGAAAAGGTAACTAAAAGTATATTGATAGTAAAGATATTAGAAAATAAAAAAGAAGATTTTAATCTGTTGCTTCTTACTTTACCTAGTTCTCTTATGGCATAGAATGATAATCCGAGAACGGCGAGTGCATTAAAATATGAGTATATACTTTCAGCATAATTAACAGAACCGATGTTATCAGGTGATAATGTTCTATATACATAAGGTATTATCAATGCTGGTAAGGTAAATCTGAATAAATTTAAAGCAAGTTTATATACACCATTCAAGGTTATCGATTTTTTCATTTTAATATTTTTGCTTTTAGTTTTTTAATTATTCTGCAAAGGTTCCTATACAAAAAATAAGGAGATATATTTATGATTTTTAAATCAACTATTTCAATATTTTCTGCGCTATTATAGGTATGCATTGCTATTGTTCCAAATGGTAATTTCAAGCTCTTTATATAACGTTCACTATAATTATTCTCCGATAGCTCATTTATTTCCATAAAATTAACGCGGTAACCATAACGTTTTGAACAATCCTGAGAAACTCTTATATTATTTAATATCTCACCGGCGTTCCGTGACTTTGAAATATCATGAACAACAGGATTCCCGATAACAGGTAAGAATGTTCCACTTAATGGGTCGTCTGTAACATATAGACTAAGTTCATCACCAAATGATACACCCATTTTTTTTTCAGAGGTTAATAGGTACCATAGCCCATTTTTATTAATTAAATTAGTATCAACAGCAGATATATTATCAATGAGTGTTCTTATTTTTTCCCATTTATAAGGGAACTCTATACATTTATATAAATCAATAGTGTTGTTATATGATGATTCAGGAATAATATATAGCTCATCATTTATTTTCAATATAAATGGATAGGAAAGATGATAATTCTCTTCAATAATTATATGATTATCAATTATTTCTTTGTTTTTAACATCTAGTGTACCAATTGAAATATAGCCTTTATCAGTATCATAATTTAATGCTTCATATAGAACATAATATTTTGAGTTATGATAGTATATAAAAGGGTCAGCCATTAATTCATTATTATCAAACTTTATTTTTGACCATTTATCGGTGCTTTTTTCTTTAAATGCAAGAATCCATTGGCTGGGGATGAAAATTTTAGTAAATAATGTTTTAAAAAATAATATAGCGTATAGTAATGGAGTAAATATAGAACGAGAGTATGATGGGTTGCGTATATTTATTTTATAGCCATAACGCTCTTGTAACATGCAAATTTTACTATCAACTAATATCTTATTTTTTTTGAAAGAAATACGGTTTGGGAGAAGGGAGTAATTTATCTTTTCACCATTATCGTCTGTTATTTCAAACAATAAGCTGTCATAAAAAATAGTAGATAACATAATTTCTAATGATAGGCTTCTACCACTGCCTATTTTAAGCGAAACCATGAAGTTAATTCCTTAATTTGCTGTATATTTTTGATAGAAGATAAGTTGGTAGAATACGGCTTAGTATTCTTAATGAAAAATATGGAATTGAAGTGTATTTCTTTTCTAAATCAGAGTTGAGGATATACTTTAACATGGTGATTTCTGATTTTACATATTTAAAACCCTTTCTGCGATTAATCATGGCTTCACCGACCCTGGCAGAAACTAAGATAGTATCGAGATTAACGAGGTTATAGTTTTTATTTAAAAGCCTGAGCCACAAATAGTAATCCTCCATATAAGGAAGATCCATATACCCACCAACATTAATAATATGTTTTTTCCTAAAGCAAACTGCCATATGGTTAAATGGATTTCTTTTTTTTATTACTTTAACAATATTATCACCAATAGGAACTTTTTTTACTCTGATGATTTCATCTGAAGATGCTTCAAATTCATTAACATGTGATCCACATAAGGTTATCTCAGGATTCTGAGTCATATATTTGTATTGGATCTCAAATCGATTTGGTAAGTTTATATCATCAGTATCAGCTCTCATCACAATATCATTAGAGCATTGTTCTAAACCGATGTTTAATGCGATACCAAGGCCACAATTATTATCTAATATAACATTCTGAATGGGTAGTAATGCTTCCCATTTTTCAATCACGCTATATAGTTCAGATGTTAATTTCCCATCATGAACAATGATAACTTCATTAGGCAAGTATGTTTGTGTATAAATACTATTTAAAGCAGCGTCAAAGAATTGGCTATTTTCTTTATAGTAAATAGAGAGTAAAACTGAAAAGTTATAATTCATATTTTAATATTTATTAAATAATGTATTAGTATTGGTGGTAGCAGAATTGCATTAATCTATTTTTAATGATATTTGCATCATCCCTAAATTGAGGGAATCGCTCAATCAGATTGGTATTTTTTATAGAAACCGAAGGATCGAAATATTTATTTTTCCACTGGTGGTTAGCAATGTCTATATTACAAAAGTCGCATACAGTTCTAATGGTAGAGTCATAATTATAAATAAAATCTTCAAACTGCAGATAAATTACATTTTCGTGCTCGGTCTTATTTTTTCTTAAAAGCTGGAACCATTCTATATAAGTATCTAAATTGTCAGATGGAATCCATTTTTCTTTCCACAATGCTTTGTTCAATATATATAAGTCTCTGGGGTCTCGATCAACGATAATCACTTTAATTTCATTGAAATAGTTAGTATATTTATCAACATTATCAGAGGGTATTATTTGGTCAAATACAACGAAATCTTTATTATTATGGTTAGAGCTTAAAATAAGCTCGTTCATATAGTTTTTGACGTGTTGATGAAAGTTTTTTCCGGAGGAATAATACATTTTTTTATTAAAAAGAGACCCATAAAAATTGGCACCACCTTCTTTCATTCGCAGTATTTTTTTCTGAATTATTCGTTCAGAATAATAAATGAATTTTCTGAAAAAAGATGAGTCAATGATATCTTGGTGCCAAAAACCATCCCATTTAATATCGACAATGTTATTTATAAATTTATCTGATATTGATTTAAATTGACCATTGAAAAATGATTCATAATTATATACTTTACTTTTGCTTAAATAATTTATATAAGCAATGAAATTATTTATATGATAACTGGTTGTTAGTCGATTATTATTTTCATTAATACCATAATCTAAGTCTCTTATACCATTAGGATCCTGAATAAATCTGAATTCGAAGTTACCCATGGAAGAAACATTACTAAACTCACCGAGTAGATCAGAAATAACACTTGAGCCTGTGCCGCCATAACCAGTACACGTTATTACTTTTGGTACTTTCATTAATTATTGACCTTTGAAATTGATTTAATAATATCGAATATGTTATTAACAGAAATTTCAAGCTCTTTAACTTTATCCGGCGTAATAACAGATAATTCTTTTTTTATTTTAGTGGTTGAGATATTCTCAGTTCTGTCAAGGTAAATGACTTCACAGATATTTTTTAGGCTATCAAATTTTCCTTCCCAATCATTCCCCATACCTAAAATATCTATATTATATTTTTTTATATCCAGTTCTTTCTGTTCCCAATTACACTCAGGTATTACTTCATCAACATATTTACAGGCTTCAACAATTTCTTTCCTTTCCTCAAAAGAACAAAATGACTCTTTTCCTTTGAGCTTATTAAATTCATCTGTTGAGATCGCAACAACTAAATAATCACCATAAGACTTCAGTCTTTTGAGTAATCGAACATGTCCGATATGAAATAAATCAAAGGTTCCATATGTAATAACTTTTTTCATTTTGCTTCTCTAGGGTGTGATATTACCTGAAAGTTGATCGATAAACCATGGACGACTTAATAAGTATCCTAAGTGAACTAGAGTAATCGTTACCAGAAATGGTTTTATTATTTTATTAATACCTTCTATTTTCATTGATAACATATAAATAATAGGGATTAAGAATGGTAATAATAAATAATATCGAATTGCCATTTCCCTATTAAATGACATAAATATTGCTAATGCGAATACTAAGATATAGAATTTTATTGCTCTATATAATTTGTTATGAACAACAGGAATATTTTTATTTTTTAATAGATATAAGAATACTAATAGATGAAAACCATACATAATGATATTTAAATATATAGTAGATATAGATCTACGATCATTAAAATAGATATGCCGAGATATAGTGCGACTAATTATATAGTAATCATTATAATTTCGAGATATGTACCCGCCAACATCAAATATAAATGTAGCCAAGGAGAGTAATAATATTAAAATAATCAGACGGATATTGAGATATTTAGATATTATTACTATAAGTATTAACAATGCATTTGAAGAATGGATAAATATTGACAATGTCATTATGAAAATAGATGCTGTGCTAAACTTTAAGTTTTTAATATATAGGCTAAAGCCAACTAAGAAAAAAGAAAAGCCAAGTACTTGCCTAAAATAATTTATGGTTCCAATTATTGAGCTTTGAGAAAATAGGAGGCACCATATAAATATTACTATATGCTCATTAATGTTTTTACCAAGAATATAATAAGAGTAATATATAAATATTCCATATAGTACTGTAATGGAAATAAGATATATTCTCTCATTTATTGAAATAAATCGTAATGCATCTGTTAAAAGGGTAAATAGTAACTCAAAATCCCAATTCCGATTTAAAAAATTATCAATATAAGCTTTAGTATCTGAGCCAATTGAATAATCCCGCAATCCAAATAGTATTGCATAGGATAGTATCATTACCAATGCAATTAAAGCGGATAATTTCTTATTACTTTGTATATCAAATATAATAGAAATAGTTAAAAATGATAATGACAATATTATAATAAATAGAGGGGAGTACTCATAAATCATGTCCAAGTATACCTTTCCAGTTGTTTGCGATTACCTGAATATCATAATTTAGAGCGTCATTATAACCCTGTAAAATCAATGCGTTACGTAGGTTTTTATCAGTGATAAGTTGATTTATTTTTTCAGTTAAATCGTATGTATCATTTATATTTACGAGTAATCCATTTTTTAAATTATCAATTAGCTTTATTCCACCGTTAGTACTTGTCGATACTAAGGCACACCCTTGGGAACGAGCTTCAATTATACTCATTGGCATTCCTTCAAATAGAGAGGGAAGAACACTAATGGTAGTCTCTTTCAAATATTTACTGATATCATTAGTAGAAGGAAGGAAACTGATATTTCTTAAGTTTAATTCACTTGCAAGTGTTATGAAATTAGTTTTATCTTTACCATCACCAATTATTGATAATTTCCAATCAGGATGTTCACTTTCTATTTTTTTCCAGGACTTAATTAAAGTATCTACACCTTTTTCTTTCGTGACTCGGCCAATAAATGATACCGTTTTATTCTCCTGAGATAGGTCTCTTTTATATATTTCAAGTGGGCATGGATTAGCAATAAATGTAATTTTCTCATCTATAACGCATTCAGGAGTTGTATCTGTATTTTTAAATAAACACACTACATTATCAAATACTGAAAAGATCATTTTTACACGATGTCTGGTGAATAATCGGGACATGTAAAATAATTCAAATTCAGCATTGCCGCCGTGAGAAAAATATACCAGCTGAATATCTTTAAATAACCCTAACTTCCTGAGAATATAAATAGGTTCAATATATGCAGATTTATTGACAACTAATATTGAGTTTTTGCACTCTTTTAATATTGGGATTATTGCCAGTAGATTTAAAGGAAGTGAAAGTAGTTTCCATTTAAAAAAGAATGTCTTAATCTTAAATTGAATACCTTCGTGTAAAGGAAAATAAGGTTCGCCTTTAACAACAGAGATTATTTTACACTTATATCCATGTGTACTGAAATAGTTAGCCCATGTTGTTATAACCCTGACAACACCACCAGCACCAACCATACTTTCTGTCAGGAAAACAATATCTTTTTTCATATTATTTATTTCTAAGGTTATTTACAATATAGTCGTAGATAAGCTTGCTGCTACCATATTTAACTTGATTAAAGTAATTATTAATAAGTTCTCTTTTTTCCAGGAAATATTCATTATTAGTTAGAGACTGATGTATTTCATGAATAAACTCATTTTGAGTTTTTGGCTTAGGACCCGGAGTGGAAAAGTTGTAGTCGAAATTTAATCCTACCTGGCTTTGATATGTTTCAATATCATATGGGAGAAATATAATTGGTTTATTTAATAATAGGAAATCAAAATATATGCTGGAATAATCGGTGATTAAAAGATCAAAATGGGGCATAACATCCATAATCTCTTCACACTCATCAGAACTGAAAGAGCGTATCCATTTTGATTCTGAAATATTTATTTTTTGAAGATGATGAGGACGTAATAATAATAAATATTGGTTTTCCTCAAGAAATTGCTCTAACTGAGTCTGGGAAAAATCTTCAAATGGGAAAAATTGGGTATCTTCCCCGATCCAGCTTTTACCATAAATTCCTGCCCGCCATGTCGGAGCATACAGTATAATTTTTTTATACTCCGGAATATCCTTAATAAAGTAACTTAAATTCTTTGGTTCCTCAAAAAGCTTATCATTTCGTGGTTGCCCCATCGTTTTTATGACAGAATTCTTAATTAAGAAGCTTTTTGAATATATCTCTGCAAGATTATCAGATGTTGATGAGAATAATGTATAATGCCGTGCAAACATTTTTAGAGTAAGTGCTACCCGGAGTTTATTAATTCCGCTATAACCCATTAGGCCCACTTTTTTTAGTGGTATTCCATGCCATAAATTCACAAGTATTCTGTTCTTATGATTAAAAGGTGTTTTTAACGGAAAGCCACCATCAGTGATCCAAATTTTTGCTCGGGATATTAATTTTATATCTTCTTTGTACTTTGTTGTTATAAAGTAATCACCATATTCTTTTATTAGATCATTCCTTTTGGCATCATCATTTATAATATATTTTATTTCAAAATCTTCTTTTTTATTATCAATGATATATTCAAATAATGACCGAGAGTTGAATTTAAAATTATTTTTGTCAAAACTGAATATTGCTATGTTATTATCAGGCTTGTTAGTTAAAGATATTAACATATTTCTTATTGTTATAAGAATTAATTTTATTTTATTCATGGGTTTGTTTTTAATTAATTATTATATAACATAACAAGGCTATTATAATTTTCTATATTATCCATTTCGCCAGCGACATCAGATGAAACTTCATAAGTTTTCATGTTTAGGTCATGAATTATAGACATAGGGATATTATCCCAATAGAGCTTTGAATTATTTAGACTCGTTACATCAGTAAATTTTGGTAGCTCAGCTAAAATTTTTTCTGATTCAGCTGATTTCCAGTAAGAAATACCTAATAAAGAGGGGGCTGTTGGTTCTTTGATATCTATTCGTTCGATATATCCATTTCTGCCTAATACAGGAATCCATTCATGTTCAGGAGTTGTACGTTTTACAGTATAATAAAGGCTGTGTTCACTTTTGATAAAGATATTTTTCAGCAGTACAACATCAGCATCAATAACCAGAGTATCATTAAAATAATCGGCTATTTTCAAAAATGAATATATATTATTGTACTCTTGATACTGTTCATTATGTATCAGTATACAGCCATATTTTTCTTGCAGATATTCAAACTGATGTGCGAGATGACCGGTGACAATAACTATTTCAGTAATACCGAATTCTGACAGATATTGAATTGTTCTTTCAATATTAGGTATTCCACCGATAGGTAAAAGAGCCTTATGTGTTTTTTTTGTTATATCACCAAACCGGGAACCAAGACCAGCAGCTAAGATCACAGCATTCATTTTGCTAAAACTTCCTTTGATTGCAGATTTGTAATAAGCGCTCCGGCTATAATAATAGCTGAAAGCACTAATAATAAAGGCGATAACTCATACCCTAATAATGGGCCAAGAAGAATTGCCCAGGCAGAATAACTGATGTTTAGCCCCATCGCTTTTATTGGACCTAATTCACCTATTGCACGATAATAGAACAGGTATGAAAGGGCGCCAAAAATTGCAATTACAGCCATTGTCAATATCAGAGAATTATTCAGAATGATATCAGCGACAGCGAGTGCTTCTGTTTTAAAGAATAATGCAATTATCAGGAAGTAAATAACGGATGAGGTTAATTGCCTGAGAAATAATGCAATTTCATAGCTGAGATTATTTTTTAATGCATAAGAACAAATGGTACTTTCCAGTCCCCAGCCCACTGCGCAGCCTAGTGAAAATAAAAATCCAAGTAATGATATTTGGTTAAAACTATCAAGGTTTAGGCCAATATATGCAGTAGTAATAATAACCAGTAAAAGTCCCAGGAAATTTACAAAAGTTGTTTTTACTCTCAGAAATATATAAGCAAACAAGCAACCTAATGCCGGGTAAATAGTGGATATGGTAGCAGCTATTGAAGCATTACTGTAATAGATACCTAAAATATAACAGCTCATACCTATAGGGCCACCACTGAGAGCCGCAAGGCAGATTATGTAACTATCTCGTTGTTTCAGGGAGTTAACTAATTTTTTACTTCTTCCAGATAGAGTTATAAACGAAAATAACCATAACGATGAGAATAGGTCATGAAGGAAGGCGATACAAATAGAGAAAAGAATAGCATATTTTAGTGTATCGACTGATGATATATTATAGTCTACAAGTATTGTATCAAGTGCCCAGAGTACTCCTGATGCTAAACCAACAATAATAGACTTATTCAGTAGTTGCATATTTTTTCCTATGGAGATTCATTTGTTTTTGGCATTTTTTGTATCTGTCAATACCGTAGGTTCCAAATAAATTTTCATTTTTTTCTTTGATTAAAGTCCATATTGACCATAGAAAATTCTGGCATGCTTTATAAATTAATATTTTTTCTTTTATCGCTTCTGATTCAGAAGAATATTCGTTTAAATAATGATTTAAAAAAATATTCTCATCGTTATCAGATAAATGTGATTCTTCACAAAGTGCTGCAATATCCCAGATATTGTCATTCATTCCGGAATATTCCCAGTCGATGAGATAATAACCATTATCGTTATAGATGAAATTTTCAGGGACAGGGTCATTATGGCAAGGACAGATATTCAGACCTAATTTATTCAATCTTTCTTCAAAATATAAAAAATAAGATTCAGTCTCTGTGAAGTCAGGATAGCTGATCTGATTTTTATTTAAGTCACTCAGATAACGTTTATATTCTTCAAAAACATTGAAATGATTTTCAAATTTTAAATCTGACTGGTGCAAGGTTCGTAGTAATAATGCTATATTTTCCAGATTTACATCTTTGTTGATTATTTTTGGTGTTAGTGTGACAGCATTATTTATATATTCAGTTACTTTTATACCATTGTTGGTATTGTAATAATATAATTTGGGGTTTATTCCCAGTTCAGTAGCTAACTCACAGTTAGCCTTCTCATTTCCTCTGTTAATCAAAACATTAGTATTTTCACCCGGTAGTCTGACAACTGTTTTCGTATTTTGTGTTTCACAATAATAGTTTGTATTTGTCATTCCGCCGATTTTTTCTATTTTGACCGGAGGTTCAGCTATTGCAGAATGTACAATATCTGCAATAGTTGTATGGATATCATCTGCCATAAATAAATGTCAGCCATCATATTTATTAAAAGAATAGCTACCGCACTGGGTTACCGCTCCCAGAGTGCGCTATTGCGAGTGTATCTTACTGATTCTATTTAAGAATCGAGTCAGTAAGAGTTTTGGTGTGTTACAGAGGGCTGATTTTTCAATAAATTGGGGGGTTGTTTATACCCAATCAATCAGCTCTGTTTATATGTGCAGCCAAAGGCTAGTCCGATTACACGAACAGGTCAAGCATGATAACACTCGTGAGTCTTTCATTAAACGAACTTTATCCGGTTTAATGTGGCAATATTTTTCTTTAAATCTGTCTTTTTTGTGTTAACAGCAGAAAAAGTGTTACTTTAAGCCATAGCTATGGTTTATTACTTTTTCTAATCGGTACATGCACAATTACAGCAGAAATGTTTTATTACATCATATTGATGGCAATGGTAATTCCTGCTTAAGAAGGAAGAGTTACCGGGGGCTGATTTCCCCGGTAACTACAGAGAGCCTCAGCGTGGGTGCAGCGGCAGCCAGATTTCCAGGCGAAGTCCGCCGAGCGGGCTGTCGTTGGCGGTGACTTTACCGTTGTGCTGGCTGATAGCGGTGCTGACAATCGCGAGTCCTAACCCGGTGCCGCCGGATTCACGGTCGCGGGCTTCATCCGTGCGGTAGAACGGCCGGAAGATATGTTCGCGATCTTCCGGGCTGACACCCGGGCCGTCATCATCGACCACAATGCTGATACCTTTGGTGTCGGCACTGAATGCGACCTGAATATGCTGGTTTGAGTAACGCAGGGCGTTACGGACAATATTCTCAAATGCGCTGCCAAGTGCGGACGGGTTGCAGTAAATTGTCCACGGGCCCGGCGGTGAGGTGATTTCCAGCGTTTTATGGCGCTGTTCTGCCTCAAACTTCGCGTTGTCGAGAATGTCATCCCACAGCTCATTGGCCTTGATGTTCTGGCGCAGCAGCTCATTTTTGTGCTGACTGCGGGAGAGAACAAGCAGGTCATTGATCATGCCGTCGAGGCGGTGGGTCTCTGTCTCGATGCGTTCCAGCTCTTTACTTTCACCGTGGCGGCGGCGCAATAGTGCTGTAGCCAGCTGAAGCCGGGTGAGCGGGGTGCGCAGTTCGTGGGAGATATCGGATATCAGCCTCTGCTGTGCGTTCACCATGCGTTCAAGGGCGCTGATCATCTGGTTAAAACTGTTACCCGCCGCAAGGAACTCCTGGGGGCCGGCTTCCAGTTCCGGATGCTGGCGCAAGTTACCCTTGGCAACATCATCCGCCGCGTTTTTCAGTTTTCGTGCCGGTTTTGCCAGGCTCCACGCCAGCCAGAGCAGCAGCGGGGTGCTGATCAGCATGGTGGCGGCCAGTAACAGGAACGGGCGGTCAATCAGGAAGTTGATAAAATCAGACTGTGCGGTGTTCGCCGGGCGGATAAGATAAAGCTGATAGCGGTCTTCGCCGTCCCTGACTTCAAACGGCCCGAGCAGCTCAATGCGGCCGTAACGTTTCTTTTTCGGGTTGTCAGTGTTATCTGACTGACCCATAAAGTTACGGATGACCTGGGAATCATTGCGGATAGGCCCGATGATCCGGCCTTCAGTGGTGACAATAATCAGGCGCTTGTCCGGCGGCGTCCATTTTACCAGGGCGCGGGTCAGCCGCCGCCACCAGAGCAGGTCATTCGCCGGATCCTGTGCGAGATCAGATTCAATATGTTGCTGCAGCATCATCCCCTGTCGGTACTCGGCCTCCTGGAGCGGCATCAGCTGCCGGGAGTCGAGCTTCGGCACCATCAGCACCAGTAACAGCACCAGTGCCAGGGTAAACCAGAAGATGGCGAAAATCCGCGCCGTCAGGCTGCTTATCATGTTGCAGATACCATTAAGTAACCACGGCCGCGTAACGTTTTAAACCACGGCAGGCCGTCTGTGCGCTCCGGTAATTTGCGGCGCAGGTTGGAAATATGCATATCAATGGCGCGGTCAAACGGCGTCAGGCGTTTGCCCAGCACTTCCTGGCTTAAGTGTTCACGGCTGACCACCTGGCCGAGGTGCTGTGCCAGCAGGTAAAGCAGCGTGAACTCGGTTCCGGTCAGATCCAGTACTTCGTCACCGAAGCTGGCTTCCTGGCGGCCCGGGTTGAGCTGGAGTTTATCCACCATCACCACGGAAGAGTTACTGCTGCTGTCGCTCTGCTGCTGTTGCTCACTCCAGTTGGAGCGGCGCAGAATCGCGCGTATACGTGCCACCAGCTCGCGATCGTTAAACGGCTTCGGCAGATAGTCATCCGCACCCAGTTCGAGCCCCAGAACACGGTCAAGGTCACTGCCGCGTGCGGTCAGCATAATCACCGGAGTCTGGTAGTTCTGGCGCAGTTCTTTCAGGGTTTCAATCCCGTTTTTGCGCGGCATCATGATGTCGAGCAATAACAAGTCTATGGAATCGTCAAGGAGGGTCAGTGCCTGCTCGCCGTCATGTGCAATGACAACGTTGAACCCTTCCATATCGAGTAATTCTTTTAACAGCGAGGTTAATTCGCGGTCATCATCAACAAGCAGTATTTTATTCATTATTCACGTCCTCCACGTGCAAAATACGACAACAAACGTTTCTATTCCATGACTTTACGTTCTTTTACATGCTCTGACGCATGTTTGCAGCCGGGTGCGTATAGTTAATTCCAACGGGTCAGGTGACGCAGACTCAGAAGTTTAAGGAGTTACTATGGGTAAGATAGCAACAATCACTTTAGCGTCAATGTTTGTGATGCAAAGTGCGCCGGGACTGGCGCAGGATTCAGAAAGTGATAGCTGCGTTACCCCGGTGCAGAGTCACAGTCAGTATAAAGGTATAACGACATCAGGGGGAGATGGTTATACCTCTATGTTGACCGGTATCCGGTTAACGGAAGAACAACGGATGCAGTTGCGGGATCTGATGCACAATTACCGCGACCAGTTACGGAATGTCCGTAACCTTGCAGAAGATGATATTGCGCTGTACGAGCTGGTTAAGGCCGAAAAGTTTGATGAAACGGCCGTGCGTAATCAGCTTGAAAAGGAGATGCGCAAGCGGCTGGATTATCAGGTTGAGATGATACGGGTTCACCATCAGATGTATCAGTTACTCAACCCGGAGCAGAAAATGCAGCTGGATGCCAATTTTGAGCCGGAGAGTATTCATACCTCATCCGCCTCCTCCGCGCAGAATATGCCGGAATGAATTTGTCAGAAGTTATTTGTCAGAAATAATTTGTCAGAGTAGTGAAGTCAGTAGAGTCGTTAAGTAGCACCCAAGAAGTTTTTCCTTGCCATAGACACCATCCCTGTCTTTTACAGCCCCTCTTGAGGGGCTTTTTTTTGCCTGTTTTTTGGCGCCGGAGATGCCGTAGATAAAAAAAGCGGCCTTGCGGCCGCCGTAACTGAATCACAACGGGAAATTAAAAGTTGTAGCGCACGCCGATATTGCCGTGCAGCGGCGATTCTGTTTTATCGCCTTTACGGTAATCGATTTCCGCATACGCCTGAATCTGCGGCGTGAAACGGACAGTCAACCCGCCGCCGGCTTTCAGGCTGTCGCCGGAGAAATCAGTATCAAACGTATTGCGCTGGTTAATGGTCACATCATTATTGCTGATAAACTCATGCTGCCAGGCCAGTGTGGCGTAAGGGGTGATGATCACCTGATTGTTCAGGGTGAAATCTTTGCCTGCGTGCAGGCCGAGTTCGGATTGCAGGGACTGCTGTGCATCCAGTTTTGCCTGCATATTATTGTTCAGATGAACTGATTTGCTGTCCGCACGCATATAGCTCAGGCGGGCATACGGTTCGGCCCAGAAGGCTTCCGGCAGATCAAAGGTGTAACCGGCCTCTGCGGATGCACCGTAAGCATTCTGTGAATAATCTCCGCGGATGCTGCTGCGGTTGGTGGAAACCGCACGTAACTCATTATTGAAATGGTTATATTTCAGCACACCATCGAGGTACCAGCCGTTATCTGAGAACCAGGTGGCATAACCACCGGCAGTAATACTGTCGATGCTGCTTTCGCCGCCGCGCTGATGCTTCAGTTTGACATCGTTATAGCCGGTAAAGACGCCGAGCAACAATTTGCCGTTTTCCAGCGGGACAGATTTATCCGCACCCAGCTCAAAACCGGCCTGATTCAGTTTAAAGTGTGTGTGTCCGGTGCCTGCACGGGTTCTGTCGCCGGTCAGACGCACCCAGACCCCCGCATCACCCTGATTATCCCGTAATTCGCCGCGGCGGAACCGCAGATTGTCGAGTTCGTGATTAAAAATCAGCTGCGGCGCGGCAGCCATGGATAACACCGCATCGGTGGATGGTGTGGTTTTATCCTCAGGTACGACCGGCGGAACCGGTTTTTCAGGCTCGCCCGGCTCATCTTTCTGAGCGGCCAGATACCAGATTTTGCCGTCCTGCTCATCACGCTGATAGAGCGAGTACATATAGGTCCCGCCGTCCACCGCATCAATATTAGTGCCGTCGAGGGCGCTCAGGCGGAATTGTGCATTGCTGCTTTCGTCCGTGATTAAATCAAGACGTGATTTATCCGGACGGGTAATTTCAGCCCCGGAATCCTGTATATTCAGAGCATGATCACCACTGCTGTTACGGATAGTGAGGTAATCACCCTGTTGCTCGGCAATGGCCGTGTTCATATAGAATGTCTGGCTGCCGGAGAGATTTTCAATGATCAGATGGCTGTACCCGGCGTTGACCGGTGCAACAAACCGGACCTGACCCTGTCCGCTGAGCGAACCGGCAAAAGCGGCATTCCCGGTATCACCGGTGATCACCATCAGGGTGCTGTCCGGGCCGGATAAGATAACATTTTCCGCATAAGCTCCGGCATCCGCTGCCAGTTTGTCTTCTGAACCGGCAGTCAGCTGTACCTGCGACTGCTGATTAACAGTCGTGACGCCGAGGAGCTGTGCCCCTGCCGCCAGCCAGCTTTTGGCGCGATCATTCAGCGTGGTATCTGTCGCAGAGGAGCCGCTGTAAATACTTTGTACGGCGGTGTCATATAATTCGTTATTAATGGCTTGTCCGCCACCTTTAATAATCTGGGCGCCGCCGTTTTTTATCCGGTTAAATTCTGCAATACCGGCAGATGCAGATGCATTCTGATTGAAAATATATTGCTGGCCGCCGTCAACGGTTGTATTGGTTGCTTTGGAATCATCGACAACATATTGCCGTGCTCCGGCGTTTACGAGGGTATTATCGGCAAAACCTTTACCGTGCAGTTGCTGTAATCCGCCATCATTAATAATGGTGCTGTCCGCAAACCCGCCGGATTTCAGCATCTGAGCACCGCCGTTATTCACGACCGTATTCAGGGATTTACCATCCTGCTGGACATATTCATAACCGCCGTCATTGACCTGTGTACCGGTTGACTCCCCGCCCAGGTAAATAAATAATTTCCCGCCGCTGTTGACGATATTATTTTCAGACTTGCCCGGATCATCGGCTTTACCGGTATTACTGACATAAACGGTTCCGCCGTTGAGTACGGAATCTTTTAATGTTCCGCCGTCCAGAACACGGATTAATCCGCCGCTCTGAATATCAATACGGCTGCCGGTGGCCGGGAAACCGGTGTGATAGCCGTCCCAGGCAATATGGGTTGTTTTATCAATCCAGACTTCAGCGCCGCCCTGAACCTGAGAATCCTCAAACAGGCCGAGTACGCTGAGTTTACTGCCGCTCAGCATGGTCAGATTCTGAGCAATGCCGACATAATCTGTTGGCTTACCTTCTACCCAGGCACCAATTTCATAGCAATCATCAGCGGTCATTTCACCGGTGAAAGGTGCGCTTCCTGTCAGGCCCACATTTTTACGGCTGCCGCAAAATGTTTCTGCCATAACTAATGATGGTACGGTTGAACATAAGACGGCAATAATGGAAAGGTGTAAAAGTTTCTTTTTTGTTTTCATTAGTTATTCCCTGGTGTCGGTATATATAACGAAAGCCATTTCGTCAGACGGAAATGGTAAATTTAAAAGGTGTAAATTTTATTTATGAGATGAGTATCTTATTTAAGGTTTGTTTAATCAATGGGAGCGAAAATGCATATTTAAGTGATTTTTTTAAGATTCATTGACGGTAATGAATCTTAATACACATTATGAATGAAGCTAATCTGATGGTTTTTTTATTTCTTTGGTCAGAATAAAGCTCTGGTTATGTCTGTTTTTGGGTTATTTTTGTTATTTAAATTCCATATTTGATTTATCAGGGGTAATGGATATACCCGCGACATGCGTAATAGCGGCGGTGTAATAAATATTAATTTAGTATGACAAAATATTACTGATATCTGTTTTTCAAATCCGGCCATAAATTATATTCAATAATTGCAAAAAAATATTATATAAATTTCTATTGCATTATTTATGTCACGATGTGAGTAATGAAATAATTTCTTACGGTTTGTTTTTGTTAATTACATAATGTGCGGTAAATCCGGATATATATTCTTTCCCGGATATGCCTTTTATTTCAGATCCTGCTTTTGACCCCTGCTTTTCCGGTAACGCATTATTTGTGAAAAAAATGTTTCATATCCGCTAATTATTTTTTGTTTTTCGGGTATCCTTAACGGGTATGCTGAGTAATCCTGCGGTTATGACAGGCCTGTGTTTCCGGTGTCTCAAAATGACAAAAAAATCCGCAAAGATAGGTGCATCCGGCTAAACCTTATCTTACTATAGGATTAGGTGAATCAATTCAGCAATGCGTTACAGCAGTGAATTCCCGAAGCCTGACCGGGGAAGCGTGATAACATGCCGCTCAGGTTTTTCAGATTTACACATATTACATCTGCAAATCAGAGGTCATCATGAGCAAGAAGATCAAACGAATCGGTGTGTTGACAAGCGGCGGTGATGCGCCGGGCATGAATGCTGCAATCCGTGGCGTTGTCCGCGCTGCGCTGTCAGAAGGGCTGGAAGTTATCGGGATTTATGACGGCTATCTCGGCCTGTATGAAAACCGGATGAAACAGCTCGACCGCTTCAGTGTCTCTGATGTGATCAACCGCGGTGGTACCTTCCTCGGGTCGGCGCGTTTCCCGGAATTCCGTGATGACAAAGTGCGGGAAACCGCGATTGAAAATATGCGCAAAAACGGCATCGATGCGCTGGTGGTTATCGGCGGGGACGGTTCCTATCTCGGTGCCAAAAAACTGACCGAAGCGGGTTTCCCGTGTATCGGCCTGCCGGGTACTATCGATAATGACGTGGCGGGAACCGACTACACCATCGGCTATTTTACCGCACTGGAAACCGTGGTTGAAGCTATCGACCGTCTGCGTGATACCTCCACTTCCCACAAACGTATCTCTATTGTGGAAGTGATGGGCCGCTATTGCGGTGACCTGACACTGTCCGCTGCCATTGCCGGGGGCTGTGAATTTATCGTTCTGCCGCCGAATGAAGTGGAATACAGCAGTGATGAACTGATTGCAGAAATCAAAGCCGGGATTGATAAAGGCAAACGCCATGCGATTGTGGCGATCACCGAACATGTCACCGACGTGTATGAGCTGGCGCGGCAGATAGAGGCGACAACACATCACGAAACCCGTGCAACGGTACTGGGGCATATCCAGCGCGGCGGCTCGCCGGTGGCGTATGACCGCATCCTGGCATCCCGTATGGGTGCTTATTCTATTCAGTTACTGCTGGAAGGTTACGGCGGCCGCTGTGTCGGGATCCAGAATGAAAAACTTGTTCATCACGATATTATTGATGCGGTAATGAATATGAAGCGGGTGTTTAAGAAAGACTGGTATGAGACCGCGAAGAAACTCTACTAAAAATCCTCGTCATCCTTCAGCCTGTGGCCGCGTTGGCTTCATTCATCGCCCGGGTCACATA
>NZ_KV791672.1:145497-267022 GCF_001807955.1 Morganella sp. HMSC11D09
TTGCCACAGACTGAATGATTTAGAGGATTGTGCGAATTGTCCTTCAGCCTGTGGCGGTGTTGGCTTCATTCATCGCCCGGGTCACATACTGATGTATGCTCCCCGGATTCTTTATTTTGCCGCCTTGCCACAGACTGAATGATTTAGAGGATTGCGTGAATTTTTTAAAGATAATACCTGATGACTCAATTTGGGATTGATCAGAATAAAAAGAAGCGGTTTGCACAGTAACAGGCACAAAAAAAGCGGCGATTTCGCCGCTTTTTGCTGTCCGGAGTCCGGAGATTATTTTGCGGCTTTTGCTGCCGCTGCGGCTTTGACGATCACGGCGAAAGCATCTGCTTTCAGTGATGCGCCGCCGACTAATGCACCGTCGATATCCGGCTGGGTAAACAGCTCTGCGGCGTTTTTATCATTTACAGAACCGCCGTACTGGATAATAACCTGCTCTGCCACTTTCGCATCTTTCTTCGCGATATGGCTGCGGATAAATTTGTGTACTGCCTGTGCCTGCGCAGGAGTAGCGGACTTGCCGGTACCGATAGCCCAGATTGGCTCATACGCGATGACGGCGCCGAGGAATGCATCCGCACCCTGAGTGTTCAGAACGGCATCAATCTGACGTGAGCAGACTTCTTCGGTTTTACCCGCTTCATTTTCTGCTTCGGATTCACCGATGCACAGTACCGGGGTCAGACCCAGTTTTTTCAGGATCGCGAATTTCTCTGCCACTAATTCATCACTCTCACCGTGGTAAGTGCGGCGCTCGGAGTGGCCGATAATGATGTATTGTGCGCCGATGTCTTTCAGCATTTCAGGGGAGGTTTCACCGGTGAACGCACCGGAGAGATTCAGACCGGTATCCTGGGCACCCAGTACAATGGAGGAGCCCGCCAGAACCTGTTTGGCCTGAGAGAGATAAATTGCCGGTGGTGCGATCGCAACATCACATCCGGTGACATTGCCGATTTCATGACGCAGAGCGGTGATCAGCTCATAAACCATTTTACTGCTGCCGTTCAGCTTCCAGTTACCCATGACTAAGGGATGTCGCATTGTATTTCCTCCTGCCGGAATGAGTTAAATGACTTAAGCTTTATTACCATTGTCCGCGCAGAGCGGCGAACAGGCAAACAGAGAGACAGTATAGTGAAAGCGGCGCGAAATAGCTTTGCTTTTCGGCCACTGTTTACTGTGCCGTATCACTATTAGATAGCGAAAGCTTAATCGGTTCAATAGCGAAAGTTACCCCATTTTTGTCATCAACTACCAGAAGATAGCGTAATGCACCGAATTGAGAGGCGTAAGTGCCGGTTTTGAAATCCGTCGCCAGTGCCCGGCTCAGGGCAGCATCAATATTGTTTTTATTGAGCGTCGGTTCGAACTGAATAATCAGTGCCTTAATATAGGCCAGCATCAGGGCTCGGTTGGTTTTTTCCGCTGCACTGTCTGCACCGGGCAGCAGTGTCAGCTGGAGACTTTTGATTTTTTCACTGTCGCGCTCAAGGATGGCGGAAGAGTAAATATAAGGGCTGATGCGGGTTGCCGCCCGCAGATAGCTGGCGGTAATGTCGTTTGAGGCCACGACTTTGTATTCCCGTAATGGCAGCGACGGGTTGTTGCGGTTAAACTGTTCGCGCATAACGGGGATGGTGATGCCGAAAGCAGGGGCATCCGCCTGAAGCCAGAGTGTTTCCGGCGGGCAGGGGATGGGGATCAGTACCGCGTCACCGGCCGCAGCCGGTGTGACGGGCAGCAGCGTGCATCCCGCTGTCAGGGCGGCCAGTGCGGTTTTTTTGACTGCGTTCATAGCGACTCCCTGTGGTCCGTCTGCAATATAACCAGTGTACACGATTAGGAAAGAGAAATGACACTACAACAATGGGCGTTTTCGTTTCACGGGCGGATCGGCCGCAAAGCATTCTGGGCGGGGATCGGCGTGTGCGGCGCAGTGCTGTTTCTCCTGATGTCATTACAGGGGCTGTTTAAGCTGCCTGTTGAAGTGATTATGGTGCCGGTGCTGATGGTGATGTATCCCGCCGCCGCGATTTTTACCAAACGCCTGCATGACCGCAACAAGCGCGGCGGCTGGGCGTTAATGCTGGTGATGGCGTGGGCACTGACCACGCCGGACTGGAGCCTCGCCGGTGATTTCTGGCAGTGGGGGCTGGGGCGTTTTCTGCCGATTTTTATCGTGATGATAATGGTGCTCGACTGCGGTGTGTTTAAAAGTCTTGATGAGGGCAACCGCTTCGGGGAGAGCACACAGCCGGTGGATAAAATCGACAGCCACTGAGGCAGAGACAGCGGGCGAACCCGCGGTCAGGGTATCACCAGTATTGCTCGCTGGTGATATGGCCGGGTTTGCGGCGCAGGTGTTTGCGCATTTCCCGCCCAGTTTTCAGCAGATTTTGTGTGTCTTTCACCATCTCCGGGTTACCGCACAGCATCACATGGCTGTTTTCGGCGGTCAGCGGTAATCCGGCGGCGGCTTCCAGTTCACCGGAACTGATCAGCGCCGGTACCCGGCCATGCAGTGAGCCTTCCGCATGCTCCCGGCTGACGACAGTCACGATCCGCAGTTTGTCACTCCCGATTTTTTTCTGCAGTTCCCGCATCAGCGGCAGATAGCTCAGGTCGGCGGCATAGCGCACAGCATGCACCAGCACAATATGACGGAACCGCTCCAGATCTTTGCCATATTGCAGAATGGATAAAAACGGGCCGATGGCGGTGCCGGTGGAGAGCATCCAGAGGGTGTCGCAGTCCGGTACTTCATCAAGCACAAAAAAACCGGCCGCTTCATCGGTGATCAGCAGTTCATCTCCCGGGGTCAGGGCTGCCAACTGCGGGCTGAGTTTACCGTCGCCGACAGTGACCAGATAAAATTCGAGGTCATCATCATCCGGTGCATTAACATAAGAATAAGCGCGCTGTGTGCGTTCGCCGTCAATTTCCAGGCCGAGTTTGGCGAATTGTCCCGCTGTAAAGGGAAGGACAGGTGCCTGAACATGCAGGCTGAATAAGGTATCAGTATGGTGTGTGATACGTGTGACACGTCCTGTGATCCAGTTTGACATGCATAACCTCCGTCAGTCGCAGAATGGTCGTTATTAATATGTAAACCAGTGTAATAAGCCGACGGGGAAAAATGTATCGATTAAATGCGTCAGAGGATCCTGTCGCATGAATACGATAAATCAGGATGAACTGTACAGTTTAGTTGCCGGAAACAGCATAAAAACGGTCGTTCTGTTACAAAAATAAATGTGTGAACTATCTCCCAAAATTTTTTTAATTTGCTATTTTATACGGTATCGCAAGTATGACTGATTCCGGCCGTGATTAATGCTGCCGGAATTGTGCTGTGCCCTCCCGGTGACAATGTAAAGACTGACAATAAAAATGAAAAAACTGGAAAATTTTCATCTGCTGGTAATGCTGATTGCGCTGATTGCTGTCGGGCAAATGACGCAGACAGTGTATGTGCCTGTAATAACGGATATTGCGCTGGATTTCGGTAAACCGGCGGGTGCCGTGCAGAGCGTGATGGCGGCGTATTTATTTACTTATGGTGCATCCCAGCTTATTTACGGGCCGATTTCAGATAAAGTCGGCCGCCGTCCGGTGATCCTCACCGGGTTATTTATTTATGTGTTATCCACGACTGCCGCGCTGTTTTCACCGAATCTGACTATGCTGGTGATTGCCAGCGGGTTACAGGGGCTGGGGACCGGGGTGGCCGGGGTGATGGCACGGACCATGCCGCGTGACTTATACACCGGAATTTCCCTGCGTTACGCCAACAGCCTGCTGAATATGGGGATCCTGGTCAGCCCGCTTATCGCCCCGATGCTCGGCGGTGCACTGGCATTTTTCTTCGGCTGGCGTGCCTGTTATGCGTTTCTGCTCCTGCTCGGTCTGGCGGTGGGTTACAACATGTGGCACAAACTGCCGGAAACCCGTCCGCCGATGAAAGAGAAACCTAAAATGTGGGCCTCTTTCCGTCTGCTGCTGACCAACCGGACATTTGTGCCGTATCTGGCGATGCTGATATGCGGCCTGGCCGGGGTGGCGGTATTTGAGGCATCCAGCGGTGTGCTGATGCGTGACGGCCTGGGGCTGGGCAGTATGGCGGTGAGTATTCTGTTTATTCTGCCGATACCTGCGGCATTTTTCGGTGCCTGGTTTGCCGGGCGTGACAGCAAATCCTTCAGTTTTCTGGTGTGGTGTGCGGTAATCTGCTGTCTGGTGGCCGGGGCGCTGATGTGGATCCCGGGGCTGCTGGGCGTGATGAATGTCTGGACCTTACTGATCCCTGCTGCGCTGTTTTTCTTTGGTGCCGGGATGCTGTTCCCGCTGGCCACCACGGCGGCCATGGAGCCGTTCCCGTATCTGGCGGGGGCTGCGGGTGCGCTGGTGGGCGGATTGCAGAATGTGGGCTCTGGTGTTGCTACCTGGATTTCCGCACTGATGCCGCAGGGCGGACAGGGCAGTGTCGGCCTGCTGATGCTGGCGGTCTCTGTGATTATGGTGTTGTGCTGGCTGCCGCTGGCTCACCGGTTGCAGAATCAGCAGCCGATGGCATCCTGAGTCAGGCTGCTGATATAAAGAAAACGGGCACTATTGTGCCCGTTGTTCTGTTTCGCAACAGAGTAGTGATCACTGATGCCGTTTATGTTTTTGCAGAAACTGTATGCCTTTGTCCGGAAAATCAGTAAATAACCCTTCTGCTCCGGCCTGAATATAAATAGCATCAAATAACTGTTCAGTGTTTTCCGCATACGGCGGCAAGGCATCCGCGCGGACAGTAAACGGATGGATCATCAGTTGCGAAGCGTGTGCCTCTTTTGCCATCGGCGTCAGAGTGATGTGACCCGGTTTGGACTCCTTGCTGATAAGCATATGATAATCAGGCCCGATACCATCAGCATATGCTGCGATTTTACTCATCGCACCGGGAGCCATCATCCAGTCGTAGTTATAGTTGACCCATTTGCCTTCCGCATTCTGTTCAAATGTTTCCTGCCAGTCGGTGTAAGCGATCAGCTGTATCAGCATCAAATCCATCTTCATTTCCGGCATCAGCTCATTTTTGATGCGCTTTAATTCATTCGGATCGAAACACTGAAGAAATACCCCGGAATCTTTAGTCTGGTAGCCGTAGGCTTTCAGCACTTCCAGGGTTTTACGGGTGATATCTTTACCTTCCTGACGGTGGAACCACGGCGCTTTGATTTCCGGGTAAATCCCGGTATTTCTTCCGGTGGAATGGTTCAGACCCTGAATGAACTCAAGTTCTTCCTGAAAGGTATGAATACGGAAATCTGATTTTCCCATCGGAAAACGACCCGGATATTTTTGTACGGCTTTACCATTTTCGATTTCAAACCCCTCGGTAAATTTCAGGGATTTAATTTCCGCGAGGGTAAAATCGATGGCGTAGTAACGGCCATCTTTACGTGCGCGATCCGGAAAGCGTTTTGCCACATCGGTAACACGGTCAAGGTAATGATCATGCAGGACGATGAGCTCATCATCTTTGGTCATCACCAGATCTTGTTCCAGATAATCAGCACCCTGTGCATATGCCATCGCTTTGGCCGGCAGGGTATGCTCCGGCAGATAGCCGCTGGCACCGCGATGTGCAATCACAATCTTATTGTCTGCCGCAAAAGCGGCAGAGCCGCAGATCATGGCACCCGCAAGGGCACTGACAAGATAAAACTGACGGGGTATATTCATCTGTCTGTCTCCGCTTATGCTTTATTGCGGGCGATTTCATCGTGATGTTTCTTCTCACCACGCATCACCACAACTAACAGGATCACAGCGAGCACACTGCCGCCAATCATGACACCAAAACCGCCATCCCAGCCGAAATAATCCACAGTAAAGCCGACGATTGCACTTGCTGCCACAGAACCGCCGAGATAGCCGAATAATCCGGTGAATCCGGCGGCGGTACCGGCTGCTTTTTTCGGTGCCAGTTCCAGGGCATGCAGGCCGATAAGCATGACCGGACCGTAAATCAGGAAGCCGATGGTGATCATACACGCCATATCAACAGACGGGTTACCCGCCGGGTTGAGCCAGAAGACCACGGTGGCAATCGTCACCAGCGTCATAAAGAACACTCCGGTTGCACCGCGGTTTCCTTTAAAGACTTTATCTGACATCCAGCCGCACAGCAGCGTGCCCGGGATCCCCGCCCATTCATACAGGAAATAGGCGACAGAATAGCCTGTTATATCGAAATGTTTGACTTCCCGGAGATAGGTCGGTGACCAGTCGAGCACGCCGTAACGCAGCAGATAAACAAAGACGTTAGCAACAGCGATATACCACAGTAACTTATTCGGCAGAATGTACTGCATGAAGATCTGTTTTGCCGTCAGTTCAACTTCACTGTTCTCTGTATAATCATCAGGATAGTCGTTTTTGTACTCTTCGATTGGCGGTAAGCCACAGGATTGCGGCGTATCCCGCATCAGGGCAAATGCGATGAGTGCCACCAGAATGGCCGCAAATGCCGGCATATAAAACGCCGCTTTCCAGTCACCGAACCAATACATCCCCAGCAGCATCAGCATCGGCGGTAAGCCGCCGCCGACGTTATGGGCACAGTTCCAGATTGATACAATCCCGCCGCGCTCTTTCTGTGACCACCAGTGCACCATGGTACGTCCGCACGGCGGCCAGCCCATCCCCTGGAACCATCCGCAGAGAAACAGCAGGATAGCCATAACCCAGACGGAAGAGGTTGCCCAGTCGCAAAAGCCCATGATAAGCATGACAGCCGAGGCAAGGATAAGCCCGGTCGGGAGAAAATAGCGCGGGTTAGCCCGGTCAGAAAACGACCCCATGATAAATTTGGAAAGACCATAAGCAATGGAGATCGCAGACAATGCCGTCCCCAGTTCGCCTTTGGAAAATCCCTGCTCCATCAGGCCGGGGAAGGCGAGGGCGAAATTTTTCCGGACCAGATAATAGGCAGCATAGCCAAAAAAGATACCTATAAAAATTTGCCAGCGCAGACGGCGGTATACCGGATCAATGCGATCAGCACCGAGCCTCTGAATATGCGGTGCAGGTTTAAACAGGCTTAGCATAGACATCTCCCTCGCTAAGTATTTGTCAGTATTTGGTGGTGAAGTTTACCGGAACAGCAGCGGTTTTCTTCATATATTTTCCTTTTCGCTCACAGAATATTCGATTTAATTCGTTATTACTGTGAATGTCAGCACACACGGTTACATACTGATTACAGTTGGTTGTTTTTTGTGATCTCTGACGGGTATCCGGGAGTTTGGTCTGCGGATATGTACTTTTACCGGGTGAGGCGGGTTTTTGTTCTGGTGGTGATTATTGTTTTCGCGCATAAAAAACCGCCGGTATTAACCGGCGGCAGAGAGCAAAGAAAAAGAAAGAGGGATTAGTTGTGGTCTTCCCAGTCCTGTGCGCGGGCAACGGCTTTTTTCCAGCCGCTGTAGCGGACATTCCGTTCGGTGGTTTCAATGCCCGGACGGAAGGTTTTCTCGATGGTGGATTTGGCTTTGATTTCCTCTAAATCCTGCCAGAATCCGGTGGATAACCCGGCCAGCAGTGCCGCACCCAGTGCAGTACTTTCGCGGATCAGCGGGCGTTCCACAGATGTCCCCAGGATATCGGACTGGAACTGCATCAGGAAATTGTTTGCCACCGCACCGCCATCGACACGCAGCGCTTTCAGACGCGTTCCGGCATCGGCCTGCATGGCTTCCAGCACGTCGCGGGTCTGATAGGCGATAGATTCCAGGGTGGCGCGGATCAGGTGATTGCTGTTCACACCCCGGGTCAGGCCGAAAATAGCACCACGCGCATACGGATCCCAGTAAGGTGCGCCCAGGCCGGTGAAGGCAGGCACCACATACACGCCGTTGCTGTCTTTGACTTTGGTGGCGAAATATTCGGAATCGGTGGCATCGGCAATGATTTTCATCTCATCGCGCAGCCACTGGATAGAAGCGCCGGCCACAAATACCGCACCCTCAAGGGCATAATTCACTTCACCGCGCGGGCCACAGGCGATAGTGGTCAGCAGACCGTGTTCGGACAGCACCGCTTCGTTACCGGTGTTCATCAGCAGGAAGCAGCCGGTGCCGTAGGTGTTTTTCGCCATGCCCGGCTGAACACACATCTGGCCGAACAGTGCCGCCTGCTGGTCACCGGCGATACCGGAGATAGGAATACGCGTGCCTCCTTTCCCGCCGATGTTGGTTTTGCCGTAGATTTCCGAGGACGCTTTCACTTCCGGCAGCATGGCGCGCGGAATACCGAACAGGTCGAGGATTTTCTGATCCCACTCCAGTGAGCGGATGTTATACAGCATGGTGCGCGAGGCGTTGGTGTGATCGGTGACATGCACACGTCCCTGGGTCATGCGCCAGACCAGCCAGGTATCGACAGTCCCGAACAGTAGTTCTCCTTTCTCCGCCTTCTCCCGCGCACCTTCGACATTGTCGAGGATCCACTTCACTTTGGTGCCGGAGAAATACGGGTCAATCACCAGGCCGGTATTTTCCCGGATATAGCGGACCATCTCTTCATTCTGTTTGAGACCGGTGCAGTAATCTGCTGTCCGGCGGCACTGCCAGACAATCGCATTATAAACCGGTTTGCCGGTCTCTTTTTCCCAGACGATGGTGGTTTCGCGCTGGTTGGTGATACCGATAGCTGCGACTTCGTCCGGATGCACGTCAGTTTTGGCGAGGACTTCTGTTAAGACTGAGCTCTGTGTGGCCCAGATTTCCATCGGGTCATGTTCCACCCAGCCCGGTTTCGGGTAGATTTGAGTGAATTCGCGCTGCGCGATATCGATAATATTGGCATTACGATCAAAAAGTACCGCCCGTGAACTGGTGGTTCCCTGATCCAGCGCGACGATATACTTTTTCTCACGGGTGATTGTTTCTGTTGTCATAATTAAACCTGTTTTATTTCTGAGTGAACAAACACGCGATAACGTCAGAGTACGTGATTCGCTGCGGTATTATTTTTCGTCCCCGGTATTACACACTTCGCACGGCAGATGGCGGCCGATCAGCTTGCGGTAACCGAATGCACCGAGTAACCCGCCGACGATCGGCGCAAACATCGGTACCAGGAAATACGGGATATCACGCCCGCCGGTGAAGGCAATATCTCCCCAGCCTGCAAGGTATGCAACCACTTTCGGGCCGAAGTCACGGGCAGGGTTAAGGGCGAAGCCGGTCAGCGGACCGAAGGAGCCGCCGATAACCGCAATCAGCAGACCAATCAGCAGTGGTGCCAGCGGGCCGCGCGGTACACCGTTGCCGTCATCGGTCAGTGCCAGGATAAGACAGACGAGGATAGCGGCGATCACCACTTCGATAAAGAACGCCTGACCCACGCTGACCGGTGCTGCCGGATAGGTGGAGAAAACCCCGGCGGTAAAGAGGCTTTCCTGTGAGCCGCGGACAATATGATGCACCTGGTCATAATCGAGGAACACATTGTAATACATGGCATAAACCAGCGCTGCAGCGGCAAACCCGCCGAGGAACTGGGCCACAATATACGGAATCACTTTGCGGCGCTCAAAGCAGGCAAACAGCCAGAGCGCGAGTGTGACAGCCGGGTTGAGATGTGCGCCGGAGATCCCGGCTGTCAGATACACCGCCAGTGCCACACCCAGACCCCAGATGATACTGACTTCCCATAATCCCAGTTGTGCACCGGCGATACGAACCGCGGCCACACAGCCTAAACCAAAGAAGACCAGCAGTGCTGTACCCAGGAATTCGGAGAGACATTGTCCGAAGAGGGTCGGAGATTTCATTAGACTCATAGTATCAATCCTGATAGTGCAAAATTAGGGTGAAATAAGTGCAAATTATTAACAAATGATGTTCTTCGTGTATCAGACGTATGTCTTAGTGTGAATTTATCGTTAATGAGCGGAAACGAGAAATAACGAAATCAAAAACTGTGGATCTCGTCAACAAATTGAGCGATTTCGCTTATTTTATAACAAGCGAGCAACATTCAGGCGAATATCAGCCGGATTTTATTCTGCTGCATTATGGGGAATACACGGGATGTGACTGGACACATTGATAACACCTACTTACAATCAGAGCATCGCTTACAAGGAGGACGCAAGATGTCATTTGAAGTATTTGAAAAGCTGGAAGCAAAAGTCCAGCAGGCTATCGATACCATCACCCTGTTACAGATGGAAATCGACGAATTAAAAGAAACGAACAACAACCTGAACCGCGAAGTGCAGAATGCAGCCGGTGCCCGTGAGTCACTGGTGCGTGAAAACGAGCAGCTGAAGCAGGAGCAGGCAGGCTGGCAGGAGCGTCTGCGGGCGTTGCTGGGTAAGATGGACGACGTCCAGTAAATTACACGTCATCCTTCGTTCCGCAGCGGCGTTGGCTTCGTTCGTCCGCCCCGGTCACATACTGGTGTATGCTCCCGGGGACGTCCTCACTTCGCCGCCTTGCTGCAAAACGAATGATTTAGTGTAATCGCGGTTTTGATGCTGTGGCTGTGTTGGTTTCGCTCAGCTCCCCGGTCACATACTGGTGTATGCTCCCGGGGCTCTTCGCTTCACCGCCTTGCCACAGAACGAATGATTTAGCGTAATCGCGGTATTGCTGCAAAACGAATAATTGAGTGTGATGCGGTTTTTATCTTGTGTCATAACGACAAAAGGGCGGATATTCCGCCCTTTTTGCTGTTTGTATCTCTGATGAGGATTACGCTTCGGTCAGCTCGTCTTCATCGTCATCATTTTCTTCCGGAAGCGTCAGCGGGATATCTGACAGGATAATCCCGGTGTTATCCGCATACAGATAATCGCCGGAGAAGAAGGTCACACCGCCGAAATTCACGCGGATGTCACTGTCGCCGATACCTTCTGAACCACAGCCTGCCGGAATCGCGGCCATCGCCTGGATACCGATATCCATTTCAGCCAGATCATCCACCTGACGCACCGCGCCGTATACCACAATACCTTCCCAGCCGTTCTGCACAGCCAGTGCCGCGAGTTCCGCGTCAACCAGCGCACGGCGGACAGACCCGCCCCCGTCAACGAGGAGAATACGGCCCTCTCCCTCTTCTTCCAGGAGATCAAAGAGCAGTCCGTTATCTTCAAAGCATTTTACGGTGGTGATTTGCCCCGCAAACGATGAACAGCCCCCGAAGTTGGAAAACAGGGGTTCAACGACATTCACATTTTCCTGGTAAATGTCACAAAGCTCGGAGGTGTCGAAGGTATCATTTTTCATAGGATTTTACGTCTGGTTGCTGCCGGATACAGTCAGTATAGCCCCTTCACACGGTTGTTTGCAAAATCAACAGCGGCCGCTTTCCGATCTGAATCAAGAAAGCGGCAGATTTCGGCGTAAATCCCGGTTACAGACGCTGGCAGATAAGTCCTGCGGAAAACAGGATATTGACCAGAAGTGCGGCTTTCACCATCTGTTCCAGCAGCGGGCGCATTCCGGTGGCGGTCATATCCCCCAGCACGCGTCTGATATGCATAAACAGTACCGGTGCAGAGAGCAGGAACAGCCAGCTGTACCAGCCGTGCAGATAGAGAAGGGTAAAGAGCACCAGGCACAGGAATGCCACGGTAATCACGGTGGCATGGTAATAGCGGGATTTCAGCGGGCCGAGGCGGACGGCCAGGGTGTTTTTCCCGGCCAGGATATCATTTTCGATATCGCGCATATTATTGATATTCAGCACTGCAACAGACAGCAGTCCGCAGGCGGTCGCCGGCAGAATGGTCAGCGGGCTGAAAAAACCGGCCTGCAGGTAATAGGTGCCTATCACACTCAGCCAGCCGAAAAAGATCAGAACAGAAATATCACCCAGTCCGAGGTAGCCGTAGGGTTTTTTCCCGACTGTATAGGTGATTGCGGCGATAATCGCGGCCACACCTAACCCCAGGAAGCCGATAATATCTTCCGGTTTCTCACAGGCGACAATAATCAGGGCCAGCCCGGACAGACAGGCGAGAGTGACGGTCAGAATCAGCGCCTTTTTCATCTGAGCGGCGGTGATAACACCTTTCTGCATACCGCGCAGCGGCCCGAGGCGTGCTTCGGTATCGGTGCCTTTTACCGCATCGCCGTAGTCATTGGCCAGATTCGACAAAATCTGCAGAATGCCGGTGGTGATAAGGGCGAGCAGGGCAACAGGGAATTTAAAGTGGCCGGTCCAGTAAGCCAGAGCGGAACCGGTAATAATCGCGATCACCCCGAGAGGTAATGTTTTGGGCCGCAGGCTTTCCAGCCAGGCTTGGGTACGGCTGATGGCCGGTGAAGGGGGGACTGACATTGAAACTCGCTTACTTTTCAGAATGAAATAATAACGACAAAAAATAATAACGCAGACTGCCGGGCAGATAATACCCGTACAGTCTGAATACTATTATGTCTGATTATTATCAAATTACAGAATAAAGCGACTTAAATCTTCATCTGCCACGAGCTGATCCAGATGATCTTTCACATATTCCGCATTGATCTCAATGGATTGACCCTGTTTTTCACTGGCATCGTAGGAAATTTCTTCCATTAATCGTTCCAGCACCGTATGTAAACGACGGGCACCGATATTTTCGGTGGTTTCGTTGACCTGCCACGCAGATTCAGCAATTTTACGGATGCCGTCGGCGGTAAAGGTGATATTCACACCTTCGGTAGCCATCAGTGCTTTGTACTGAACCGTCAGTGAGGCGTTAGGTTCGGTCAGAATGCGCTCGAAATCTTCAGTGGTCAGTGCCTGTAATTCCACACGGATAGGCAGACGACCCTGTAATTCCGGGATCAGATCAGACGGGCTGGAAACCTGGAACGCACCGGAGGCGATAAACAGGATGTGGTCGGTTTTGACCATGCCGTGCTTGGTGGAGACAGTACAGCCTTCAATCAGCGGCAGCAGGTCACGCTGAACCCCTTCGCGGGACACATCCGGCCCGGAGGACTGGCCGCCGCGCTTACAGATTTTATCGAACTCATCGATAAACACGATACCGTGCTGTTCAACCGCTTCAATGGCCTGCTCTTTCAGCTCTTCCGGATTGACCAGTTTGGCGGCTTCTTCCTCAACCAGCAGTTTGAAGGCTTCTTTGATCTTCATTTTGCGTGGTTTTTGTTTCTGTCCGGCCAGGTTCTGGAACATGGACTGTAACTGGCTGGTCATCTCTTCCATGCCCGGAGGTGCCATGATTTCCACACCCATTGGTGCGGCAGAGACTTCAATTTCAATGTCTTTGTCATCCAGCTGGCCTTCGCGCAGTTTTTTGCGGAATGCCTGGCGGGCAGCTGACGGCTCTGCCTGGGTGTCAGTCTGACCCCAGTTATTTTTTGCCGGCGGGATCAGCACATCGAGAATGCGTTCTTCGGCCATTTCCTCAGCACGGAAACGGTTTTTCTCGATAGACTGCAGGCGCACCATTTTCACAGCGGAATCCGTCAGATCGCGGATAATGGAATCCACTTCTTTACCGACATAACCCACTTCGGTGAATTTAGTGGCTTCGACTTTGATAAACGGCGCATTGGCCAGTTTGGCGAGACGACGGGCAATTTCGGTTTTACCGACACCGGTCGGGCCGATCATCAGAATATTTTTCGGGGTGACCTCGTGACGCAGCTCCTCATTGAGCTGCATACGGCGCCAGCGGTTACGCAGCGCGATGGCAACAGCACGTTTGGCTTTATCCTGGCCGATAATATGGTTATCGAGTTCGCTGACAATTTCGCGTGGAGTCATTTCGGACATAACGTCGATCCTTATGCTTTTGAAGGTAATTCTTCAAAATTCAGATTGTGGTTGGTGTAGATACAGATATCACCGGCAATAGTCAGTGCGCGCTCCGCGATTTCACGGGCACTCAGATCGGTGGTTTCCAGCATGGCGCGGGCTGCTGCCTGGGCGTACGGGCCGCCGGAACCAATGGCAATCAGATCATTTTCAGGCTGAACGACATCCCCCTGGCCGGTGATAATCAGCGATGCGGTTTCATCGGCAACAGCCAGCAGGGCTTCCAGTTTGCGCAGCATGCGGTCGGTACGCCAGTCTTTGGCGAGCTCAACGGCGGCTTTTGTCAGGTGTCCCTGATGGAGTTCAAGTTTGCGTTCAAACAGTTCGAAGAGGGTAAAGGCATCCGCGGTGCCACCGGCGAAACCGGCAATGACTTTGTCGTGATAGAGGCGGCGGACTTTGCGGACATTACCTTTCATGACGGTATTACCCATTGTCGCCTGCCCATCACCACCAATTACGACCTGGCCATTACGGCGAACACTTACGATTGTTGTCATGAGTCAGCCCCTGGTTGTGCTAAAGGATGGAGAGAGGCCGCCGGGTATATTCCCGGCGGCACAGAATTAACTAAAGATATGGGGGGAGGGCTGAAGAATTTCAACCCCCGGCGGAGCGAAGAATACAATTTGTTACGCCGGCATCAGCGGCACGGCTTTTCACCGATTGCGCGGCAGATTTCTCATACGGGCCGAGCATCACACGATACCAGCCGCCGCCCTGGGACACCCGGCTTTCGATACCGGAGAAGGCGAGACCGGCGCGGACTTCTTCTGCCTGACCACTCTCACGGAATGATCCGCACTGGATTAACCAGCGCTCAGGCGCAGCCTGTGGTTTTTCCTGCACCGGTTTTGGTTTCTCAGCCGGTTTTTCGGCCGGTTGCGGTGCCGGACGGGTTTCCGGCTGCATACGCAGCTGCGGATCCTGGCCGGTAACCACGACCTGAGAACGCGGAACCGTGCCGTTTGCCGGTACTTCCTGTAACTGAACCGGTGCCTGCTGCATATCAGACTGCATCTGCTCCAGCAGCTGCCGCTGTTCCTGGGTCAGTTTGGCATTCGGATCAATGCGGTTGGCCGGTGCCTGCGGGTTGGAGTAATACTGCTCCGGTACCCCGGCTTCGCGGTTTTCCAGCTCTTTGATATAACGCCAGCGCTCCTCCGGGATCGGCGGGAGCCCGTTACCGGTACTCTGCTGATGTGCAGGCGGAATGATGCTGTCAGAAGAGGTCTGACTTTTTTTGTTATGGACCAGATAGAACAGGCCGCCGACAAAAACGACCACCAGTGCCACGGCGATCACCAATGTGGTGAACGGCAGGCCTTTCGCCTGACTTTTCTTCCGTGATTTACTTTTTTTACGCGGCGCAGAGCGTCCGCGTCCCACATAATCTCGTTGTGCCACTGTTTCAATTCACTAATGAGTCGGTTAAGGGAACATATTATTCAGCGTTACATGTTACTTAACCTTATGGTTTTTGCCTAGCTTTTAGGCGCGCAGGCACTTTCTCTGATGATTAAATCAGAATCCAGCAGGCGCGAACCTTTTGCCACGGTGTGTCCCTGCAACTGTTCCAGCAGCAGTAAGAAAGACTGACGGCCGATTTCATAACGGGGCTGTGCGATAGTCGTCAGGGTCGGCGAACAGTATTGTGCAGCCGGTAAATCATCGAAACCGACAACCGAGAGATCCTGCGGCAGCGTCAGCCCCTGTTTTCTGGCCGCCCAGAGAACGCCGATCGCCATAATATCGTTGTGGCAGAAAATCGCGGTCGGCGGTTCCGGCAGTGCCAGCAGCTGTGCGGCACATTCCGCGCCGCTCTCGTGGGTGAAATCCCCGCGTACCAGATATTCGTCCCGTACCGGCATTCCCATGCGGCGCATGGCCTGAATATACCCTTCGACACGGTACTGACACAACGGTAGCTCTTCCGGTCCGGAAATACAGGCGATGCGGGTGTGTCCGAGCGACTGTAAATAATGGGTGGCATTAAAGGCGGCGGTCAGGTTATCAATATTCACCGTCGGCAGCTCCAGCTCCGGGGCAAATTCGTTAGCCATCACCATCGGCGGGAAGTGGCGCTGTTCATCATGGCGGCTGTCAAACGGCACATCGGAGCCGAGCAGCACCATGCCGTCAATTTGTTTGGTGACAATCAGATTCACAAAGGTGTGTTCCGGCTTGTGCTGATAACGGCAGTCGCCGATCAGGACCAGATAGCCGTGTTTGGCGGCAATTTCCTCGATGCCGACAATAATATCGGTAAAAAACGGATCGCCGATATCCGGTACAATCACCAGAATGGTGCGGGATTCATTACGTTTCATCCCCCGGGACAGATTATGCGGGTAATACCCCACTTCCAGGACAGCATTTTCCACTTTCTGCCGTGTCTGCACAGACACTTTCTCCGGATTCATCAGTGTCCGCGACACGGTCGCGGTTGAGACGCCTGCGGCTCTGGCGACATCTTTCATTGTCGCGCCGGTATCGTTACGGCGTGGTTCCATCATTAATTCCTTTGGTTACCCTGTAAGTGTATCGATTGCGCGGTTTTTGTGATCATTATGGTCCGCTGTACTTTTCACATGCCTGTGAAAAACCGCCTGAGCTTCTTAAGTGAAATTCAGACGGTTTATTAATCGTTCTATTAACGGCTATTCTAAGCCCTTTGTAAAATTAATCTGTTACCTGGTTTGCATAAAACTGTGAGTTATCTCAATTTTTTGAGACAGCGCGCACTTTCCGTGAGACGTCAGTCTCAGCCATCAGTCGGATCGACATCCACATTCCAGCGGACTTTCCGGCTTTCCGGCATCTGCTGAATATACGGAATGGCCTGCGCGACAATTTTCTGCAACTGACTGCGGGACGGATGCTGTAACAGCAACTGCCAGCGGAAACGTCCGCCGCGTTTGGCCTGGATAGCAGGCAGCGGCCCCATCAGCCAGAAATGCTCATCCCGCAGCGGATGGGATTCGAACAGCTTGCGTACCGTCTGCAGGAATGCATTCGCCCGCTGGTTATTCTGATCTTCGGCGCGGATCATCACCTGGCTGGTATAAGGCGGCAGACAGACACTCTGCCGCTCATTCAGTGCCTGTGCGGCGAAGGCGGCATAGCCTTTTTCCAGCAGCACGGTCAGCAGCGGATGTTCCGGATGGTGAGTCTGTAAAATCACCTCGCCGCGTTTCCCGGCGCGTCCCGCCCGGCCGGAGACCTGGGTGTAGAGCTGTGCAAAGCGCTCCGCCGCGCGGAAATCACCGGAGAACAGCGCGCCGTCGACATCCAGCAGTGCCACAAGGGTGACATCCGGGAAGTGATGCCCTTTGGCCAGCATCTGAGTGCCGATCAGGATGCGTGCGCCACCCTGATGCACATCCGCCAGATGCTGCTCCAGCTCGCCTTTGCGGCTGGTGGTATCGCGATCCAGCCGCGTGACCGGAACATCCGGGAACAGCGGGGTGATGCTCTCCTCCAGCTGTTCGGTGCCCAGCCCGACCGGCACCAGCTGTGTGGAGCCGCACTGCGGGCACTGTTTCGGTACCGGGCGCTGGCTGTCACACTGATGGCAGCGCAGCATGCGGTGGTTCTGGTGCAGAGTATAAAAATGGTCGCAGCGCGGGCATTCCGCTATCCAGCCGCACTCGTGGCACAGCATTGCCGGGGCAAAGCCGCGCCGGTTGAGGAACAGAATAACCTGATTATCTGCGGCCAGATGGTGGCGGATGCGTTTGATCAGCGGTTGTGACAGCCCGGAGGTCAGCGGCAGCCCTTTCAGGTCGAGCAGATGCTGGTCGGCAAGCTGTGCATTTCCCGCCCGCTGTGTCAGCGGCAGGACTTTGTATTTTTTCTGCCGGACATTAAACAGGGTTTCCAGTGACGGGGTCGCCGTGCCCATCACAATCGGAATATCATTTTTCTTGGCACGGAACACGGCCAGATCACGGGCGTGATAACGCCAGCCGTCCTGCTGTTTATAGGAGCCGTCGTGCTCCTCATCGATAATAATGATGCCGAGAGAGGTAAACGGCGTGAACAGCGCGGAGCGGGTACCGATAACAATGGCGGTCTCCCCGCGTTTTGCCCGCAGCCAGACAGCCAGCCGTTCGCTGTCATTCATGCCGGAATGGAGAATATCCACCGGTGCCTGAAAACGGGCGCGGAAACGGGCGATGGTCTGGGGGGTCAGGCCGATTTCCGGCACCAGTACCAGGGCCTGGCGGCCTTCAGCCAGCACATTTTCCAGCACACTGAGATACACCTCGGTTTTCCCGGAGCCGGTCACACCGTCCAGCAGCCAGGGGGAAAACTGATGCTGCTCTGCGCGGATCGCTCCCACAGAGGTGGCCTGCTCGGTATTGAGTTTCAGTCGTTCGCCGGTGACGGCAAATCCCGGCTGCCAGGGTTTGCTCTCCGGCTGCACATCGTTCAGGATGATCAGATTTTTCTTTTTCAGTCCCTGCAATGCACTGTCGCTGAGTTCATATTCCGCAGTCTGATGGCGGTAAACCGGCTGACGGCGCAGACAGGCCAGTGCCTGCTGCTGTTTCGGGGAGCGTTTGAGGGTATGGATATCAATCTCACGCCCTTCCGGCGTCACTTCCCAGCACCACAGCGGTGCAAAGGCGGCCTCTTTGCCCTGACGCAGCAAAATCGGCATGGCATGAAACAGCACTTCCCCTAACGGATAGTGATAATACTGTGCCGCCCAGTTCAGCAGCGGCCACAGATCCCCGGGAAACAGCGTGTCATCATCCGGGCAGGCAATGACCGGCTTGAGTTTCTCCGGGCTGAAGGTGCTGGTTTCCGCCAGTTCAGCCACAATGCCGACTGCCTGTTTCTGTCGTCCGAACGGCACAATCACCCGTGCCCCCGGTACCGGGCGGGGCATATCATCAGGCAGTAAATAGTCAAATGTTTGTGTCAGAGGTACTGGTAATATCACCCGGACGACTGTCATTATAATGTCCATCATCGGCAGAGCGCCGGCGTGTAAAAAATACACAGCGGCGGAAAAGGCGCAAAAGTGTCTGAATAATCACCGGATTTCAGTTTTTCCCCGGTAAAAACAGGGAAATTATCCGCAAAACAGGATCCAGAATACCACGAAAAGACAGCGGATTTCATTGCATGGTTCAGGGAATTTCTGTATGATCCGCCGCCTTTGGTAATTAAAATACCACCGATAACTTATCATCAACACGACGTGTGGTGTCCGGCAAAAAGGCCCGGATAGCGACACGGCCTTAACCGAGGTTTTCCCATGAAAAAAGGTATTCATCCTAACTACGCAGAAATCACTGCAACCTGCTCTTGCGGCAACGTAATGAAAATTAACTCTACCGCAGGTCACAACCTGAACCTGGACGTGTGCGGCGAATGCCACCCGTTCTACACCGGTAAACAGCGTGACGTTGCAAGCGGCGGCCGTGTTGATCGCTTCAACAAACGCTTCAGCGTTCCTTCTGCGAAGAAATAATGGCACTGCGCGGCATGCCGCGCTCTGTTCCATAAAAAACGCCCTGAATGAAAATATTTCACAGGGCGTTTTTTTATGTCTGTTTCCGGGTTGAGAAGTCGTATAACACGCGGATAAAACTCAATATTCCCACGTATCCGGGTCGACCCCATGCTGGCGCATAATTTCTTTCGCCACTTCCGGGATTTCATCACTGCGTTCTTTGCGCAGATCATCATCATCGGGCAGTGGCTGTCCGGTAAAAGCATGCAGAAATGCTTCACATAACAGTTCGCTATTGGTGGCATGACGCAGGTTATTCACCTGGCGGCGTGTGCGCTCATCCGTTAAAATTTTAAGCACTTTCAACGGGATAGAAACTGTAATCTTCTTTACCTGCTCACTTTTTTTGCCATGCTCAGCATAAGGGCTGATATATTCGCCGTTCCATTCAGCCATGGATTACCTTGTTATCTTAGTCAGTTTGAGGAGGAGCCGGGCACAGAAAAGTACCTGACTGATATCGGTATTATCCCACTTGTATATATAACCGTAAAGCAGGATGGATGTCCAGACATATTGACGTCTAAATGAACCGCGGATATGCTGATAACTCGTTCAGTTACTGACAGGGAAAGAGGTATGGCACGCAAACCCGCGACAGCGGCAATTCATAACGGACTCAATGAAGAGACCCAATTCGGCTGTGTCATACCGCCGGTGTATCTCTCATCAACCTATAATTTTCCGGCCTTCAACAGCCCGCGTGAACATGATTATTCACGGCGCGGCAATCCCGGGCGGGATATCACCGGGCGCACGCTGGCGGAGCTGGAAGGCGGTGCCGGGGCGGTGGTGACCAGCAGCGGGATGTCAGCTCTGCATCTGCTGTTTACCGTGTTTTTGTCACCCGGGGATGTGATTGTGGCTCCCCATGACTGCTACGGCGGTACTTACCGGCTGCTCGACAGTTGTCAGCAGCGCGGCCATTTTACCGTCCGTTTTGCGGATATGAACGATGAGGCGTCACTCAGTGCCGCACTGGCAGAAAAGCCGAAACTGGTGCTGATTGAAACGCCGGGCAATCCGCTGCTGCGGATCACAGATATCGCCGCGGTCAGTGAAAAAGCACATCAGGCCGGGGCACTGGTGGCGGCAGATAACACATTTCTCAGCCCGGCATTACAGCAGCCGCTGGCGCTGGGCGCGGATTTTGTCATCCATTCCTGCACCAAATACCTGAACGGACATTCTGATGTGGTCGCCGGTGTGGTGATCGCCGCAGATGCGGAACACTGTGAAACACTGGCGTGGTGGGCGAATAATATCGGAGTGACACTGGGGGCGTTTGACAGCTATCTGCTGCTGCGCGGTATTCGCACTCTGATCCCGAGAATCACCTTACAGGAAAAAAATGCCCGCATCCTGGCGGATTATCTGGTGCATCAGCCGCTGGTGAAAAAAGTGTATTATCCGGGACTGGAGACGCATCCCGGGCATGAACTGGCGGCAAAGCAGCAGAAAGGATTCGGTGCAATGCTCAGTTTTGACATTAATGGTGATGAAGCTGCAATTTCCCGCTTTTTATCTCACCTGTCTCTCTTTACACTAGCAGAGTCATTGGGCGGGGTGGAAACGCTGATTTCCCATGCCGCGACCATGACACACGCGGGAATGCCGGAGCAGGCACGGCATGCAGCGGGAATTTCAGACAGCTTATTACGTATTTCTGCGGGGATTGAGGACAGCAGTGATTTGATTGCTGATCTGGATCGCGCATTTCAGTCAGTGACTAAGGGGTAAGGGTAATCATGAGTGCGTTGGCGATTGATGAATCAGTAAAAGGGCGTCAGTTACATAAATTCGGCGGCAGCAGCCTGGCAGATGCAAAATGTTATCTGCGGGTGGCGAATATTATGGCGAACTACAGTGAGCCGGATGACCTGATGGTTGTATCTGCCGCAGGCAGTACCACCAACCAGCTGATTAACTGGGTCAAACTGAGTCAGAGTGATCGTGCTGCCGCAGAACAGGCGCGGCAGACCCTGCAACGCTATCAGACAACCCTTATCAGTGACTTACTGCCGGAAGTTCAGGCCAATGTCCTGATCTTTCAGTTTAATGATGATATTCAGCGCCTGGCGAAACTGCTGGAAAATCCGCTGAATGATGTGATTTACGCGGAAGTGACCGGCCACGGGGAAATCTGGTCTGCCCGTCTGATGGCTCAGGTACTTCAGGAGCAGGGTATGGCCGCACAGTGGCTGGATGCCCGGACATTCCTGTGTGCGGAGCGGGCGGCGCAGCCGGAAGTGGATACCGCGCGGTCGCAGCCGCTGCTTGCAGAACTGCTGGCGCTGCATCCGGGTAAACGCCTGGTGGTGACCGGGTTTATCTCCCGTAACCGTGCCGGGGAAACCGTGCTGCTCGGCCGTAACGGCAGTGACTATTCCGCCACTCAGGTTGGTGCGCTGGCCGGGGTGAAAAAAGTGACTATCTGGAGTGATGTCGCGGGGGTTTACAGCTCGGATCCGCGCAAAGTCAAAGATGCCTGTCTGCTGCCGCTGCTGCGTCTGGATGAAGCCAGTGAACTGGCACGTCTGGCGGCACCGGTGCTGCATACCCGCACTTTACAGCCGGTGTCCGTCAGTGATATCGATTTACAGCTGCGCTGCAGTTACCAGCCGGAACAGGGCTCGACAAAAATTGAGCGTGTGCTGGCATCCGGCACCGGGGCGAAGATCGTGACCAACCATGATGAGGTTTGTCTGATTGATATCCGCCTGCCGGCCGGGGATGACGCCAGAGCGCGTTATAAAAGTATTGATCTGCTGCTTAAACGCAGCCAGATCCGCCCGCTGGCGGTCGGCCTGCATAATGATGACAATCTTATTCAGCTCAGTTATACCGCCGAAGTGGCAGACAGCGCCCTGCATGTGCTGGAAAGCGCCGGACTGCCGGGCACACTGACACTACGTGACGGCTTCTCGCTGGTGGCGCTGGTCGGGGCGGGGGTCTGTAAAAACCTCCTGCATTACCACCGTTTTTATCAGCAGCTCAAAGATCAGCCGGTGGAGTTTATCTGGCAGGCCGAGGACGGCATCAGCCTCGTGGCCATTCTGCGCACCCGTCAGACCGGGCATGTGATTCAGGGTCTGCACCAGAGCCTGTTCCGTGCGGAAAAGCAGATCGGCCTGATGGTGTTCGGCAAAGGCAATATCGGCAGCCGCTGGCTGGAACTGTTTGCGCGTGAGCAGAGTAATCTCTCTGCCCGCAGCGGGTTTGAATTTGTTCTCGCCGGGGTGGCGGACAGCGAAAGAGCGCTGCTCAGTTACGACGGGCTGGATCCGAGCCGCGCACTGGCTTTCTTCAATGAGGAAGCAGAGCCGATCGCCGATGAGGACACCCTGTATCTGTGGATGCGCAACCATCCGTTTGATGACCTGGTGATTATCGACCTGACCGCCAGCCAAACCCTGGCGGAAAGTTACGCCGATTTTGCCGCGTACGGTTTCCATGTCATCAGCGCCAACAAAATTGCCGGAGCGGCAAAAACCCGCGATTACCGCCAGATCCGCGATGCGTTCCGCAAAACCGGGCGTCACTGGCTGTACAACGCCACTGTCGGTGCGGGACTGCCGATCAACCATTGTGTGCGCGATCTGCATGAAAGCGGCGACAGCATTATTGCGATCAGCGGGATCTTCTCCGGCACACTTTCCTGGCTGTTCCTGCAATTCGACGGCACCGTACCGTTTAGTGAGCTGGTGGAACAGGCCTGGCAGCAGGGGCTGACCGAGCCGGATCCGCGTATTGATTTATCCGGCCAGGATGTGATGCGCAAGCTGATTATCCTCGCCCGTGAAGCCGGGTATGAAATTGAGCCGGAAGATGTCCGTGTGGAATCCCTGGTGCCGGAAGCGGCACAGGAAGGCACACCGGATCACTTCTTCGAGAATGTCACTGCACTGAATGAACAGATGGCCTGCCGGCTGGAAGCTGCCCGTGAAATGGGCATGGTGCTGCGCTACGTGGCCCGTTTTGATGCCAACGGCAAAGCGCGGGTCGGGGTGGAGGCAGTCCGTCCTGAACATCCGCTGGCGTCATTACAGCCGGGTGACAACCTCTTTGCGGTGGAAAGCCGCTGGTACCGCGATAATCCGCTGGTGATCCGCGGGCCGGGTGCCGGACGTGATGTCACTGCCGGGGCGATTCAGTCAGATTTAAACCGTCTGGCACAGTTACTGTAATTCGTCGGATTGTGATAACTAACGGGGTTAAATAATCTTAAATATCCTGTAAGCAGAACAAAAGATGACTATAACGGGAATTATCTTATTACGTTTATAGTACAGGGTTGGTATAAATAACGCATGGTGATGTTTCACAACGGACATATAACCATTATGGATGATGGCTGTGACAGGATGTCATGGTAAGGATATGCACCGGACGTGCTTCTTCTGACAGGAAGTCAGGCTAAGGACAGAAACAATCCCGGCGGGATGCGATTAACGGATTTAATTGCATCCCGTTACTATTTTCACTTCCCGCTGTTTTTCTGCTGACGGTTTCCCGTTACACTTTCCCGCTGAATTTTTCCCCGCCGGACTGAGGTTTTTCGCTCAGGCTGAATCGTTACTATTTTTGCCTTAATTCGCGATATCTGTCTGTGACGTTTGTTTTTCCCTTTCATTATGCTGGCGGGACGGATTTTTACCCGATAATCCGGCACCTGCCTGTGCGCAACATGATGGCAGCACGGTAATTAAATCTGATAAAGTCCTTTCAAAGCGCGTTTTTTTTGATATGAATATAGGGCAGAGATAAATGCAAGGGAACGGCGTCACAAAATAAGAATTAATCCGTCGTATGAAATCACTAAGATGTACAGGACAGAGAACTGCCGGCTGAAAGTTCCTCACCGGCGGTCATAGGATTCTGCCGTCAATAAGGGTCAGGGGTCGTATGAATCAACAATATTCCGCAATGCGCAGTAACGTCAGTATGCTCGGGAAACTACTCGGAGACACGATCAAAGAGGCCCAGGGTGAACATATTCTCGAGAAAGTAGAATCCATCCGTAAGTTATCCAAAGCGTCACAGGCCGGTAATGAAATTCAGCGGCAGAAGCTGCTGATGACACTGCAAAATCTATCCAATGAAGAACTGCTGCCGGTTGCCCGCGCATTTAACCAGTTCCTGAATTTAACCAACGTGGCGGAGCAGTATCACAGCATTTCGCCGCACGGTGAGGCGGCCAGCAATCCGGTTGCCCTGGCGGCGCTGTTTGATCAGCTGAAAGCCAAAAACTTTACCAATGAAGAGATGCGCAAGGCCGTGGATGAGCTCTCCATTGAGCTGGTGCTGACCGCACATCCGACCGAAATTGCCCGCCGTACTCTGATCCACAAACTGGTGGCGGTGAATACCTGTCTTGCACAGCTGGATCACGATGACCTGGCTGATTATGAGCACGATCGTATTATGCGCCGTCTGCGTCAGCTGGTGGCACAGGCCTGGCACACTGATGAAATCCGCAAAGACCGTCCGACGCCGCTTGATGAAGCGAAGTGGGGCTTTGCTGTGGTGGAAAACAGTCTGTGGGAAGGGGTTCCGGCGTTCCTGCGCGAGTTTAACGAGCAGCTCGAGGCGTCTCTGGATTACAACCTGTCCGTGGAAGCCACACCGATCCGCTTTACCTCCTGGATGGGCGGTGACCGCGACGGTAACCCGAATGTTACGGCAGATATCACCCGGCGCGTGCTGACCCTCAGCCGCTGGAAGGCTGCTGATCTTTTCTATAATGATATTCAGGTGCTGGTCTCCGAGCTCTCCATGAGCGAATGCACGCCGGAGCTGCGTGAGCGTGTGGGTGAGGATGCCGCCGAGCCGTACCGCGTCATCACCAAACAGCTGCGCGCCCGTCTGAAAAGCACACTGGACTATCTGGAGCGCTGCCTGGCCGGTGAACCGGCTATCAAACCGGATAACCTGCTGACCGATAACGAAGAGTTATGGGAGCCGCTGTATCTCTGCTACCGCTCGCTGGTTGAGTGCGGCATGAAGATTATTGCCAACGGCCAGTTGCTGGATACCCTGCGCCGCATCCGCTGCTTCGGCCTGCAGCTGGTGCGCATTGATGTGCGCCAGGAAAGCACCCGTCATACCGAAGCGCTGTCTGAACTGACACAGTATCTCGGCCTCGGGGATTACGCCGCCTGGCCGGAAGAGGAAAAACAGGAATTCCTGCTGCGTGAACTCCAGTCAAAACGTCCGCTGGTACCGCAGAACTGGGAGTGCAGTAATGAAACCCGCGAAGTTTTTGATACCTGCCGGGTGATTGCCGAATCACCGGAAAATTCTGTCGCCTCCTATGTGATTTCGATGGCAAAAGTACCGTCGGATGTCCTGGCGGTCAAACTGCTGCTGAAAGAATCCGGCAGTCCGGTCACCCTGCCGGTCGCACCGCTGTTTGAAACCCTTGATGACCTTAATAATGCAGAGAGTGTTATCACCCGCCTGCTGAGCATCGACTGGTACCGCAATCTGATTAATGACCGCCAGATGGTGATGATCGGTTACTCCGACTCTGCCAAAGATGCCGGGGTAATGGCGGCGTCCTGGGCACAATACCGCGCTCAGGATGCACTGATTAAAGTCTGCGCCCGTGAAGGCGTGACACTGACGCTGTTCCACGGACGCGGGGGCACCATCGGCCGCGGCGGTGCACCGGCACACGCCGCACTGCTCTCACAGCCGCCGGGAAGCCTGAAAGGCGGTCTGCGTGTGACAGAGCAGGGTGAAATGATCCGCTTTAAGTTTGGTCTGCCGCAGGTCACTATCAGCAGCCTGGCAATGTATGCCAGCGCCAGTCTGGAAGCCAATCTGCTGCCGCCGCCGGAGCCGAAACCGGAGTGGGCTGCGATTATGGATCGCCTCTCGGATGTCTCCTGTGAGATGTACCGCGATTATGTCCGCGAACAGCCGGATTTTGTCCCGTATTTCCGTGCAGCCACGCCGGAGCAGGAGCTGGGCAAACTGCCGCTGGGATCCCGTCCGGCAAAACGCCGTCCGACCGGTGGTGTGGAAACGCTTCGTGCGATTCCGTGGATTTTTGCCTGGTCGCAAAACCGTCTGATGCTGCCGGCCTGGCTGGGTGCGGGTGCGGCACTGAAAACCGCCGTGGATGAAGGTAACCGGGCCATGCTGGAAGTGATGTATTACCAGTGGCCATTCTTCAGAACCCGCATCGGTATGCTGGAAATGGTGTTTGCCAAAGTCGATTTATGGCTGGCGGAATACTATGACCAGCGCCTGGTGGAGCCGCGCCTGTGGCCGCTGGGGGCAAAATTGCGCGAACAGTTATCACAGGATATTAAGAGCGTCCTGATGATTTCCAAAGATGAGCAGTTAATGGCGGATCTGCCGTGGATTGCGGAATCTATCGCTCTGCGTAACGTGTACACCGACCCACTGAACGTCCTGCAGGCCGAACTGCTGCACCGCTCACGTGAATGCGATCAGTCAGATCCGCAGGTAGAGCAGGCCCTGATGGTGACTATTGCAGGCATTGCGGCAGGTATGCGTAATACCGGTTAATAACGTTATTTTTACAATCACTGACGGTCGCTGCCAACCCCTGCGGGTTGGCCGGCGGCCCCGGATGGCCGCAGTTGCGGCCATTTTTTATTCAGGGATGCAAATGTGTTCTCAGAAAATTGTAAGCATGCATACCGGGTTGTATCAATGAACCTGCTGTCTGGTTAGTGATGCCGCAAACTTTCGCTTTCAGAGGGCTTTGCGGGTGGAATACCCGGCTTTTTCCTGCATGACTGTTATTACCCGCCTGTACCGGTGAGATTTTTTTTGTGTATCCTTTAACCGGGCAACCTGTTTTATTAGCCAGCATCTGTGCATTCGAAATCGCGCCTCCTGCAGCCCCGTAGCAACTAACAAAATTAATTGGTGAATTTCCTGTGGCTTTAATTGTTTTTGCCAGATGATCTGCTGCTTTTTTGCCTGACATAACCTTGCCATTATCCAGCCGGACATTACATGGCGCACCATGTAACCGAATTTGAAGCATCAATTATTTCCTTATTATTCATGAGATAATTAAATATTTATCTTACCGTATATGCCATAAATTAATTGCAGAAAACGGCAGTTTGCCGGAGATATCTCAAAATAATGGCGGGAATATATGAATAATGATATTGAATAATCTGCAAATTTATATAATATTAAAATATATATTGTATGTAACTGTTACTCTCACTAAGGATCGGAAATGTCATATTACAAAGATGTCACTAAAGAAATCGCCGTAAACATGCAGGAACTGGGTAAATTTATCCCGGATGTTATGACCGCTTTCTCAGAGCTGGTCAGCAGCAGCTCGGCGGATGGTGTATTAGATAAAAAAACAAAAGAACTGATTTTTATCGCGGTTGCGGTGGCAAACCGTTGTGATGGTTGTATTGGTTTTCATACCAAAAAATTGGTTGATGCGGGGGTAACGGAGCAGGAGCTGGCGGAAGCACTGGGTGTGGCTGTTGCTATGGGTGGCGGTCCGTCTGTGATGTACGCGGCAAATACGATTAAGGCATTTAAAGAGTTCTCATAAACGCCTTACCTTTCGCTGTGACGGATGCTCACGATCCGGCGACATACTGATGTATGTGCCCGGATCGTGATAAATTATGCCACGCAGGCGGCCGGGCGGACACCCAGAGTATGGCAGATAGCGTAAGTCAGTTCCGCGCGGTTCAGGGTGTAAAAATGGAAATCTTTCACGCCTTCACGGCTGAGCAGTTTCACCATCTCCATTGCCACGGAAGCCCCGACCAGCTTGCGGGATTCCGGGTCATCATCCAGGCCTTCAAACATGGTGCCGAGCCAGCCCGGGATGCGGACGTTAGTCATTCCTGCAAAGCGCTGTAACTGTTTGAAGTTAGAGACCGGAAGAATGCCCGGCACAATCTCCACATCAATACCGGCCGCCGCACAGCGGTCACGGAAACGCAGATAGGTGCTGACATCAAAGAAAAACTGCGTGATAGCACGATCTGCACCGGCATCTATTTTCTTTTTCAGGTTAATCAGATCTGACTGCGCACTGCGTGCTTCCGGATGCACTTCCGGGTAAGCGGCGACGGAAATATCAAAATCGGCGACCGATTTTAACAAACCGACCAGGTCAGCGGCATACATATCCGGTTTGCTGCTGCTGTCCGGCAGATCGCCGCGCAGCGCCACAATATGGCGGATACCGTTATCCCAGTAATCTCTGGCGATAGTTTTCAGCTCATCACGGGTGGCATCAATACAGGTCAGGTGCGGAACAGCAATCAGCCCGGTTTTCTCTTTGATACTTTTAATCACCGAATGGGTGCGGTCCCGCTCGCCGGAGTTCGCCCCGTAAGTGACGGAAACAAATTTCGGCTTCAGCACACTGAGACGTTCGATGGACTGCCACAGGGTTTTTTCCATTTCCGGTGTGCCCGGCGGAAAGAATTCAAAAGATACGGCCACACGACCGGCCAGTTCTGCCAGGTTCTGATTCAGTGCTTCGTGCTGGTCTATATGTAAAAAACTCATCGCTGCCCCCGCAGTTATCCGTCCGTGATTATTTGAATGTCTATACGTTTAGACGTCTGGATGTAGATTACGGGATGAACTGGTTAAACGTCAACCACTAATTGTCACAGTGCGGGTGAGGTTTTCTCACACGCTGTATGAAAGATTGTCATGATGAGGGGAAAAGCGCGGACAGACGGGCTGTCCGCTGAGAAGAATTATTCGGGGGTTTTACAGCAGAAATGGGTGACAAGCTGGGTCAGCAGTTCACGGGTCGGCTCAATAAAGCGGGTTTCGAGAAATTCATCCGGCTGATGCGCCTGTTCAATCGACCCGGGGCCGAGCACCAGGGTCGGGCACAGATCCTGAATAAACGGTGCTTCGGTGCAGTAATTCACCGTCTGCGCTTTTTCGCCGAGCAGGTTTTCAATCACACCGACCATTTTATGATCTGTCGGGCAGGCGTAACCCGGGATCGGCGCATGCAGCTCCTCAATCGCCAGCCGTCCCGGCCAGCGCTGCTTCACCGGCTCCAGCGTGGTATTGAGCATGTCGTCAATATCACTGAGAGTCATGCCCGGCAGCGGCCGGATATCCATATGCAATTCACAGCAGCCGCAGATACGGTTTGCCGCATCACCGCCGTGAATATGACCGAAATTCATGGTCGGATACGGAATGACAAACGCCGGGTTATTGAATTTTTCTTTCAGCTCGTTACGCAGTGACATCAGGTGCGTGATGGATTCATTCATCAGCTCAATCGCATTGACGCCGCGCTCCGGATCACTGGAATGACCGGACTGACCGGTAATGCGGATAGCATTGGAGAGGTGGCCTTTGTGCGCCCGCACCGGCTGTAACGACGTGGGTTCGCCGATAATGGCAAAGGACGGGCGGATAGCTGCATTGGCGGCAAAATAGCGCGCCCCGGCCATGGTGGTTTCTTCATCTGCGGTGGCGAGGATATAGAGCGGGTGCTGCAAATCCTTCACACTGATATCGCGCAGCACGTCGAGGATAAAGGCGAAAAAGCCCTTCATATCCGCTGTTCCCAGCCCGTACAGCTTGTTGTTCTGCTCTGTCAGGGTGAAGGGATCTTTGCTCCAGCGGCCTTCATCAAACGGGACGGTATCGGTGTGGCCGCACAGCAGCAGACCGCCGTCGCCATCCCCGAGACTCGCGAGCAGATTGAACTTGCCGCGCGTTTCCGGAACGGGTTGCACCTCGACATCAAACCCCAGGGTTTCAAACCAGGTCGCCAGCAGATTGATAACAGTTTCATTGCTCTGATCAGATTCCGCTTCCGTGGAACTGATGGAAGGTGCCGCGATGAGCTGACGATAAATCTCAATAAATGCAGGTAATTTAATATTCACTGTTGACAGCCTTTAGTCATAATAGTATCAATATTCATGCAGTTTATGTGAATAAAAATACATTGTTTGTGTTTCAGGTACAAGGTGAAGATAACTTATGTTGAAAACGCTGATTATCGGTGCCAGCGGATATACCGGTGCAGAGCTCGCTGCTTATATCCAACGCCACCCGCAGACGGAACTGACCGGCCTGATGGTTTCTGCCAACAGTGCGGATGCCGGAAAATGCTTTTCGGATCTGCATCCGCAGTTCCGGGGCCTGGTGGATCTGCCGCTGGAGCCGCTGACAGACCCGGCCGCCGTTGCACAAAATACCGATGTGGTGTTCCTGGCAACCGCCCATGAGGTCAGCCATGACCTCGTGCCGGTTTTCCTTGCGGCGGGTTGCACGGTGTTTGATCTTTCAGGCGCTTACCGCGTTCAGCAGGATAATTTTTACCCACAATACTACGGATTTGAACACAAACATACCGCCTTATTGGCGCAGGCCGTGTACGGCCTGGCGGAATGGCAGCATGACAACATCCGTACCGCGCAACTGATTGCGGTGCCGGGCTGTTATCCGACGGTCTCCCAGCTGGCGCTGAAACCGCTGCTGGATAATGACCTGCTGGATCTGACCCAATGGCCGGTTATCAATGCCACCAGCGGCGTGAGCGGTGCGGGGCGTAAAGCCGCGCTGAATAACAGTTTTTGTGAGGTGAGTCTGCAACCCTACGGGCTGTTTACTCACCGGCATCAGCCGGAAATTGCCGCACATCTCGGCACTCCGGTAATTTTTACCCCGCATCTCGGCAACTTTAAACGCGGGATCCTGGCAACCATCACCTGCAGACTGAAAAGCGGCGTCACCGCAGAGCAGGTCAGCGCGGCCTATCACAAGGCCTATGACGATAAACCGCTGGTGCGGGTGTATGACCACGGCGTACCGGCACTGAATGCTGTTGTTGGTCAGCCGTTCTGCGACCTGGGCTTTGCCGTGCAGGGAGAGCATCTGATTGTCGCTGGTGCAGAGGATAACCTGCTCAAAGGGGCGGCTGCTCAGGCGGTTCAGTGCATGAATATTCGTTTTGGCTTTAATGAAACGCTGTCCCTGCTGCCACAGTAAGCAGACAGCCCGGCTCACTCTTTTATCTGACGGAAAACGGAAATGGAACCATTAGTCATCAAATTAGGCGGTGTGTTACTGGACAGCGAAGAAGCCCTCGGGCGTTTATTCACCGCACTGGCCGCATACCGGGCGTCAAATGACCGCCGCATCGTCATCGTTCACGGCGGCGGCTGCGTAGTGGATGAACTGATGGCGAAATTACAGTTACCGGTGGTGAAAAAGCAGGGGCTGCGGGTCACCCCGGCGGATCAGATAGACATTATCACCGGAGCGCTGGCGGGCAGTGCCAACAAAACACTGCTGGCGTGGGCGACCCGTTATCAGCTCAACGGTACCGGCTTGTGTCTCGGGGATGGTCAGAGTGTCAAAGTCACACCACTAAGTGACGAACTGGGCCATGTCGGTAAAGCGGCACCGGGCAACCCGGCTCTGCTGAATCTGTTACTGAACAACGGTTTTCTGCCGGTCATCAGTTCCATCGGCATCACGGAAGACGGACTGCTGATGAATGTGAATGCGGATCAGGCGGCTACCGCCATTGCGGAAACGCTGGGCGCAGATCTGGTCCTGCTGTCGGATGTCAGCGGCATCCTGGACGGCAAAGGGCAGAAAATCAAAGCACTCGATGGTGTACATGCACAGAAAATGATCGACGACGGCATTATCACCGACGGCATGATTGTGAAAGTGAACGCGGCGCTGGAAGCGGCGGCCACACTGGGGCGGCCGGTGGATATCGCCTCCTGGCGTCATGCGGATCAGCTGCATTTATTATTTGATGGCGAAGCCATCGGCACGCGGATTTCCGCGTAATCCGGATTATCAGCACATTGGCAGAATCACTCCGCAGCGGCGGATAACATTTACTGAAAGGACAGGGTTATGACAGAGGCAAAAAAAACAGGCATTAAAAAAATCGTACTGGCTTACTCCGGCGGTCTGGATACATCGGCGATTATTCCGTGGCTGAAAGAGCATTATGATAACTGCGAAGTGGTGGCATTTGTCGCCAATATCGGCCAGAGCGCGGAAGATCTCGACGGTGTCGAGCAGAAAGCACTGAACTCCGGGGCGTCTTCCTGCTATGTCGTCGATCTGCGTGAAGAATTTATCAAAGATTTTGTCTATCCGGTGCTGAAAAGCGGCGCACTGTATGAAGGTAAATATCTGCTCGGTACATCGATGGCGCGGCCGATTATCGCCAAAGCTCAGGTGGAGCTGGCACTGAAAGTCGGCGCGGATGCGCTTGCACACGGTGCGACCGGCAAAGGGAATGACCAGGTGCGTTTTGAGGGAACCTACACCGCCCTGGCGCCACAGCTGAAAGTCATTGCACCGTGGCGTGAGTGGGATCTGCGTTCCCGTGAGGCGCTGCTGGATTACCTGAAAGTCCGTAATATCCCGACCACCGCATCCCTGGAAAAAATCTACAGCCGTGATGAAAACGCGTGGCATATCTCTACCGAAGGCGGCGTGCTGGAAAGCCCGTGGAATCAGTCGAATGCGGATTGCTGGGTATGGACCGCAGATCCGCAGGAAGCCCCGGATCAGCCGGAGCTGGTCACTGTCACCATTAAGGCCGGTGAAGTCACCGGGGTGAACGGCAAAGCGCTGTCTCCGTATAACTGCCTGAATGCCCTGAATGAACTGGGTGCGAAACACGGTATCGGCCGGATTGATATTATTGAAAACCGGCTGGTGGGCATGAAATCCCGCGGCTGTTATGAAACCCCGGGGGGCACCATCATGATGGCGGCACTGCGCGGACTGGAAGAGATCATCCTCGACCGCGACAGCTTCAAATGGCGTCAGCAGATTGGCCTGGAAATGTCCTATGTGGTGTATGACGGCCGCTGGTTTGCCCCGCTGCGTAAATCCATTCAGGCAGCTGCGGATTCCCTGGCGGAAGAGGTCAGCGGTGAAGTGGTGCTGAAACTCTATAAAGGACAGGTCACGGCGATCCAGAAACAGTCCGCCAACAGCCTCTATTCCGAAGAGTTCGCCACTTTCGGCGAAGATGACGTGTATGACCACAGCCATGCGGGCGGCTTTATCCGCCTGTATTCACTCTCCTCGCGGATCCGTGCGCTGAAAGCGCAGAAATAACCGGCGGGAGACAGGGAGATTATGCACAGGGACGTGCATCAGACTGATTTATCATTAAAAACAGAAAGGGAAAAAGTATGGCACTGTGGGGCGGACGCTTCAGTCAGGAAGCAGATCAACGGTTCAAACAATTCAACGACTCGCTGAGATTCGACTATCGTCTGGCGGAGCAGGATATCACCGGCTCTGTGGCCTGGTCGAAAGCACTGGTGACGGTCAATGTGCTGACCGCACAGGAGCAGGCGGCGCTGGAGCAGGCACTGAATGAGCTGCTGGCGGAAGTGCAGGCCGATCCGCGTGCCATTCTGCGCAGTGATGCGGAAGATATCCACAGCTGGGTGGAAGGCAAACTGATCGGCAAAGTCGGCGATCTGGGGAAAAAACTCCACACCGGACGCAGCCGTAACGACCAGGTGGCGACGGATTTAAAACTGTGGTGCAAAGAGGCGGTCAGTCAGATCCTCGCGGCATTACAGGAATTACAGCAGGCGCTGGTGCTGACGGCGGAGCAGAATCAGGATGCGGTGATGCCGGGTTACACCCACTTACAGCGGGCGCAGCCGGTGACATTTGCTCACTGGTGCCTGGCGTACAGTGAAATGCTGGCGCGGGATGAAAGCCGTGTCCGCGATGCCCTGGCGCGTTTTGATTACAGCCCGCTCGGCTCGGGTGCGCTGGCCGGAACCGCGTATGCCATCGACCGGGAACAGCTGGCCGGCTGGCTGGGATTCGCCGGTGCAACCCGCAACAGCCTCGACAGTGTGTCTGATCGTGACCATGTACTGGAACTGCTCAGTGATGCGGCGATCAGCATGGTGCATCTCTCCCGCTTTGCTGAAGATATGATTTTCTTCAACAGCGGCGAAGCAGCGTTTATTGAATTATCTGACCGCGTCACCTCCGGCTCTTCCCTGATGCCGCAGAAAAAGAACCCGGATGCTCTCGAGCTTATCCGTGGCAAATGCGGCCGGGTGCAGGGCGCACTGACCGGTATGATGATGACCCTCAAAGGTCTGCCGCTCGCCTATAACAAGGATATGCAGGAAGACAAAGAAGGGCTGTTTGATGCACTCGACAGCTGGCTGGACTGCCTGCATATGGCGGCACTGGTGCTGGAAGGCATTCAGGTGAAACGTCCGCGCTGCGAGGAAGCGGCCAAACAGGGTTATGCCAACGCGACAGAACTGGCGGATTACCTGGTGGCAAAAGGCGTTCCGTTCCGCGAGGCGCATCATATTGTCGGTGAAGTGGTGGTCGGCGCGATAGCAAAAGGCGTGGCGCTGGAAGAAATGCCGCTGACAGAACTGCAGGAATTCAGCCCGGCGATTGCCCTGGATGTGTATGACATACTGTCACTTCAGTCCTGTCTGGAGAAACGCTGTGCGAAAGGCGGTGTTTCACCGGAGCAGGTGGCTGCGGCTATCAGTGAAGCCAAAATCCGGCTGAAACTGGTGTGACGTAATGTATTGTCCCCGGCTCACCCTCTTTTCCTGTGAGCCGGGGGTAATTATTGCCATCAGTATATTTTTGCCTATAACGCGAAAGCCGGATTCCGGCCGGTGATACCTTCAGGAAATCCGCAATAATCTTTTCGCCTTTCGGCCAGCGCCGGGTAAGGGCATTATGGGTTTTCCTGATGACCGTACCGGGCTCTGCTGTATTCTGACCATTAAGGTATCCTGCATTTCCTGCACACTGCTATCAGTGTTGCCGGTATTTCCCGATCCGGTCTGACAGTTATGCTTTCTTACCGGTAACGCTATGGATTTTCTGTCTGTTTCCGTCCTGTGATTTAAGCTCGACTAACAATGCAGTTGCGTTATGATAGTTATCAATTGATTTTATCTATTAATCGCAGACGGAGACACAGGCATGAATATCCGGGATTTGGAATATCTGGTGGCACTTTCTGAGCATAATCACTTTCGCCGCGCGGCAGATGCCTGTCATGTCAGCCAGCCGACACTGAGCGGACAGATCCGCAAGCTCGAGGATGAACTGGGTGTGATGCTGCTGGAGCGCACCAGCCGCAAAGTCCTGTTTACCCAGCAGGGAATGCTGCTGGTGGATCAGGCCCGGACCATTCTGCGGGAAGTGAAAATTCTTGAGGAAATGGCCTCCCTTCAGGGAGAAAGCATGGCAGGGCCGCTGCATATCGGGCTGATCCCGACCATCGCCCCGTATCTGTTGCCGCATATCATTCCGGAACTGCACCGGCTGTGGCCGAAGCTCGAGATGTATCTGCATGAAGCCCAGACCCATCAGCTGCTGGCGCAACTGGACAGCGGGAAACTCGACTGCGCGATTCTGGCGCGGGTAAAAGAAACCGGCAGCTTTATTGAAGAGCCGCTGTTTAATGAGCCGATGAAACTGGCGATTTATGATGAGCACCCGTGGGCATCCCGTCAGGAAGTGGAAATGCATGAGCTGGCCGGGGAAAAACTGCTGATGCTGGAAGACGGGCACTGTCTGCGTGATCAGGCGATGGGATTCTGTTTCCAGGCCGGTGCGCGGGAAGATACCCACTTCCGGGCGACAAGTATGGAAACCCTGCGCAATATGGTGGCGGCAGGCAGCGGTATCACGTTACTGCCGGATCTGGCGATTCCGCCGGAGCACAAACGCGACGGCGTGTGTTATCTCTCCTGCACCAATCCGGAGCCTTTCCGTGAAGTGATCCTGGTTTACCGTCCGGGGTCGCCGCTGCGCAGCCGTTACAGCCAGCTGGCAGAGGCTATCCGTGCAAAAATGTGTGCTTATTACCAGCAGGAGCCTGCGGCTTAAAATAAGCGGTTAAGTCCGTTCAGTGCGGCAACCCGGTAGGCTTCCGCCATTGTCGGGTAGTTGAAGGTGGTATTGACGAAATAATCGATGGTATTACCTTCACCTTTCTGTTCCATAATCGCCTGGCCGATGTGGATAATCTCAGCCGCACGCTCGCCGAAGCAGTGGATCCCCAGAATCTGCCGGGTTTCGCGGTGGAACAGAATTTTCAGGCTGCCTGCATCCAGCCCGGCAATTTGCGCCCGTGCCAGATGTTTGAACTGTGCCCGGCCCACTTCATACGGGATCTTCATCGCCGTCAGCTGCTGCTCTGTTTTACCGACCGAGCTGATTTCCGGAATGGTATAAATCCCGGTCGGGATATCCTCTATCAGATGCAGCGGTGCATTGCCGTCATGAGTGATAGCGCGGGCGGCAATCCGCCCCTGGTCATAGGCCGCCGAGGCGAGGCTCGGGTAGCCGATAACATCCCCGACTGCATAAATCGCCGGATTGCTGGTCTGGTAGGTATCATTGACACTGATGAGTCCCCGGCTGTCAGCGGTGATCCCGACATGCTCAAGACCGAGATTATCGGTGTTACCGGTGCGGCCGTTGGCAAAGAGCAGGCAGTCCGCCTTCACTTTTTTCCCTGAACGGAAGTGAATAATCACACCGTCATCCGTGCCCTCAATCCGCTCATACTCTTCATTCTGGCGGATAACCACGCCGTTGTTCCAGAAATGATAGGTAAGTGCGTCTGACATCTCCTGGTCGAGAAACGCCAGCAGGCGGTCGCGGGTGTTGATCAGATCCACCTTCACACTCAGACCACGGAAAATAGAGGCATATTCACAGCCGATAACCCCGGCACCATAAATGATCACATGGCGCGGTTCGTGTGTCAGTGACAGAATGGTGTCGCTGTTATAGATGCGGGAGTGGCTGAAATCCACATCCGGCGGGCAGTACGGGCGCGAACCGGTGGCGATAACCACATTCTCCGCACGGAGAATATCGCAGCTGCCGTCACTGTAGCGCACACGGACATCACCCTCCTCGGTGAATTTAGCTTCGCCGCAGAACATGGTACAGCCGTTGCGCTCGTAAAAACCACGGCGCATGCCGGTCTGCTGGGTAATAACCCGGCCGGCGTGAGCCAGGATCTCAGAAAATGACGATTTCAGAACCCGGGAGTTATCACTGTACAGCGGATTCTGGTTAAATTCGATAATACGGCTGACCGCGTGGCGCAGCGCTTTGGAAGGAATCGTTCCCCAGTGGGTACAGCCGCCGCCGACGTCATCATAACGCTCAATTACGGCAACCCGTTTTCCCTGCTTCACAAGTCCCATTGCCACACCTTCACCACCCGGGCCGGAGCCGATGACAATGGCATCAAACTGGTTCTGTTGCATATGAGAAGTAACCTGTTTATACATAAGTTAACAACATCATCTTAACATCAGATGGAAAATCAGCCTATGATTAGTAAGGTTTACAGGTCACACTTCGGAAAATCTTTTTTTCAGGAATTTCACCGGCCATAAGCTAATCATCACTGAAAAAAGTATTAAGTTTGTTATATTGATCCGTCTGAATAAATTGAGAGTCTGAATTCCGTGAGTAACGTGATTGGTGTAAGAGCAAAACAGAAAGAAAAAACCCGCCGGGCCCTGATTGAAGCTGCCTTCAGTCAGCTCAGCGCCGAGCGCAGCTTCACCAGTCTGAGCCTGCGCGAGGTTGCCCGTGAAGCCGGGATCGCCCCGACCTCTTTTTATCGTCATTTCAAAGATGTGGATGAACTGGGGCTGACGATGGTGGATGAGAGCGGGCTGATGCTGCGCCAGCTGATGCGTCAGGCGCGTCAGCGTATCGCCAAGGGCGGGAGTGTGATCCGGACATCAGTTGCGACATTTATGGAGTTTATCGGTAATAACCCCAACGCTTTCAGGTTATTATTGCGTGAGCGCTCCGGCACATCCGCGGAATTCCGTGCGGCGGTCGCACGGGAAATCCAGCATTTTATTGCAGAACTGGCAGACTATCTGGAACTGGAAAGTAAAATGCCGCGTCAGTTTACTGAATTGCAGGCAGAATCGATGGTGACCATCGTTTTCAGCGCCGGTGCGGAAGCACTGGATATTGATTTGGAAAAGCGGGCACACCTGGAAGAGCGGCTGGTATTACAGCTGCGGATGATCGCCAGAGGCGCGTATTACTGGTACCGCCGCGAACAAGAGAAAATGCATGACCCCGATTACAACACCCCATTAATCTGACACTCATCACCAAGGAGAACGTTATGACGGAACAACATCGCCGTGACAAAGGAACCTTACTGCTCGCTTTTATTGTCGGGCTTTCAGTACACGGTACTTTTTCAGCACTTTTTAATTCCGCAGTCCATTTTTCGGTTTTTCCGGTTCTGGCATTGTGCCTTGCGGTCTATTGTTTCCATCAGCGTTACCTCAATCAGATGCTGCCGGAAGGCATGCCGAAACTGGTGACCGGTACGTTCTTCCTGGGTCTGTTCTCCTATAACGCCCTGATGCGCGCAGAATATCCGGAAGCCGGATCAAACTACTTTTCTGCCGTCTTTATTGTGATTATCGCGTTGTGGCTCTACCGGGCGATGAAACAGCGCCGTGCCACCGGGCAGGATGAAGTGACAGAGTAATCGCGGCAATTTACTGAACATACTCTCGGTGGCAACCCGCTGCCGGGGGTTTTTTGTGTCTGCTTTATTGTTCCGGCCGGACAATCCCCAGGCAGACCGCCTCTTCTTTTGCGCCCGGCTGTGACTGATAGACCACCTGTTTACGCTTCACGATAACCAGATCCGGCCAGTCTTCCAGGGCACCGGTAAACGGCTCATCGGCACAGGTCCGGTTTATTTTGCCGATCAGCAGCGCACCGTGACGGCGGATATCATCCCGGGTGACATGCAGATTATAAATATTGGTTGCCCGGTAATCATGGCCGAACTCATTGATCCACGGCTGAAGTGTTTCCGGCTGATGTTTACCGTAAAACGTTACCCATTCATGCAGATATTCCCCGCCGGTGTATTTCAGCGGTTTTCCGGTTTCCTGTTCCCACCAGCTTTCTGCCTCCGCCGTAAAGGTTTTCATCCCGATATTTTTTTGTCCGGCGTCACGGATGTTGAATCCCATCACTGCGGCATAGCCCGTAATCACAATGACGGCAAAGACTATCAGCCCGTTCATCACGTTTTTCAGCGGTTTTACCGGCGGTGTGACCACAGAGCAGATCAGTGCCGGAATACACAGCAGAACAAAAGGCTGCAGCCACTCGGTAATACGTCCGCCCTGATGGAAGGTGAACCAGACATAAATCACCGCGAGTGGTGCCAGAATCATAATATTGATAAGCCGTTTTGCCTGCTCTTCCGGCCAGCCGAAACGGCCGCCTTTCAGGCGGATAATGACGGCAATAATGATCAGCGGATAGAACACCGTAAACAGTGAACCGGTGGTTTTCAGGGTCAGGCCGGTTTTAATCTGTGAATCGACCCATTTAAAGGCGGCAAAATCATTATTCATCAGCCAGATAATATTCGGGACGACCAGTGCAAACCAGATGGCTATCGCAGCATAAAACCAGGGGGAACGGTAACTTTCCCGCGCTTTCGGCACAAACAGGGTGAAGATAAAGACCATCCCGGTGAGTGCGAGCGTGGAATATTTCCCCATGGTCGCCAGCCCGGATGTCAGTGCAAAACCAATCCACCAGGCCGGATTGTCATAAACGGCGCGGACAAAAAAGTACAGCATCCACGGCCAGAAGGTGACCAGGATATAGTTATCATTATAAGGGATTAAATCGAAATTAATGATCCCCGACAGATTCAGTGACAACAGTGCCAGCCAGGCGTAATCAGAACGCTGTGTGAGGCGGTGTGTCAGATACCACACCCCGCACATACCAATACCGATGCCGGTAAAATGAATGAAGTACCAGTAAAAATCGGCAGCAATCAGGTCAGGGAAGGCGATGACCGGGTACATCAGCATACCGACCAGCCACGGATTTTTCGGTGCACCCCATTCACCGGTTTTGCCCCAGTTCAGGGCTTCCACGGCATCGTAGGGCACCGTCGGATCCAATCCGTAGCTGACAATAATCCAGAGCGTGACATAAGCAGTGACCCAAAACCAGACAGGGCGGTGCGACGTTTGTTGTGAAAAGTGCATAATTCTATATCTTGGTTAAAATAATGGCTGTGTTCATTATTCACCCGGAGGCGAAATGATAGATCGTTTTGACGGAAATCAGGGTAAACTAGCCGCCAGCGAATCATTGTCATGGCTGCGGGCAGCCCGGAAGCCATGAATATAGTTTTGTACTGTTCATTTACGTGGTAAATGTTAACACAAATTAATCAGTTATTTTTAAGCGAGTAAGGTATATGGCCGCTATTTCAAAAAAACCAGCCCGGTCACGGACACCAAAGAAAAGCCGTGAGGAGCTCAACGCGGAAGGCCGTGAACGCAAACGGCAGAAAAAACACCGCGGTAATCCGTCCGGTGCCCGTCAGCAGGATGATGCCCGCAAGACCGGCCGTGGTGCGGAGAATACGGTTGCTGATCCGCGTATCGGCAGTAAAAAACCGGTTCCGCTGTTTGCGGAAGGTAAAACCTCCGTCAAACCGGCGGTAAAAAAACCGGCTGAGCCGGTCAAAGCCAGACTGTCTCCTGAAGAGGAACTGGCAAAACTCGAGAATGACGAGCGTCTCGATGCACTGTTGCTGCGCCTGGAGAACAACGAAACCCTGACCGCAGAAGAAAACACCTACGTTGATACCATGCTGGAACGTATCGACGCGCTGATGGAAAAACTCGGTATTTCTCTTGATGAAGATGATGATGAAGAGAAAACCGACGACATCATGCAACTGCTGAAAGGGCGCTGATCCTCAGTTATTTTACTGAAACCGGCGGTACTGCATCAAAACCGGCGTAACGGGCGACTGTTATGCCGGTTTTCTTATTTTAAGCCTACGTGTTTGCCGTGTTATCTGCCTTAACAGAGGATTAAACAGCGCCGTGCGGCGGTTTTTCTGTGACAGTTATGGCAGATATCTTACTGAGAATAATAAATAATTCTGAAGAGTAATACGGGATTATGCTGATGCTGTTCACCGGGAGAAACCAATGAGTGATACAAAACGTCCGCCGCACGATCACAGCCGCTTTATCCGCTGCCTCGGCTGGGTGGCAACCTTTACGGCATTTTGTATGTATGTCTCCTATATTCCACAGATTATGGATAATCTGGCGGGACATAAAACGTCACCGCTGCAGCCGCTGGCTGCCGCATTTAACTGTACACTTTGGGTGATTTACGGCCTTAAAGTGAAAGATCTGCCGGTTGCGGTCGCCAATGCCCCCGGTGTCCTGTTCGGGCTGGCGGCGATGCTGACTGCATTATAGTGATCCGTCTGATTATCCGTCTGTGGCACGATCATATTAATCGGGCGGCAGATCCGATAAACTGTGCGGCACACAAAACCGTCAGAGAACGGAAATACATTAATTCTGCAATGGTGAGGCAAAGGGGAGAGCATGTCTGACGCGATCATCTGGGATCTGGCATTGATCCGGAAATATAACTATTCCGGTCCGCGATACACTTCGTATCCGACCGCACTGGAATTTAATCAGCAGTACAGTGACAGTGATTTTATCGCCTCAGCAAACCGCTATCCGGAGCGCCCGCTGTCGTTATATGTGCATATCCCGTTCTGCCATAAATTATGTTACTTCTGCGGCTGTAATAAATTAGTCACCCGTCAGAAGCATAAGGCGGATGAATACCTGGCCGTGCTGGAGAAAGAAATCGCCGCCCGTGCCCCGTTGTTTGCCGGACGCGAAGTGCATCAGATGCACTGGGGCGGCGGTACGCCGACCTATCTCGATAAAGCACAGATCAGCCGTCTGACCGGTATGCTGCGTCAGCATTTCCGCTTTGCGCCGGATGCCGAGCTTTCCATTGAAATCGACCCGCGTGAAATAGAATTGGACGTTATCGACCATCTGCGGGCGGAAGGATTTAACCGCCTGAGCATGGGGGTGCAGGATTTCAACAAAGAAGTGCAGCGCCTGGTCAACCGCGAGCAGGATGAAGCGACGATTTTTGCGCTGGTGGAGCGTGCCCGTGCAACCGGGTTTGAATCCGTCAGTATCGACCTGATATACGGGCTGCCGAAACAGACGCCGGAAAGTTTTGCTTTTACCCTGAAACGGGTGGCGGAACTGTCACCGGATCGCCTGAGTGTCTTTAACTATGCCCATCTGCCGGACCTGTTTGCCGCCCAGCGGAAAATCAAAGATGAAGACCTGCCTTCCGCAGAGCAGAAACTGACAATTTTACAGCAGACGATTGAAAACCTGACCGGCAGCGGTTATCAGTTTATCGGGATGGATCACTTCGCCAAACCGGATGATGAGCTGGCGGTCGCACAGAATAACGGCATCCTGCACCGTAATTTCCAGGGGTACACCACTCATGAGGAGTGCGATTTGCTGGGCTTTGGTGTCTCTGCGATCAGCATGCTGGGTGATCACTATGCCCAGAACCAGAAAGACCTGAAAACCTGGTATGCACAGGTGGAAGAGCGCGGCAACGGGTTGTGCCGTGGTCTGGTGCTGACAGAGGAAGACTGCCTGCGCCGCGATGTGATTAAGGCGCTGATCTGCAACTTCCGGCTGGATTATTCACAGATCGAAAAGCAGTATAACCTGGATTTTAAAACCCATTTCGCCGAAGATTTGCAATTATTGCAGCTGATGGCGGATGACGGGCTGGTTGAGATCCGCGACGATGCTCTGGTGGTTACACCGCGCGGACGGCTGCTTATCCGTAATATCTGTATGTGTTTCGATACTTATCTGCGCAACCAGATGCGTCAGCGTCAGTTCTCCCGCGTGATTTAATCTGTTTCCGGGGTTGATGCAGTGTCATCAATCCCGGCTTCTTTCAGTTTCCGCGTCAGCGTATTGCGCCCCCAGCCCAGCAGGCGGGCCGCGTCCTGCTTGTGTCCGTTGCTGTAATTCAGTGCGCACTGTAACAGGGTGCGTTCAAACAGCGGCAGAGCATCCGCCAGCAGATCGGTTTTCCCGGCCCGTAACTGTGCATCCGCCCACTGCGCCAGCTGCTGATCCCAGTTTCCGGCTGCCGGATTATGGCTGTGCTCACTGCGGATATGTTCTCCGGCGGCGGTCATGGTCAGGTCGGCAGGCAGATCCTGCGGCAGCACTTCCTGGGTGGCGGACATCACGGTCAGCCAGCGGCAGACGTTTTCCAGCTGGCGGACGTTGCCGGACCACGGCAACTGCATCAGCAGTGCTTCGGTATCCGGATGCAGGCTTTTCGCTTCTGTTCCCAGCTCTTTTGCGGTTTTCTGCAGAAAATGGCGTGTCAGACGCGGAATGTCCCCCGGCCGTTCCCGCAGCGGCGGCAGCTGCATGCGGATCACATTCAGGCGGTGGAACAGGTCTTCACGGAATTTACCTTCCGCCACCAGCCGCTCCAGATCCTGATGGGCGGCGGCAATAATCCTCACATCCACTTTCACCGGTGCGTAACCGCCGACGCGGTAAAACTGGCCTTCCGCCAGCACACGCAGCAGCCGTGTCTGAATATCGAGCGGCATATCGCCGATTTCATCAAGAAACAGCGAGCCGCCGTCCGCCTGCTCAAAACGCCCCCGGCGCACCTGTGATGCCCCGGTAAATGCCCCTTTTTCATGGCCGAAGAGTTCCGATTCAATCAAATCTTTCGGGATCGCCGCCATATTGAGAGCAATAAACGGTGCATCCGCCCGCGGGCTGTGATGGTGCAGGGCGTGAGCCACCAGCTCCTTCCCGGTCCCGGATTCGCCGTTAATCAGCACACTGATGGAGGAACGGGATAGCCGGCCTATCACTCGGTATACCTCCTGCATGGCAGCGGATTCACCGATAATGCCGGACACCGGATCGGCGGCCGCTTCCTGCCGTACCGGCAGATGCTGCTCGCGGTAGTGTTCCAGGGCGCGGGCCACCAGTGTGACCGCATCATCTATATCAAACGGTTTCGGCAGATAATCAAACGCGCCCTGCTGGTAAGCATTCACTGCGGCATCCAGGTCGGAATGGGCGGTCATAATAATCACCGGCAGTAACGGGTTATGCTGTTTGACCGCCGCCAGCAGAGACAGGCCGTCCATGCCCGGCATCCGGATATCGGAGATCAGCACGTCCGGCTGTCCGCTGTTCAGGGCCGCAAGGGCATTTTCAGCACTGTCAAAACAGACACAGGCATAACCGGCGCTGCTCAGTGCGCGCTCAAGCACCCAGCGGATCGCGCTGTCATCATCAACGACCCAGATTTTTCCCGGCTGCATATGACCTCCTCAACAGGCTTACTGACGGATTGGCAGATAAAGTGAAAATAAGGTGTGACCCGGCCAGCTGCTGAACTCAATTTTGCCGTTATGCTGATCGATAAGATTGCGGGCAATGGATAAACCCAGCCCGGAGCCGCCTTCGCGGCCGCTGACCATCGGGTAGAACAGGGTATCCAGGATATGCGGCGGAATACCCGGGCCGTTGTCCTCAATATCAATCCTGGCGGCCAGCCGGTAGCGTTCACCGTGCAGCATTACCTGGAATGCGGTGCGGGTGCGCAGAATAATGGTGCCGCCTGCGGAATGCAGGGCTTCCAGAGCATTGCGCATAATATTGAGGATAACCTGCTCGATCTGGTCGGGATAATGCGACAACTCCGGCAAACTGGGATCGTAGTCTTTAACCAGCGTGATATTGTCCGGTTTTTCCAGATTGATGAGCTGAAAAACGCGCTCCGCCACATGGTGAATGCTCTGCATACTTTTCTGCCCCGGATGCTGAGGGCCGAGAAGGCGATCAACCAGCGCCCGCAGGCGATCGGCCTGTTCGATAATCACCTGTGTGTATTCCTGCAGTGCCGGGTCCGGCAGCGCGCGGGATAACAGCTGTGCGGCACCGCGTAACCCGCCGAGCGGATTTTTGATTTCGTGCGCCAGTCCGCGCACCAGATCACGGGCGGCGGCCTGCTGCGCCTGCTGTAATTGTTCCTGAGTAATGCGCCGGTGACTGTCCAGCGGTGTCAGTTCCAGCAGAATAAAATCGCCGGATACCGGCTGGGCACTCAGCGAAAGAGCGTGCATTTGGTTATTTACCACCAGGGTCACATCGTTGTCAGTAAAGCTGTGGCCTTCTGCCAGTGTGGCCTGCAATGTGGCGGTATCGAGGGAAAGGTAGCTGTATAAAATAGGGAGCGGTGTGCCGGTGAGTTTACGGGCACTCTGGGCGAATAACTGCATGGCCGACTGATTGGCGTAACGGATAATCAAATCATTATCCAGCAGCAGGACACAGTTGATCAGTGAATCAAGGAGCTGCTCTGCCTGCGGTTTGTTATCCGGGTTCATATTATCCACCTCTTTGCACCAATTTGGTGCATTGTAGCGTATTTACCCCGCAGGAGAAAAGGACCCGCCCAACGGCGGGTCAAGTGCTTCACGGCAACAAAATAAACCGGAACCTGTCACTCTGAGTGCCGCCAAACGGCGGCACTATCAGAATCACACGCTGTAATACATATCAAACTCAACCGGATGCGGCGTCATATTCAGGCGCTGAACATCAGCACGCAGCAGGTCGATATAGGTGTTAATCGCATCTTCGGTAAACACACCGCCGCGTACCAGGAACTCATGATCCGCTGCCAGCGCATCCAGTGCATCGCCCAGAGACGGTGCAACTGTCGGGATTTCTTTTGCTTCTTCCGGCGGCAGGTCATACAGGTTTTTATCCATGGCATCGCCCGGATGAATTTTATTGATGATACCGTCCAGACCGGCCATCAGCTGTGCGGCAAAGGCCAGATACGGGTTAGCAGCCGGGTCCGGGAAGCGGACTTCAATACGGCGGGCTTTCGCGCTGGACACAATCGGAATACGGATTGAGGCCGAACGGTTACGTGCAGAGTAAGCCAGCATGACCGGTGCTTCGTAGCCCGGCACCAGACGTTTGTAAGAGTTGGTGGTCGGGTTGGTAAAGGCGTTCAGGGCACGGGCGTGTTTGATGATCCCGCCGATGTAATAGAGCGCCATTTCTGACAGACCGGCATATTTATCCCCGGAGAACAGGTTAACGCCGTCTTTTGACAGAGACATATGGCAGTGCATACCGGAACCGTTATCGCCGACCAGCGGTTTTGGCATAAAGGTCGCGGTTTTGCCGTAGCGGTGCGCCACATTCTGCACCACATATTTGTACATCTGGGTTTCGTCCGCTTTCAGCGTCATGGTATTGAAACGGGTAGCGATTTCGTTCTGGCCGGCAGTACCGACTTCGTGGTGATGTGCTTCCACGACCAGACCCATCTCTTCCATGACCAGACACATTTCAGAACGCAGATCCTGTGAGGAATCGACCGGCGGCAGCGGGAAGTAGCCGCCTTTCACGCGCGGACGGTGGCCTTTGTTGCCTTCCGGATAGACAGTACCGGTGTTCCAGGCGGCTTCAATATCATTGATATGATAGTAAGCACCGGAGATATCAGCACCGAAACGGATGTCATCAAACAGGAAAAACTCAGGTTCAGGCCCGAACAGGACGGTATCCGCAATACCGCTGGTGCGCAGGAAATCTTCGGCACGTTTGGCGATAGAGCGCGGGTCACGGTCATAACCCTGCATGGTGTTCGGCTCTAACACATCACAGCGCAGAACCAGTGTCGGGACTTCAAAGAACGGGTCGATCAGGGCGGATTCCGCAATCGGCATCAGTACCATGTCAGATTCGTTGATGCCTTTCCAGCCGGCCATTGAGGAACCGTCAAACATTTTTCCGTCTTCGAAGAAATCTTCATCTACCTGATGAGCAGGGATCGACACATGCTGTTCCTTGCCTTTGGTATCGGTAAAGCGTAAGTCCACGAATTTAACGTTGTACTCTTCCATCATGGTCAATACATGTTCAACAGACATATTCAGATCTCCTGGTTTGGGATGTTCCGTCAATCCTCTGGTGGTCACCCGGAGGGACACTGATTGCGGTTCTCACATTGCTTGATAAACATAAAGCGAAAAGCGTGCCAACTTTTTTAAAAGGGGGTAAGCCGCGTTACTGCTGCGGGTTACTCAGATAAGGATAGCGGAAACAGGGTGAATTGCACCATATTGGTGCACTTTTGATTCGGCTTGCAGATCCGGGATGCACTGTTATGGTGCAATGAAATCAGTGCACTGTTTCCCGGCTGCAAACGCAAAAAAAGTATCTCTTTTATCCTGAATAGGTTTATGATATGCCCCTCTGAATTCGTCGCTGAGCGTGGTATGCGCCGCTGATTTTGTAAAAAAATGGCAGGATGAATTTTATCTCTATGTTTTATAATCATTTATTTTTTAAGTGAGATGTATCACACTTCTTTCACTTGCCTCAGAGAACGTGTAAAATACCACCAAACATCTACACCATAGATGGGCGTTGTTGAAAAGAATGCTATCTGTGACGTAATTCCCATCCATTAACGAAAACGGTACAAGTCTTTGTCTATCGAGAAATTAAGAAATATTGCCATCATCGCTCACGTTGACCATGGCAAGACCACGCTGGTCGATAAATTATTACAGCAGTCCGGTACGTTTGATGAGCGTTCAAAACCGGAAGAGCGTGTAATGGACTCCGGCGATCTGGAAAGAGAGCGCGGCATTACTATTCTTGCAAAAAATACCGCGATTACGTGGAACGACTATCACATCAACATCGTTGACACCCCGGGGCACGCCGATTTCGGTGGTGAAGTAGAACGTGTGATGTCCATGGTTGACAGCGTACTGCTGCTGGTAGATGCGATGGACGGTCCTATGCCGCAGACCCGCTTTGTAACGCAGAAAGCGTTTGCAAACGGTCTGAAACCAATCGTCGTTATCAACAAAATTGACCGTCCGGGCGCACGTCCTGACTGGGTTATCGACCAGGTGTTTGACCTGTTTGACAACCTCGGCGCAACTGACGAGCAGCTCGACTTCCCTATCATTTATGCATCTGCGCTGAATGGTATCGCGGGCACCGATTATAACGATATGGCGGATGACATGACCCCGCTGTACGAAGCTATCGTTAAGTATGTTGAGCCGCCTCAGGTTGACCTCGACGGCCCGTTCCAGATGCAGATCTCCCAGCTCGATTACAACAACTATTTAGGTGTTATCGGGATTGGCCGCATCAAGCGCGGTAAAGTCAAACCAAACCAGCAGGTTACTGTTATCGATGCGGAAGGTAAAACCCGTAACGGTAAAATCGGTAAGGTTCTCGGACATTTAGGTCTGGACCGTATCGAAACGGAAGTTGCTGAAGCCGGTGATATCATCGCGCTGACCGGCCTGGGTGAACTGAATATCTCAGATACTATCTGTGACACCAACTGTGTTGAAGCATTAAAACCACTGGCCGTTGATGAACCGACCGTCAGCATGTATTTCTGCGTTAACACCTCACCATTCTGCGGTAAAGAAGGGAAATATGTGACTTCCCGTCAGATCCTTGACCGTCTGAAGAAAGAGCTGGTTCACAACGTGGCACTGCGCGTTGAAGAAACTGAAGACCCGGATGCATTCCGTGTATCAGGCCGTGGTGAGCTGCACTTATCTGTTCTGATCGAAAACATGCGCCGTGAAGGTTTTGAGCTGGCGGTATCCCGTCCGCGCGTTATCTTCCGCGATATCGACGGCCGTAAACAGGAGCCGTTCGAGCAGGTGACTCTGGATATTGAAGAACAGCACCAGGGTGACGTGATGATGGCACTGGGTGAGCGTAAAGGCGAACTGCGTGACATGATGCCGGATGGCAAAGGCCGCGTACGTCTGGATTACAGCATCCCGAGCCGTGGTCTGATTGGTTTCCGTACTGAATTCATGACCATGACTTCCGGTACCGGTTTACTGTATGCCACATTCAGTCACTATGATGATGTTAAACAGGGTGAAATCGGCCGCCGTCAGAACGGTGTGATGATTTCCAACGGTCAGGGTAAAGCAGTTGCATACGCACTGTACAGCCTGCAGGATCGCGGTAAGCTGTTTGTCGGTCACGGTACTGAAGTGTATGAAGGCCAGCTGATCGGTATTCACTCACGTTCAAACGACCTGACAGTTAACTGCCTGACCGGTAAGAAACTGACCAACATGCGTGCATCCGGTACTGATGAAGCTACCACACTGACTCCGTTTATCGAGAAAACCCTGGAACAGGCGTTAGAATTTATCGATGACGACGAATTAGTGGAAGTAACGCCGAAGTCTATCCGTCTGCGTAAACGCCACCTGACTGAAAACGACCGCAAACGCGCACACCGCAGCAAAGATTAATCTCTGCCGGTTGTTTTGATTCATGCCACTCAGGGCGCCTCCGGGCGCCCTGAGCTTTTTCTGCGTGCTGATTACATACCGGTCACAGGCTGATAACCGCACTGAAATACGGGCGGGATCGCACTCCCGGATATTTTTTCTCACCGAAAATGGTTTTCACTCTGTTCAGGAAGGTACTCTGCGGGTAGAGTAAAAATAATTCATCAACCCGGAGGGATGGTATGCTTTATATTTTTGACATGGGTAATGTCATTATTGATATTGATTTTAAACGTGTTTTATCAGTCTGGAGTAATCTGAGCGGTAAGCCGCTGTCCGAACTGAGCAGTGATTTTATTCACGGTGAAACCTTTAAACAGCATGAATGCGGCAAAATTTCCGATGTTGAATTTGCTGAAGCTATTAATGACCAGCTGGATATGTCGCTGAGTTTTGATGAGTTTGCCGAAGGCTGGCAGGCTATCTTTATCTCTGTCCGCCCTGATGTGATTGATATCATGAACAGGCTGCGTGAGCAGGGACACCGCGTGGTGGTGCTCTCTAACACCAACCGTCTGCATCAGGATTACTGGCCGCAGCACTATCCGGAAATCGCTGCTTCCGCGGATTTCCTGTATCTCTCCCAGGATCTGGGACTGCGCAAGCCGGACCCGGATATCTATCAGTATGTGCTTGAAACCGAAGAGTTTGAGCCGCAGGATGCCGTGTTCTTTGATGATGTCCGCGAAAACGTGGATGCGGCAGTGGCACTCGGTATCAAAGGCGTGTTGGTCACCGGTCGTGACACAGTCTCCCGTTATTTTGCAGAGTATGATTTTTCAGCAGAAGTGACTGAGTAATTCAGGTGTGATTGTTTTTTAAACGGATATGACATGATTGCATTAATACAGCGTGTGACCCGCGCAGATGTCCGGATCGCCGGGGAAATTGCCGGTGAAATCGGTCCCGGATTGCTGGTTCTTCTGGGCGTTGAGCGGGATGACGACGAACAAAAATCAAAACGCCTGAGTGAGAAAGTGATGGGTTACCGCATTTTCAGTGATGCGGACGGGAAAATGAACCTGAATGTGGCGCAGTCCGGCGGTCAGCTGCTGGTGGTGTCACAGTTCACCTTAGCAGCGGAAACACAAAAAGGAATGCGCCCGGGATTTTCAAACGGCGCGGCACCGGAAAAAGCCAATGCCTTATATGAGCACTTTGTAGCACAGTGCCGTGCAGCAGGAATGGTGACGGAAACAGGCCGGTTTGCGGCAGACATGCAGGTCAGTCTGACAAACGATGGTCCGGTCACTTTCTGGCTGCAGGTATGATACAACAGTCTCAGGCCGGTCACCGGTTACCACTGACAGGAGAAAGTGCGATGTATCATTTACGTGTACCAAAAACCGATCAGGAGCTGGAAAGCTATTTTCATTTCCGCTGGGCGATGCTGCGCAAGCCGCTGAATCAGCCGCAGGGATCGGAAAAGGACGGTTATGATACCTATGCACATCATCAGATGGTGGTAGACGAAACCGGGCAGCCTGTGGCTGTCGGCCGTTTGTATATCAATGCAGAAAATGAAGGCGCGATCCGCTTTCTGGCAGTTGATCCGCAGATGCAGGGACGCGGGCTGGGCACACTGATTGCACGCGCACTGGAGTCCGTGGCGCGTCAGGAAGGTGTTAAGCGGATTGTCTGCAGTGCCCGTGAGGAAGCGGTCGCATTTTTTGAAAAATCAGGTTTTGAAAACAGAGGACCGATTACAGGCCCGCAAACGACGCCTGTTCGTCATTTTTTTATGATTAAATCCGTTGAAACCCTCGATGCGATCCTGCATCGTCCTGACTGGTGTGCTGAATTACAGAAAGCATGGTATGAAACCATTCCCCTGAGCGAAAAAATGGGGATCCGCATTACGCAGTACACCGGTCAGGAATTTATGACCACCATGCCGGAAGGCCCGAACCAGAACCTGCATCAGACCATTTTTGCCGGCAGCCAGTTCTCGATGGCGACACTGACCGGCTGGGGGCTTATCTGGCTGCTGTTACAGGAAAACTCCCTGGACGGCGATATTGTGCTGGTGGATGCCAATATCCGCTACCGCAAAGCAGTGGCAGGCAGACCGGAAGCTATTGCTTCCCGTGATAAACTCAGCGGCGACCTGGATCGTCTGGCTCGCGGCAGTAAAGCGCGGATTAAGCTGGAAGTGACTGTCGGGCAGGGGGATGAAGTCGGCGCGGTCTTTACCGGCACCTATATGGTGCTGCCCGGGCAGAAACACAGCGCGGAGTGAGAGGTAAAACACATTTCTTTCGCTGTGGCTGACAGAGAGGACAATTGGTCAGATACGGCGGTGATAACGGGCAGGCGGACGAAAAGCATGCGCGTCATGGATGACGCTACAGCGCCTTACGGCGCTGTTTTTGTATCAGCAAAGGTTACAGAATTTCTCCGGTTTCGCTGTTATCCGGGATCACCCGCTGTGCAGGCGGGGCAGAAGGTACCGGCTCTGCGGATCCCGGGGTGTTGCTCATCTGTCCCTGCGTGATAGCCCGGTTTATCTGATTTCCCTGTTTATCCTGTCCGGAGAGCATGCCGCTCAGTGTGCTGCGGATATCCTCTGCCCGCAACTGCCCGTTCAGGTGCAGGGTGTAATTGGCGCTGCCGGTCAGCGGAGCAGGTTGCCAGCCCCATTGTGACAGGATCTGACTGTCCGCACCGGTTGCCTGTAATGTGAAACTGAAAGGCACAGTACCGGATGGCGTGGCCTGAAACTGCATTTTCAGCAACCCTTCCCCGGCAGAGGCGGCAAATTGTGTGGTTGCCGCGCTGTCAGTTCCGGCAGTCAGAGTCAGATACGGGCGGTGCAGTTCGACCCGGTTAAAGGTGGCATTGCCGGCACTGACAGAAAGCTCGCCGTCCCATAATCCCCACTGACCGGATTTCAGGATCTGCATGGTTTTGATGTAGCCGTTCACATTGGTGAGCTGGAACGGGAAAACCGGCTGTGTATCAATCAGCAGGGCATTGGAGACTTTAATATCCTGCAGGCGGATAGCATCAATTCCCTGCGGGGCGGCTTCCTGTAATGTGGCGAACCACTGTTCCGGGAGGCTGTACAGCAGGTTGTCGGCGACACCGCTGGTGATATCCAGTGTCCGGGTGGCGCGGTTCCACTCCCCGGTAAAGCGCAGAATACTCTTGTCATAGCGGCCGGTCAGACGGTTGACCGCAATCTGATCGCCGCGCAGTTCCAGGGTGCTGATAATGTCAGAAAAATGCTGCCCGCTGAGTGTCAGATCTGCTGCGGCGATATCTGCCTGTCCGTTGTCCGTCTGCAAGCGCCCTTGTTTAAAGGCCAGATTTTTGACCGTGCCTTCCAGATAGTTTACCGCCCACTGATGACCTTCGAGCTTGATATTGGTGGCGGTGATATTCCTGGCCTGAATATCCGGCAGGTTTTCTGTGCTGTCTGCCAGCTGTGTCAGTGTTTGCGGTGTCTGCCAGCGGATATCATTAAGCAACAGGTTATCCAGCTGCCACTGACCTTCGGCGCTGCGGCGTCCGGTGGCGGTGATCAGGCCGTTTTCCAGTGTGGCGGTCAGGTTATCAAACGTGAATTGTTTTCCGCTGACCTCGCCCTGTGTCAGGATATTTTTCAGCGGCAGCCCGTAGTAATTCAGGCTGTTGGCGGAAAACTGGTATTTGCCGTTTCCGGTCAGGTCACTGCCCTGCGGCTGCCACGGTGTGATCCCACCGGTAACACCTTCCGCGTCAATTACCCGGTTGCCGTCGGTGCGGCGGAGTGCGGTCTGATTGAGCTGTAATAACCCGGCACTGACCGGCAGGGTGCTGCTGTCAGCAGCATCAGAAATTTCGATATCCCCTTTCTGCACAATGATACGGGCAAACCAGCCGGGTTCAGAAAAACTGCGCCAGTCCAGGGTCAGCTCAACATTGGCCGCTTCCAGGGCAAAATCACCGGAAACCGTGCTGATGCTGATATCACTGAGCGAAATAAGTGAGGGGGAGGAGAGCGAGTGACTTATCGCGGAAAGCGAGACTTTGTAGCGTGTGTTGTCACTGATAAGGGCTGAAACCTGTTTTGTGCCCCATGATGTCTGCACCACAAGGGCCGTGGCAACGATAAGAATAATGACCAGTGTTATCAGCCAGAAAACAGCCCGTCCCAACCATTTCATAATGCGCTCCCCGATAGATAATCCTGAGGGCATACTAGCGTGAGGCTCTTTATGGTGACAAGGATTATCGCGGTTTTTCCGCACAGAGCAGCCCGCGTGACCGTTTCCGGTCACGCGGTTAAACAGATGATTATTTCTCCGGCGGGAAAATCAGGTTCAGGGCAATCGCGGTCAGACCGCCCGCCGCAATTCCTGAAGAAAGCAGGGTTTTCAGCCAGTCAGGCGCGAACTGCAGGATCAGCGGCTGCTGGGAAACGCCCATGCCGACAGCCAGCGACAGCGCAATAATCATAATTGCCCGGCGGTTCAGGGTTTCGCGGGAAACAATCCGCACCCCGGATGCCGCAATCGTCCCGAACATCACAATGGTTGCACCGCCGAGTACCGGCTCCGGAATGTGCTGCACAAAACCGGCCACGGCCGGGAACAGCCCCAGCACGATCAGCATCAGTGCTACCACATAACCGACATAACGGCTGGCAACACCGGTCAGCTGGATCACACCATTATTCTGTCCGAAACAGGAGTTAGGAAAGGTGTTAAAGACCGCAGACAGGGCGGAATTGAGACCGTTTGCCAGCACGCCGCCTTTCAGGCGCTTCATATAGAGCGGGCCGGACACCGGTTGTTCGGAGACATCGGACGTAGCAGTAATATCACCGATGGTTTCCAGCGAGGTCACCATAAAGATCAGGATCAGCGGCAGCAGCAGGTTCCAGTCAATGGATAAGCCGTAATAGAGCGGTGCCGGGATCACAATCATTTCTTTTGGAATTTCTGCATGGTTATCCGGCAGCATGCCCATCCACCAGGCGGCCAGATAGCCCGCGGTCATCGCCAGTACCAGTGAAGCGACGCGCAGATACGGGTTTTTCTGGCGGTTCAGCAGCACAATCACCGCCAGCACAATACCGGCGAGGATCAGGTTATCGGCAGAGCCGAAGGTGTTATCCGCCATTGCGCCATAACCGCCGCCGATGGAGGTCAGCCCGACCTGAATTAATGACAGGCCGATAATCATCACCACCACACCGGAGACCAGCGGTGTGATAATACGGCGAGCCAGATGCAGGAAACGGGAGAGGATCACTTCTGTCATCGCCGCCAGCATCAGTGTGCCGAACAGCGCCGCCATCATTCCTTCCGTATCCACACCATTATTTTTCAGTGCCATACCCCCCATAATCAGCGGGGCAACAAAGTTAAAGCTGGTGCCCTGGATAGAGAGCAGCCCTGAGCCGACCGGCCCCCAGGTACGGATTTGCAGCAGTGAGGCCAGCCCGGAAGCGAACAGCGACATACTGATAATCCGCTGGGTATCATGGGCGGAAAGGCCAAGCGCCTGAGCGATAAGCAACCCCGGCGTAATCACCGCCACAAACATCGCCAGCAGATGCTGGCAGGCGGCAAAGAGGGTCTGCGGCAGCGGCGGACGATCTTCCAGACGGTAGATGAGTTCACTATTTGTGTTAGTCGCGGGAGTTACACTGGTTTTGTCAGAAATTGCAGAGTTCATGTCAACAGGTCCGGGATAAGCAATTTCCGTATTTTAATGATCTGCGGCACAAAAGCAATCGTTTGCGCGGATGAGATGTTATTTTTTATAGCGGAATATAATCACAGTTTTATTTATTTTAACTTGTCTTTATCCGCTTTTTTTTCTTTAATCCCGATACCTGCTTTTTTTCTTGCGTAATAAGGACGTTATTAACGCGATACTGATGTAACAAATACCAACAATAAAAGGGGTACGTGAATGTATCAACTCGACGTTTACGGCACGCTGGTTGCGGCCACACTCGTCCTATTACTGGGACGTAAACTCGTAAAAACTGTACCATTCCTCGAAAAGTATACTATTCCTGAGCCTGTGGCCGGTGGTCTTCTGGTCGCGATTGTATTATTGGGGTTCAAATCCGGTATGGATCTGGAAGTGAAATTTGATGATTCACTGAAAGACCCGCTGATGCTGGCGTTCTTCGCCACCATCGGCTTAAACGCCAACTTAGCCAGCCTGAAGGCGGGCGGTAAAACATTATTTATCTTTGTGATTGCCGTTGTGGGCTTACTGATTGTGCAGAACAGTGTCGGTATTTCCCTGGCGAAAATGATGGGGCTTGACCCGCTGATTGGTCTGCTGGCCGGTTCTATCACACTTTCCGGTGGTCACGGTACCGGGGCGGCATGGGGTAAAATTTTCAGCGACAGCTATGGTTTCACCTCTGCAACAGAAATTGCGATTGCCTGTGCCACATTTGGTCTGGTGCTCGGCGGCCTGATTGGTGGTCCGGTGGCCCGTTTCCTGATCAAAAAGACAGCCATGAGCGATGTGAAATTACAGGATGATGAAGCACCGACCGCGTTTGAAAAACCGCAGGCCGGACGCATGATCACTTCAATGGTTCTGCTTGAAACAATTGCACTGATTGCTATCTGTTTGCTGGCAGGGACGTATCTGTATGGTGTTCTGACGGATTTCTTCACGTCGATGCAGTGGAAGTTCCAGATCCCGGCGTTCGTGTGTGTGCTGTTTATCGGGGTTATCCTGAGCAACAGTCTGTCACTGATGGGCTTCTACCGTGTGTTTGAACGGGCGGTGTCGGTGCTGGGTAACGTCAGTCTGTCACTGTTCCTGGCGATGGCACTGATGAGCCTGAAACTGTGGGAAATCGCCTCTCTGGCGGTACCGATGCTGGTGATTCTGGCGGTACAGACCGTGGTGATGGCGCTGTATGCCGTCTTCGTCACTTACCGTGTGATGGGGAAAAACTATGATGCGGCGGTACTGGCTGCCGGTCACTGTGGCTTCGGGATGGGCGCGACACCAACCGCGATTGCCAACATGCAGGCGGTAACTGATCGCTTCGGTCCTTCCCATGTGGCCTTCCTGGTGGTACCGATGGTGGGGGCGTTCTTCCTGGATCTGATTAACGCACTGGTTATTCCGTTCTTCCTGGCGTTACCTATCTTCCCGGCTGCGGGCGGGTAACAGAACAGTTCTTAAAGCAGGCAAGCCACCCCTCCGGGTGGCTTTTTTCGTTATACGTTGGTGTATTGTGTGCGTTCCGGCAGCCAGCGTTCTATCAGGGCTTTTGCCTGTTCCGGATAGTTTTGGTGCAGATGCCGTGCAACGCGCTGTACTTCCGGCAGCATGCCCTGGTCGCGCAGTAAATCCGCCACTTTAAATTCCGCATTGCCGGTCTGGCGTGTGCCGAGCAGTTCCCCCGGCCCGCGGATTTCCAGGTCTTTCTGCGCGATAACAAAGCCGTCGTTGCTGTCCCGCAGTACCTGAAGACGCAGTTTTGCTGTCTGGGTGAGCGGGGTTTTATACAGCAGCACACAGTGGGAGACCGCAGAGCCGCGCCCGACCCGGCCGCGCAGCTGATGCAGCTGTGCCAGCCCGAACCGTTCCGGGTTTTCGATAATCATCAGGCTGGCGTTCGGTACATCCACCCCGACTTCAATCACCGTGGTGGCAACCAGCAGATCCAGCTCACCGGCCTTAAACTGTGCCATTACCGCCTGTTTTTCTGCCGGTTTCATGCGGCCGTGAACCATCCCGACCCGCAGATCCGGTAGCGTGGCGGACAGCTCATCAAACGTGACCTGAGCCGCCTGGGCTTCCAGCAAATCCGATTCATCGATCAGGGTACAGACCCAGTAAGCCTGACGTTTTTCATCCTGACAGGCATTGCGCACCCGCTCAATAATCTCATGGCGGCGGCTGTCCGGAATCGCCACCGTGGTCACCGGGGTTCTGCCGGGCGGCAGTTCGTCGATAACCGAGGTATCGAGATCTGCATAGGCAGTCATGGCCAGAGTACGCGGGATCGGCGTGGCGGTCATGATCAGCTGATGTGGATGGAATCCCTGCTGTTCGCCTTTTTCCCACAATGCCAGCCGCTGGTGGACACCAAAGCGGTGTTGTTCATCGATAATCACCAGCGCCAGGGAATGAAAACGGATATGTTCCTGAAAAATGGCGTGTGTGCCGATAACCATGGCCACATCACCGGCAGCAATGGCGTCTTCCTGTGCCTGTCGTGCCTTGCCTTTCTGTTCCCCGGCACCCCAGCCGACACTGATACCCAGCGGCTCCAGCCACTGACGGAAAGTACAGGCGTGTTGTTCAGCCAGCAATTCTGTCGGTGCCATCAGCGCCACCTGTCTGCCGTGTGCGATAGCGCGAAGTGCCGCCAGCGCGGCGACCAGCGTTTTCCCTGAGCCGACATCCCCCTGAATCAGGCGCATCATCGGTACCGGTTTTTCCAGATCCTGCTCTATTTCCGCCACCACGCGCTGCTGGGCATTGGTTGGTGAGAAGGGAAGTTGTGCCAGAAACTGATTTTTCAGTGTTTCCTGCGGTGACAGCGGCAGTGCGTGATAACGCTGTGCCCCTGCTCTGACCGCCAGCATGCTGAGGTGATGCGCCAGCAGTTCTTCCAGCACAATCCGTTTCAGTGCCGGATGCTGCCCGCTTTCCAGTTCGGCAAGCTGTGTATCCGCCGGTGGCCGGTGCAGCGTTTTCAGCGCCTGCGGCAGGCTCATCATAGAGCGGGTCAGTTCCGGCGGCAGTAATTCATTAATGGCGCAGGTATCGAGCAACTCCAGCGCCTGATCGAGCAGTTTGCGGAGTGTGGCCTGGCGGACACCTTCGGTGGTCGGGTAGATAGGGGTGAGTGTTTCCTGTAATTCAACGGAAGTATCACTCTGGCGGACTTTGTATTCGGGGTGGAAAATCTCCGGGCCATTTTTGCCGCGCCGGATTTCACCGTAAGCGGTGACCTGTTTTCCGGCCACCAGCGCATTTTTCATCGCCGCTGAAAAGTTAAAGAAACGCAGGGTTAAGATGCCGGTACCGTCGCTTATCTGGCAGGTCATCATCCGCTTGCGGCCAAAGACCACATCGGTGCGCAGCACTTCGCCGCTGACGGTGGCATAAATCCCGGGTAACAGATCGGTAATGGTATAAAGCCGGGTCTGGTCTTCATAACGCAGCGGCAGATGGAAAAGCAGATCCTGAAGGGTGTGCAGACCGATACCGGCCAGTTTGCCTGCCTGCCCGGCCCCGACGCCGTGTAAAGTCGTGAGTGGGATAGCATCAAGCAGTTGACCTTTCATTTTCTGCTCCGTTTCGTATCAGGCGGATGGTTTCTTCTGTTGCATGGCAGCCCACCAGCTGTCCGGCGCAATAATATGACCCTGTTCATCAATCTGCGGACGGGGCAGTTTTTTCTCGCGGGCGACCTGGGCCAGCACCGGATAACCGCGTTCAAACAGCAGGCGCTGCTGTTCATCCTGTGCCAGGGCACAACGGGGATGCTCATAGAGACCGGCAGCTTCACGCTGGCGTTGTGCCTCATAGAGGATCACGGCGGCGGCAACAGACACATTCAGTGACTGTACCATGCCGGACATCGGGATCATAATATGCTGATCTGCCAGCCGGATGGCTTCCTGAGATATGCCGGTTTTCTCCGAGCCCATGATAATGCAGTTCGGGCGGGTAAAATCGATCGCCCGGAAATCCACCGCGCTGTCAGACAGATGAGTGGCAAGAATCTGCATACCCTGTGATTTCAGGAGGGTCACGGCATCAGCGAGTGTGTCGTGGTTATGCACATTCACCCAGCTGTTGCTGCCGGCGGCGGAAGAGACCAGCGTTTTGATTTTTTCCGGCCAGACCGCATGCAGATCATGGATACCGACTGCATCCGCACTGCGGATCACGGCGGAGACATTGTGCGGCTTATGCACTTCCTCGAGACACAGGGTGAGGTCAGGCTGGCGCATCGCCATCATCCGGCAGATGCGCTCATAACGTTGGGAATTCATACCGTGTGATTAATTCCGGTTACGGCTGACGCGCAGGACATCCGGCATAATGCGGATCTTACGCATAATATTCGCAAGCTGGATACGGTCTTTTGCGGTCAGGCGGATAAAGGCGCAGTAAACGCGGCCATCTTTCTCCTCGGTATTCATGCTCTGAATACTGGAGTTGGCATCATTAATTGCGGCAGTCAGGTTAGCCAGTGCGCCCTGGTGGTTAAACATATCCACTTTGATTTCAGCAATAAAATCGGTGTCGATATCATTATCCCACTCAACAGCCATGAATTTTTCCGGCTCTTTTTCATATCCGCGGATATTACGGCAGGATTCATGGTGGATAACCAGCCCTTTACCCGGACTGATATGGGCGATAATCGGGTCACCCGGTACCGGACGGCAGCATTTGGCGAAGGTGATAAGCACTCCGTCCGCGCCTTTGATCGGCAGCTTGCGGGTGGTGCTCTCTTCGGTATTACTTTCCGGCTCGTTCAGCAGGTTACGGGCAACCACCACACTCATGGCATTCCCCAGGCCGATTTCCGCCAGCAGGTCATCCAGAGTCGCCAGTTTCATCCGCACCAGCTCACGGCTGATATTTTCCTGAGGGATATCTGTGATCTTACGGCCGTTACCGAGTGCATGGTTGAGCAGACGGCGGCCCAGGTTGACAGAATCATCCCTTTTGAGGTTTTTCAGTAACTGACGGATTTTCGCCCGGGCTTTTGAGCTGACAACAAAGTTCAGCCACGCGGCATTCGGCCGTGCGCCCGGTGCGGTAATAATTTCAACGGTTTGTCCGCTGGTCAGTTGCTGGGAGAGCGGATACGGCTGGCGGTCAACGCGCGCGCCGACACAGGAGTGGCCGATGTCCGTATGCACGGCATAGGCGAAATCCACCGGGGTGGCGCCGGTCGGCAACTCCACAATCCGGCCTTCCGGCGTGAAGACATAAATTTCATCCGGGAAGAGATCGGATTTCACGCTCTCAATAAATTCAAAGGTGTTGCCGGTGCTTTGCTGAAGTTCTATCAGGCTCTGCATCCAGCGGTGGGCACGCACCTGTGCGGTAGTGCCGGATTCACCGTGCTCTTTATAAGCCCAGTGTGCTGCCACCCCCATTTCCGCCATCTGATCCATATCTTCGGTCCGGATCTGCACTTCCACCGGCACCCCGTGAGGGCCGATAAGGGAGGTGTGTAATGACTGATAGCCGTTGGCTTTCGGGATGGCGATATAATCTTTGACGCGGCCGGGACGCGGCTTGTACAGGCCGTGAACCTGACCTAATACGCGGTAACAGGTGTCGACAGTGCTTACAATCACGCGAAATGCATAAATGTCCATGATCGAGTGAAAACGCTGCTCTTTCAGGTGCATTTTCCGGTAGATGGAGTAGAGATGTTTTTCCCGTCCGCTGACTTTGCAGCTGATCCCGGCTTCCGTCAGACGCCCTTCGATTTCGGATAAAATCTTCTGGATCATCTCTTTACGGTTGCCGCGCGCGGCTTTCACCACTTCTTTGATGACGCGGTAGCGGTTCGGGTAAAGGGCTTCGAATCCCAGCTCCTCAAGCTCCGTTTTGATATGGTGAATACCGAGACGGTGAGCCAGAGGACTGTAGATTTCAAGGGTTTCGCGCGCAATACGACGACGCTTATCGGGACGCAGAGACCCGAGCGTGCGCATGTTATGCGTGCGGTCTGCCAGCTTGATGAGAATGACACGGATGTCTTTCACCATCGCCATGACCATTTTGCGGAAGTTTTCAGCCTGAGCTTCTTTTTTATCGCGGAAGTTCAGTTTGTCTAACTTCGATACCCCTTCCACCAGCCCGGCAACCGTGGTGCCGAACAGTTGTTCAATATCCTGAAAGGTGGCAGGCGTATCTTCAATAACGTCGTGCAGCAGTGCTGCCATCAGTGTTTCGAGGTCGAGACGCATCTCGGCCAGGATACAGGCAACAGCGACCGGATGGGTAATATACGGTTCGCCACTGGAGCGGGTCTGCCCTTCGTGAGCATCCCGCGCAACGATATAGGCTTGTTTTAACAGATCAATCTGCTCTTTCGGCAGATAATCCTTAACAATATGGTTCAGGCTTTCAAACAGGTACAAGGCAGACCTACCTTAACTTAACGACGTCCTTCGGCGATTGCAGAAACCGCTTGCATTTCAGCAGCTTCCTGCTCCTGTTGTTCCTGGCGCTCACGGGCGTCAAGGATCTGGCCGTTGATCAGATTTTCTTCGATTTCGCGCAGGGCGATCACGGTGACTTTATCGTTTTCTTCCGGAACCAGAGGCTCTTTGCCGCCGGCCTGTAACTGACGCGCACGGCGTGCTGCCACTAATACGAGGTCAAAACGGTTACCAATTTTTTCTACTGCGTCCTGGACTGTTACGCGTGCCATAGGTGTGCTACTCCACAGATAAATAAATGACTCGGCATGATACTGAAAGTTGTATCACTGTGCCAATAATTTGGCGATTAAAGCATCATGTCGCTGAACCTGGCGACCTGAACGCAGACGTTCCGCACGGATAATCGTCTGTAAATCGGTCAGCGCGACATTAAAATCATCGTTCACAATCAGATAATCGTACTCGCCATAGTGCTGCATTTCACTGACCGCCTGTGCCATACGTCCGGCAATGACTTCGTCAGTGTCCTGACCACGGCCGCGCAGGCGGCGCAGCAATTCCTCACGGGACGGCGGCAGAATAAAGATACTGCGGGCTGCCGGCATCTGTTCCCGGATCTGGCGGGCTCCCTGCCAGTCAATATCAAGAAATACATCAACACCGGAGTTCAGGATATCTTCCACTGTTTTACGGGCGGTTCCGTAGTAATTTCCGAAGACACAGGCATGTTCGAGAAACTCATTACGGCCGATCATGCTTTTGAATTCATCTTCAGTGGTGAAGAAATAATGCTCTCCGTGCACTTCGCCCGGGCGGATACCACGGGTGGTGTGCGAAACAGAAACCTGGGTGTCATATAAAGGCTGTGTTTTCAGTAATGCCTGAATAAGACTCGATTTTCCCGCACCACTCGGCGCAGAGACAATATATAACGTACCTTGGGTCATTGTTGATGTCTTGTCTGATTGGGGGTTGAAAAAGCCTCGGGGAATAAATCCCCGCATATAGTATACACACACGCGCAGCGACATGCAGCGTTCAGGTGATTATCTGCTGAAAATTTCTTATTTTTCCGGGCAGATGAATACGGATGTTTCATTTTTCCGCACCGGCGGAATAAAAATGTATGCATATACCCGTCAGTTACATGACAGTGCGGGACAACAGGAAAAAACAGACAAACAGGGCAGATAAGCAGAACCGGAACCGGTATTGTCCGGTTCCGGGTGAGCGGTTATTGCCGTTAATCCTGATTTTCGTAATTAAAGACCGGTAACCCGAGGCGGTAGCGGATGGCAATTAACCGGGACGTCAGGCCGGCCACCAGGGTAATAATAATGACGGCATCGCGCGGCAGCGGCGTGTAAAACAGTAATCCCATATAGAGCCAGGCAGCGGCAAAGGAGATACCGGCATATAATTCTTTCTGGAAAACCAGCGGAATGGTGTTACACAGCATATCGCGCAGCACACCACCGAAAACACCGGTGATAACGGCGGCAATAGCCGCAATGATCGGCCCGTAGTTCATATCGAGTGCTATCTGAGCGCCGATAATGGAAAATACCATCAGCCCGATAGCATCCAGGATCAGGAAAAGGCGGCGCAGATGCTTCATCATCGGCGCAACCCAGATAGTAATAACGGCAGCACAGGCAACCGTAATAATATATTCAGGATGTTTTACCCAGCCCAGCGGGTAATGGCCCAGCAGCATATCGCGGACAGATCCGCCGCCGATAGCAGTGGCGGAGGCGATAATAATTACGCCGAAAACATCCATTTTCCGGCGGCCGGCGGCCAGTGCTCCGGTCATGGCTTCAGCGGTAATACCAATAATGTACAGGATACTGAGTAACATAGTCTTATCATTGCCGGTTTATCGGAAGGTTAGCATAGTCAGCACAGCCGAAAGTCTCGACTGAGTTTTTTTAGTCTGACCCAATTGGATTACCTGAGGTTATCCGAACTGATGGTATAAAAAGAGAGTATCACTCTAATGAATGAATATCAGATAACAACAACACCCCGTCATCATCAGCTTACTAATATTAATGTATGGACGCCGGATAGCCAATGGCTGGTTTATGATGTCCGCCCTCAGGGGTCTTCGTTTATCGGTAAAACGATAGAAAAAATTCATGTGAATACAACAGAAATCCGTGAAATTTACCGGGGAACCGCCGGGGCCTGTGTGGGTGTGGTGACTGTCAGCCCGCAGTTGCCGGTGCGGTATGCCTTTATCCGCGGGCCGCTGAACCCGGATCCGCAGTGGCAGTATGATTTCCATCATCGTCAGGGGGTGATGGTCAGTGATGATGTACCGGGTGTTGCACACAATATTGATGCTTTCTGTATTACGCCGCCTTATCAGCCCGGCGCTCTGCGCGGTGGTACACATGTGCATGTGTTCAGCCCGGACGGGGAATGGCTGAGTTTTACTTATAACGACCATGTACTGCACGAGCGGGATCCGGTGCTGGATCTGCGTAATGTGGCGGTGGCGGTTCCGCTGCATCCGGTATGCAGCGGGAAACATCACCCGCGTGAATATGACGGAGAATTTTTTTGCTGTGTGGTCTCGCGGACAACTCCGGCGCCGCAGCCCGGCAGTGATGAAATCAGCCGGGCATACGAAGAGGGCTGGATTGGTGAGCAGGGGTATCTGCGGGCAGACGGCTCCCGTCAGCGGCGGGCGATTGCGTTTATCGGGGATACCCGGTCAGAAAACGGTGAGGTGATCCCGGAGATTTTCCGTCTCGATCTGCCGGAACGGCCTGAAGATTATACCGTTGCCGGCGATTTGCCGCTTGAGGGAACTGACAGTACGATGCCTGCTCCGCCGGCCGGTGTCAGCCAGACGCGGCTGACATTTACTCATCATCGCCGGTATCCGGGGCTGGCAAAACAGCCGCGCTTCTGGCTGCGCAGCTCACCGCAGGGCGACAAAATTGCGTTTCTGATGCAGGACGATCAGGGAATTGTTCAGTTGTGGACGATTTCCCCGCTGGGCGGTGAGGTGCATCAGGTCACTTCCGGCAGTGACAGTATTGAATCTGCATTCAGCTGGGACAGCACCGGGCGGTATCTGGCTTTTGTCCGTAAAGGACTGGTCATGGTGTGTTGTGCTGAAACCGGGGTATGCTGCGCGGTGACGGCACCATCGGCAGAACCGGTGTCAGGGGATGCGGTGGTGTTTTCACCGGATAACAGCCGGGTGGCATTTCTGCGCCGCACAAACGGCTGGCAGCAAATCTGGGTGGCAGACACCGGGCTGTAACGGCGGCAGATTACTCCTGCGGCAATGGTGCCGGGGCGTTATGGGCGGTTTCCGCTGCTTCCAGGCGTTTTACCCGTTCCGCAGGGGATGACTCACTGTTGTCTTTGCCGCCGGTGGCATAATCGACCGGAGCCAGAAGGGTATCGAGGACAGCGGAGAAGGGCAGGTCAATGGCGACAATCGGCTTCATTACCCAGCCGGTTTCGTCATCCTGCAACATGGCGATACTGTTTTTGGTGCCGGGATAGTAGCCCTCTGTCGGGCCGGTCCGGGTCATAATACTTGAGCAGCCGCTGAGTATCGTACTCAGTCCCAGCAATCCGCTTATTATCATACATTTGCGTGTCATAACATGTCCCTGCATATACAGCGGGCGGGTACCGGTAATTATTTCACCCGACCGGCGTACTATTCCATAAATAGAGTGTACTGAGAAGTTTTTGTTTTTTTGTGTGATCCGGATTTCCGTTTAACGGCGGAACGTGAGTGCTGTCACCGGAAAATGATCACCGGCAAATCGTCACCGGTAAAACACGCAGATCACAGGCAAAGGGTACCACCCCCGTGGAATTGTTTTAACAGAACCGGCGGAATTATCTGTCAGAAAGTGTGACTGAATTTATTGAACAGTGCGGTTTGTCGGCGCTAATACAATGATAATAGCAGGATTATTACAGCCATTACCGGAGGCACTTGCGGGTAAACTGGGACGCATTACTGAACGGTGTGAGGTAAATGCCTTGTGCTTTATGCCGGCCGGTGATGTCAGTTAACAGATCCAAAGTCCTCGTTATACCTTTACCCCGTTATGTACTTACCACATAACGGGGATTTTTTTAACGGCGGCTGCAACAGTGCGGCAGATGATCATCAATCATGCCGACGGCCTGCATAAAGGAATAACAGATAACCGGCCCGCAGAATTTAAACCCGCGTTTTTTCAGTGCTTTTGCCAGAGCATGGGACAGCGGGGTATCCGCAGGGATGGTGCTGCTGTCTGTATAGTGGTTAATCAGCGGCGTGTTACCGGTGAAATTCCACAAAAAATCACTGAAATCTTCACCGGCCTCCTGCATCGCCAGGTAGGCTTTTGCATTACTGATAATGGCATTGATTTTCGCCCGCTGGCGGACAATTCCCGGGTTTTGCATCAGTTTGTCCACATCGGCTTCTGTCATGGCCGCCACTTTTTCCGGATCAAACTGAAAGAACGACTGCCGGTAATTTTCACGCTTTTTCAGGATCACCAGCCAGGAAAGACCCGCCTGCTGGCCTTCAAGGCAGATCATCTCAAATAATTTATGGTTATCACGCTCGGGGACACCCCATTCGGTGTCATGGTACTGAATATAGAGCGGGTCATCAGTAACCCAGGCACAGCGGGTCTGAGCAGCGGCGGACAGTGACATTGTGTTCTCCCGGAAGACGGCTTTCCGGTTAATTTATACTGGATAAATATCCATGTAAACGGGTATATTACCGGTTTTTCGATCCGGGCGGAAAAAGATCGGAGAAGCGCTGTATAGTCCGGCGGTCAGAGGGTATACTGAATGACTTTTATTTTATTATTCATTTTCTCGCGTGCGGATCCAACATGCAAAAGTTTGATACCAAAACCTTCCAGGGTCTTATCCTGACATTACAGGATTACTGGGCGCGCCAGGGCTGTACCATTGTTCAACCACTGGACATGGAAGTCGGCGCCGGCACTTCACACCCGATGACGTGTCTGAGAGCGTTAGGGCCGGAGCCGATTGCGGCGGCCTATGTGCAGCCATCCCGTCGTCCGACGGACGGCCGTTACGGGGAAAACCCGAACCGCCTGCAGCACTACTATCAGTTTCAGGTCATCATCAAACCGTCTCCGGATAACATCCAGGAGCTGTATCTCGGCTCCCTGAAAGAGCTGGGTATTGACCCGACGGTTCATGACATCCGTTTTGTTGAGGATAACTGGGAAAACCCGACACTGGGTGCCTGGGGATTAGGCTGGGAAGTCTGGCTGAACGGCATGGAAGTTACACAGTTTACTTACTTCCAGCAGGTCGGCGGACTGGAGTGCAAACCGGTTACCGGGGAAGTCACTTACGGTCTCGAGCGCCTGGCGATGTACATCCAGGGCGTGGACAGCGTTTACGATCTGGTCTGGTGTGACGGCCCGCTGGGCAAAACCACCTATGGTGATATCTATCATCAGAACGAAGTTGAGCAATCCACGTATAACTTTGAATACGCCGATGTGGACTTCTTATTCACCTGTTTCGAACAGTATGAGAAAGAAGCACAGTCCCTGCTGGCACTGGAAACTCCGCTGCCGTTACCGGCCTACGAGCGTATTCTGAAAGCGGCTCACTCTTTCAACCTGCTTGATGCGCGCAAAGCGATTTCGGTGACGGAACGTCAGCGTTATATCCTGCGCATCCGTACCCTGACCAAAGCCGTTGCCGAAGCTTACTATGCCTCCCGTGAGGCACTGGGCTTCCCGATGTGTAAAAAGAACTAAGAGGCTGTCATGACACAACAGACTTTCCTGACGGAAATCGGCACAGAAGAGTTACCGCCGAAGGCGCTTCGTTCTCTTGCTGAATCTTTTGCGGCCAACCTGACTGCAGAACTGGCTGCTGCTAACCTGACTCACGGTGATGTGACCTGGTATGCCGCACCACGCCGCCTGGCGGTAAAAATTGCCGGTCTGGCGGAATCTGCCGCTGATCGCGAAGTGGAAAAGCGCGGCCCTGCTATTGCCCAGGCATTTGATGCCGAAGGCAAACCGACCAAAGCGGCGGAAGGCTGGGCACGCGGTTGCGGGATCACTGTCGATCAGGCTGATCGCATGGTCACTGACAAAGGTGAATGGCTGCTGTACCGCGCGGTGGAAAAAGGGAATAAAGCCAAAGAATTATTGGCAGATATGGTCAGCCGTGCGCTGGCAAAACTGCCTATCCCGAAACTGATGCGCTGGGGTGATAAAGAGACTCACTTTGTGCGTCCGGTTCATACCGTCACGATGCTGATGGGCGCGGATGTTATTCCGGGTGAAGTCCTTGGGATAACCTCTGACCGTGTTATCCGTGGTCACCGTTTTATGGGTGAAGCGGAATTTACTATCGCACACGCAGACGAGTATCCGGCAATTCTGGAAACCCGCGGTAAAGTGATGGCGGATTACGATGCCCGTAAAGCTATGATCAAACGTGATGCGGAAAAAGCAGCACTGGCACTGGGCGGCGTGGCAGACCTGACTGACAGCCTGCTGGAAGAAGTCACTTCACTGGTGGAATGGCCGGTTGTGCTGACAGCGAAATTCGAGGAAAAATTCCTCGCGGTTCCGTCTGAAGCGCTGGTTTACACTATGAAAGGTGACCAGAAATACTTCCCGGTTTACGACAAAAACGGCAACCTGATGCCGAACTTTATCTTTGTCGCCAATATCGAGTCTTCTGACCCGTCGCAGATCATCGCAGGTAACGAAAAAGTCGTCCGTCCTCGTCTGGCGGATGCTGAGTTCTTCTTCAAAACCGACTGCAAAAAGCGTCTGGAAGATAACCTGCCGCGCCTGAGCACGGTTCTGTTCCAGCAGCAACTGGGTACACTGCGTGATAAAACTGATCGCCTTGAAGCGCTCGCAGGCTGGATTGCCGGTCAGATTGGCGCGGATGTGAATCACGCCACCCGTGCGGGCCTGCTGGCCAAATGTGACCTGATGACCAACATGGTCTTTGAGTTCACGGACACCCAGGGTGTGATGGGCATGCACTATGCACGCCATGACGGTGAATCCGAAGACGTGGCACTGGCGCTGAAAGAGCAGTATCAGCCGCGTTATGCCGGTGATAACCTGCCGTCAACGCCGGTGTCTGATGCTCTGGCGATTGCTGACAAAATGGATACCCTGGCGGGGATCTTCGGTATCGGCCAGCATCCGAAAGGGGATAAAGACCCGTTTGCTCTGCGCCGTGCCGCACTCGGCGTGCTGCGTATCATCGTTGAGAAAGGTTACAACCTTGACCTGGAAACACTGACACAGGAAGCGGTCCGCCTGTATGGTGATAAGCTGACGAACGCGAATGTGGTCACTGATGTGGTTGATTTCATGTTAGGCCGTTTCCGTGCATGGTATCAGGAGCAGGGTTATGCGATTGATACTATCCAGGCAGTTCTGGCGCGTCGTCCGACCCGTCCGGCAGACTTTGATGCCCGCATGAAAGCGGTCACTCACTTCCGTACACTGGAGGAAGCCGCTGCTCTGGCCGCTGCTAACAAGCGTGTTTCCAACATTCTGTCGAAGAGTGATGATGCACTGAATGATACCGTTCTGGCGTCATTAATGAATGCACCGGAAGAGATCCGCCTGGCAGCCTATGTGACTGACCTGAAAACGCAGCTGGCACCGCTCTATGCGGAAGGCAAATATCAGGAAGCACTGACTGAACTGGCCTCTCTGCGTGAAGCAGTGGATGCGTTCTTTGATAGTGTGATGGTGATGGATAAGGATGACAATATCCGCCGTAACCGTCTGACATTATTAAATGAACTGCGCAACCTGTTCCTGGGTGTTGCGGATATTTCGCTGTTGCAGTAACCGGTGAAAGAGCTAAAAGCCCGGCAATGCCGGGCTTTCTTTTTACTGAAGTGGTTTTTTTATCTCAGATTCAAATACAGGCACGGATGTGATTTTTCCATTACCTGAATGATAGAGTTCATAAGCTCTGAACTTAGCTGTTTCATTCATTATCTCGCCATCATTAATATAGGCAAGAACATCACTATCTGCAGATATATCCAATGCTTCCAGATATTTTTTATTGTTAAATGCGATTTGATTTGCTTTAACCAATAAACTGCCTGTCAGATTGCCATAGTTATTAATACCAACACCGGATTTAACATTATTCAAACTGGTAATTTCGGTGATATCTGATGACATATTTCCTTTGTTATGGATAACAGCGCTGCCTATTGCCAGCATTTTATGTTTGTTATCAATATTGATATTGCCGTTGTTGGTAATCTGGCTGTTTTCCAGGATTGAATCCGCATCAGTTACACGGATATTACCTTTGCTGCCATTCATCAGGTGTGAATTGACCAAATCCAACGTCAGTTGACTATTCACAGCATGTTGCTTTTGTGCATCACCAACTGTAATCATACCGTGATTTTTTATATCAGTGTTATTTGTACTGATATACATATTATCCGTTTTAATATGGCTGTCTTTGCTGATAGTCAGTTTACTTTTTTGTGTACCACTGCTGCCGGGTAAGGCTTCCAAACCCCGGACTGTATCTGGTGAATATTTTACTAATTCATGGCCGCTGAACATCACCAGATTGGGCGTACTGATTTCACTGTTACGAATAGTGATGTTTTCAGCAATCACATTGAATTTGTTTACGGAAGAAAACGCATTTTCAGTGGTGTTACTAATGCGAATGTTGCTGTTATTTTTACTATTGTGATAACCCAGTAATTCTCCGTCCAGAGAGAATACTATTTTTCCGCCGGTCAGTGTTAACTGATCCGCGCCGGAAACACTGCACCCGTTACAGGCAATACCGTTCGGGTTAGCGATAATGAGATGGGCTTTTTGGCCATCCACATGCATATTGCCGCGCAGTTGTGATTTTTCGGTTGAAAGCACCTCGTTAATAATTATTCCGGCGCCGGATTCGCGGTTATTAAATACCACACCATGCTTGCCGACGTTAAACTTATCATAGGCATTATAAGAAACACCTTGCGTGTTTGCCGGTGCGATATTGATGGTGGTGTTGCTCCCCTGACGGACGATCTGAGTCGTCTCTGATGATACAGGATTAACGGTAATATCCGTTGCAGAGGCGAACTGAGCGAGGAAAAGGGCACTGCTGATAACGGACAGCTTTACTATTTTTGGCATAACCACTCCCTGGTTGTTGCTGAGGTATAAAATCCACGGGCAGGATAAATAAAGTCGCTGACAGCAGATATAAACAGAGTGGTTATTTTTTGTCAGTTTTCAGCATTCCGATAGCAAATAAAAAACATACCGTTTACCAATAAGCGGATAAAAAACAGAAATTTGGCTGATAAACCGGCGAAATAAAAATAATGGGGTGAAAAACAAAAAATTCCGGTTTCTGCTCTTGACGTTTAGCCTTTCCGGCAGTAATATCCATCCCGCTTTCGGCGAGTAGCGCAGCTTGGTAGCGCAACTGGTTTGGGACCAGTGGGTCGTAGGTTCGAATCCTATCTCGCCGACCATATTAAGAAAAACCCTGCTTTTACAGCAGGGTTTTTTGCTTTTCAGCATCTGCCATTTTTCCTCTTCTGTTACTTTCAAAAATTCCGCCGCTTTTTTGATATCGCTGTTTTCTGTTATCCGTTTAACTGCCCGCTGAAAGGATTTCATCAGACGGACGGATACATGATAAAAAAAACAGCGGCTGCTGCTGTGATGGCGGCGGCCTGTGGCTGCGCATGGGGCAGCACTTACACTTCTTCTCCGCCGGTTTCTCCGGCCTTCTGCGCCATACTGTCAGAGGTGGTGATTAAGCAGCGTGAATCAATTGAGCCTTCTTATCTGGCTGATGAATTTGAAAAAAGCATTACCGGACACTGTCTGACATCAGAACAGATGGCAGAAGCGGTAATGACACTGGAGTCGGTGGTGCATCAGGCCGGTTTTATCACAGCACAAATCAGTGTGCCGCCGCAGAATGTCAGCGACGGTACCCTGACACTTCACTATCTGCCCGGTTATCTGAGCGGCTACCGCGATAAAGAGAGCGGAGATGAGCATTTCGGGCTGAACCTGATTTTCCCGCAGCGGGCAGACGGACAGCTGAATATCCGTGATACTGAACTGGGAATGTCCCATCTGAATCAATTGCCCGGTCTGGGGGCTCAGGCTGCCGTTGAACCTGATCCGCAGAACCCCGGCAACAGCATCATCACCATTACCCGGCAGAAAAAACGCAGCATCAGCGGCTCACTTGAAATCAGCAACTACGGTAGCCCGTCAACCGGCAGCAGGCAGATAACTAACCGGCTCAGTCTTGAAAATTCGTTACAGCTGTATGACCGCCTGTTTATTTATACCCTGCGGGATATGGACCGCGACCATTCCGCCGGGGTGAAATTTATTTATGGCCAGTACCGGATCCCTTTCCGGTACTGGGAATTTACCGCAGGCGGCAGTTACAGTGAGCAGAAGCAGCAATACCCGGTATACCGGGGATCACTGGACTATTTTACCCGCAGCAAAACGCTGGATCTGAGCTTCGGCCGTAAGCTCCTTCTGACTCCGGCACATGATCTCACCCTCAGCAGCGGCATTTCTGCGGTAACCCGGCATGTCACACTCGGACATGCGCCGCTGATATTGCCTGAGCGCCGGTCTGTTTACTGGAATACCGGACTGAATCACCGCTGGTATCTGCCGGATTTCACCTTGCAGTATCAGGTGCAGTATAAGCATTCACTGAACCGCTTTGGTGCGCTGCCGGTAACAGAAAAAAAGCTGAAACCGACCCGGCAGCTGATGGCAGAAACAACACTGACAGTACCGTTCCGCCTTGCCAGTCAGCCGTTTTATTATGAAGGCGTTATGCGCGGCTTTATTAATGCAGATAAAGCAGATGAGATGGATTATGAATCCCTGAGTGGCCGTTATTCGGTACGCGGCTATCCGTTTTCCCACAGCATGAGCGCCGCGCGGGCTTTTATCAGCCGTAATGAGGTGGTCTGGCAGCAGGTATTGCCGGGACATAATCTGTATCTGGCAGCAGATGCCGGGCTGCCGGGGGCAAAAATTTCCGGAGGTGCGCGATCTCATAGTCTGGCGGGTACGGAGATCGGGATGAAGGGGTTTTATAAATCACTGAGCTATCAGGTCTTTGCCGGTCTGCCGCTGAAAGAAGCGGAACGTGTACGGGCCTTTTCACCGGCGGGAGGATTTTCTGTCAGTGTCAGTTACTGAGGACCGGTTTGATTTCAGTACGTGATAGTACCGCTGTATATCAGGCAGGGTGCGGATTACAGCGGCAGTTGTGGCAAAATGTGCAACGGAAAACACTGTGACAGTGATATCAGACAAAATAATCGCGCAGTAATTAAGCATTCAGTCACAAAATCCGGATAATTTTTATTAGCTGTTTATTCTGTGAACGTTTTATCCGGCAGCTGAATAAATGCTCAGTTGTGCACCCGTTCAAACATTTTAGCTGTTTTTGTTATCAAAACGTTTGATTTGTGTGTTTTATGTGTAGTCATCGTCCATAGTCAATAGTATTGACTGCCTCTGTGACAGTTGATTTAGTGAAGTGTCAGAAAATAATAAACAAACTGAAATTTGTGGTCCGGCACTGCCGGACGACAGAGCAAACACGACATTCAACGACAGGCGGAGATAATGATGATGAGAAGCGCCAAACGTAAGACAGGATTTGCGAAGCTGGGTATTACACTGGTTGCTCTGGCGGTATCCGCCAGTGTTAATGCGGCGGGAACGCTGGTTTTTTGTTCTGAGGGATCACCGGAAGGGTTTAACCCGCAGCTGTTCACTTCGGGAACCACTTATGATGCCAGCTCTGTGCCGCTGTATAACCGGCTGGTGGAGTTTAAAGCCGGTACCACAGAGCTGGAGCCGGGCCTGGCGGAATCCTGGGATGTGAGCGAAGACGGAAAAACCTATACGTTCCATCTGCGCAAAGGGGTGAAATTCCACAGCAGCAAGGATTTCAAACCAACCCGTGATTTCAATGCGGATGATGTGGTCTTTACCTTCGACCGCCAGAAAAACCCGGATAACCCGTATCACAAGGTCTCCGGCGGTAGTTATGAATATTTCAGCGGCATGGATATGGATAAAATCATCGATAAAGTTGAGAAGGTCGATGACAACACTGTCCGTTTTCAGCTGAGCCGCTCTGAAGCGCCGTTCCTGGCAAACCTCGGGATGGACTTCGCCTCCATTCTTTCCGCTGAATATGCCGATCAGATGCTGAAAGCCGGTACACCGGAGAAAGTCGACCTGAACCCGATCGGCACCGGGCCGTTTGTGTTGCAGCAGTACCAGAAAGATTCCCGTATCCTGTATAAAGCCAATGACGATTACTGGAACGGCAAACCGAAAATTGACCGCCTGGTCTTCTCCATCACCCCGGATGCCTCTGTCCGTTACGCCAAACTGCAGAAAAACGAGTGTCAGGTAATGCCGTACCCGAACCCGGCAGACCTGGAGCGTATGCGTGAAGATAAAAACATTGTCCTGAAAGAGCAGCCGGGCCTGAACGTCGGCTATCTCTCCTATAACGTCACGAAAAAACCGCTGGATAACGTCAAAGTACGTCAGGCACTGAATATGGCAGTTAATAAAGATGCCATCATTGACGCGGTGTATCAGGGCGCAGGCCAGAAAGCGAAAAACCTGATCCCGCCGACCATGTGGGGCTACAACAACAGCATTGAAGACTATCCGTATGATCCGGAAAAAGCCAAAGCGCTGCTGAAAGAAGCAGGTATGGAAAACGGCTTTGAAATCGACCTGTGGGCGATGCCGGTTCAGCGTCCGTATAACCCGAACGCCCGCCGTATGGCTGAGATGATCCAGGCAGACTGGGCGAAAGTCGGCGTGAAAGCCAAGATTGTGACCTATGAGTGGGGTGAGTACCTCAAGCGCGCGAAAGCGGGTGAGCCTCAGACTGTCATGATGGGCTGGACCGGTGATAACGGGGATCCGGATAACTTCTTCGCCACACTCTTCAGCTGTGCGGCCAAAGAGCAGGGTTCTAACTACTCGAAATGGTGTGATCAGTCCTTTGAAAACATCATTCAGCCGGCACGTACCACGGCTGATCCGAAAGAGCGCGCCAAGCTGTATGAGCAGGCTCAGGTAGTGATGAAAGAGCAGGCGCCTGCACTGATCGTTGCACACTCCACAGTGTTTGAGCCGGTGCGCAAAGAAGTGAAAGGCTATGTGGTGGATCCGCTGGGTAAACACCACTTTGACAATGTGTCTATCGAAAAATAAGTAAACCGGAAATGAGTGTTACCGGTCTGCCGCCTCCTCCGGGAGGCGGCAACCCTGTATCGAACCGCATTGCACGGACGACGCAGAACACATAACTAAAACAATATTATTCATCGTGTGAGTATAAAGGGAAAGTCCTCCCTTTCGTCCGGTCTTATGACCAGAGCGCTGTCAGCGGCCATTACAAGAGAAACAGGGATATGCTGCAATTTATCCTCCGACGGGTCGGGATGGTAATACCGACATTTATCGGTATCACGTTACTGACGTTTATATTTGTTCATCTGATTCCGGGAGACCCGGTCACTATCATGGCGGGTGAGCGGGGAATTTCCCCTGAACGCCACGCTCAACTGATGGCGGCCCTGGGGCTGGATCAGCCCTACTGGAAACAGTACCTTCATTATATCAACGGTGTCCTGCACGGTGACCTCGGCCTCTCTCTGAAGAGCCGTCAGCCGGTGTGGGAAGAGTTTGTTCCCCGCTTTAAAGCCACGCTGGAACTCGCTGCCTGTGCCATGATTTTCGCCATTTCTGTCGGGATCCCGGTCGGGGTACTGGCGGCCGTCAAACGCGGGTCAATCTTTGATCATACCGCTATAGGGGTCTCCCTGACCGGCTATTCCATGCCGATTTTCTGGTGGGGCATCATGCTGATCATGCTGGTGTCGGTGAATCTCGATCTGACACCGGTGTCGGGGCGCTTATCGGACAGTGTGTTCCTCGACGACAGTCAGCCGCTGACCGGATTTATGCTGATTGATACCCTGATCTGGGGTGAGGACGGCGATTTTCATGATGCGGTGATGCATCTTATTCTGCCGTCCATTGTGCTCGGTACCATCCCGCTGGCGGTGATTGTCCGTATGACCCGTTCGGCAATGCTGGAAGTGCTGGGTGAGGATTATATCCGTACCGCCCGCGCCAAGGGGCTGAGCCGCATCCGCGTGATTGTGGTGCATGCACTGCGCAACGCGCTGCTGCCGGTGGTGACCGTTATCGGCTTACAGGTCGGCGTGATGCTGGCCGGGGCGATTCTGACCGAAACGATTTTTTCCTGGCCCGGTATCGGCCGCTGGCTGATTGATGCCCTTCAGCGCCGCGACTATCCGGTTGTGCAGGGCGGCGTTCTGCTGATCGCCATTCTGATTATCCTGGTTAACCTGTGCGTGGATTTACTCTACGGCGTCGTTAACCCGCGGATCCGTCATAAAAAATAACAGGAGCGCACAATGTCTGAGACGACAAATACTACCGTGACCCGCGCGCCTGAGCCGCTTTCCCCGCTGCGCGAATTCTGGCACTACTTCCGGCGCAACAAAGGCGCGCTGATCGGCCTGATCTATATTCTGCTGATGCTGCTGATCGCCGTTTTTGCCCCGCTGCTCGCCCCGCATCTGCCGGATGAGCAGTTCCGTGATCATTTATTACAACCGCCGGTCTGGCAGGAAGGCGGCTCATGGCAGTTTATTCTCGGTACTGATGATATCGGCCGCGATATTCTGTCGCGCCTGATGTACGGCGCACGGCTTTCACTGCTGGTCGGTTGTCTGGTGGTAGCGCTGTCGCTGCTGCTGGGGGTGGTGATTGGCCTCGCTGCCGGGTATTTCGGCGGCTGGGTTGATGCCCTGATCATGCGTATCGTCGATATCATGCTGGCACTGCCGAGCCTGCTGCTGGCACTGGTGCTGGTGGCGATTTTCGGTCCGTCGATTGTTAATGCCTCGCTGGCGCTGACTTTCGTGGCACTGCCGCACTATATCCGTCTGACCCGCGCGGCGGTGCTGACGGAAGTGAGCCGCGACTATGTGACCGCTTCTGCGGTGGCGGGCGCAGGCCCGGTGCGCCAGATGTTTGTCAATATTCTGCCGAACTGCCTGGCGCCGCTGATTGTGCAGGCATCTCTGGGTTTCTCCAACGCTATTCTGGACATGGCCGCATTAGGTTTCCTCGGGATGGGCGCACAGCCGCCGACACCGGAGTGGGGAACCATGCTGTCCGATGTTTTACAGTTTACGCAGAGCGCATGGTGGGTGGTGACCTTCCCGGGCCTGGCGATTTTACTGACGGTACTGGCGTTTAACCTGATGGGCGACGGATTGCGTGATGCCCTTGATCCTAAGCTTAAGCAGTAGAGGTGCAGACATGGCGTTATTAACAGTTGATAAATTATCTGTTCACTTCGGTGAAAAAGAGATGCCATTCCGCGCCGTTGACCGGATCAGCTATCAGGTTGAGGAAGGTGAAGTGCTCGGGATTGTCGGGGAATCCGGCTCCGGTAAATCCGTCAGTTCACTGGCGATTATGGGGCTGATTGATTTCCCGGGCCGGGTGATGGCGGATAACCTTGAGTTTGACGGCCGCCATCTGCTGACCATCTCGGAAAAAGAGCGGCGCGAGCTGGTGGGCGCGGATGTGGCAATGATTTTCCAGGATCCGATGACCAGCCTGAATCCCTGCTATACCGTGGGATATCAGATCATGGAAGCCCTGAAAGTTCACCAGGGCGGCAACCGGAAAACCCGGTTACAGCGGACTATCGACCTGCTGACGCTGGTCGGTATCCCGGATCCGAAATCGCGGCTGGATGTCTATCCGCACCAGTTATCCGGCGGGATGAGCCAGCGTGTGATGATTGCGATGGCGATTGCCTGCCGTCCGAAGCTGCTGATTGCCGATGAGCCGACAACAGCACTGGATGTGACTATTCAGGCACAGATCATTGAACTGCTGCTGGAGTTACAGCAGCAGGAAAACATGGCACTGGTGCTGATCACCCATGACCTCGCGCTGGTGGCGGAAGCCGCTCACCACATTATTGTGATGTATGCGGGGCAGGTGGCGGAGTCCGGCAAGGCGTCGGATATCTTCCGCGCGCCGCGCCATCCGTATACTCAGGCACTGTTACGGGCACTGCCGGAATTCGCCGGTAACAAGAGCCGTCTGGCATCACTGCCGGGGGTTGTGCCCGGTAAATATGACCGGCCTGAGGGCTGTCTGCTGAACCCGCGCTGCCCGTACGCCACGGATTTATGCCGCAGCACGGAACCGGAACTGCGTACTGTCGGGGCGCGTCAGGTGAAATGTCATACCCCGCTGGATGATGAAGGGAGACCGGGCCATGAGTGAAACCACACAGCCGCTGTTACATGTCAGTGATCTGAAAAAATATTATCCGGTGAAGAAAGGCTTTTTCTCGCCGGAGCGGATGGTGAAAGCCCTCGACGGCGTATCGTTTGATCTGAATCGCGGGAAAACCCTGGCGGTGGTCGGGGAGTCCGGCTGCGGGAAATCGACACTCGGCCGTCTGCTGACCATGATTGAAAAACCGACCGGCGGGGAGCTGTTCTACCAGGGGCAGGATCTGCTGGTGGCAGATAAACATGCGGAGAAACTGCGGCGGCAGAAAATCCAGATTGTGTTCCAGAACCCGTACGGCTCGCTTAATCCGCGTAAAAAAGTCGGGCAGATTCTGGAAGAGCCGCTGGTGATCAATACCTCCCTCAGCGCGGCAGAGCGTAAAGAGAAAGTGCTGGCGATGATGGCGAAAGTCGGCCTGAAAACTGAGCATTACAGCCGTTATCCGCATATGTTTTCCGGCGGTCAGCGCCAGCGTATTGCCATTGCCCGGGGGCTGATGCTGGATCCGGATGTGGTGATTGCCGATGAACCGGTATCCGCGCTGGATGTATCCGTCCGCGCTCAGGTGCTGAACCTGATGATGGATCTTCAGGATGAGCTGGGTCTGTCGTATGTGTTTATTTCTCATGACTTATCTGTGGTGGAACATATCGCGGATGATGTGATGGTGATGTATCTGGGACGTTGTGTGGAAAAAGGTACCAAAGCGCAGATTTTTGAGAATCCTCGCCATCCTTACACACAGGCTCTGCTCTCCGCGACACCGAGGCTGAATCCGGCACAGCGCCGTGAGCGGATAAAACTGACCGGCGAGCTGCCGAGCCCGCTGAATCCGCCGCCGGGATGCGCCTTTGCCGCCCGCTGCCGTCATGCATTTGGCACCTGTACTCAGTTCCGTCCGGAGCTTAAATCCTACGGCGGACAGCTGATTGCCTGTTTCGCGGTGGACAGGGAAGAAGAGGCAAAAATTTCCGCATAACATTCTGTTTTACAGTAAATTACAGAAAAACATGTTTTAACTGAAGACAAACAGCGATAATGGAGGGCTCCGTTATCGCTTTTTGCTGTCTGGCGGGTGAGATTAGATCAGCACAAAGCACAATGATGACGTATAATCACTGCGTATGGCGAAAGATGTGATAACTGAATTGTAACGAAAGGCGTGGAATATGCGTGTAAAAGTCAGAAAGTCACTGACTATCAAACAGATGTCAGTTGTCGCTGCGGTGACTTTGGTGACGATCGCACTTTTTATGACGCTTCTGTTATCACATCTGATACAACAGCGGAAAGATGATTACATCAATCAGCTTTATAATTCGTCAGTACAGGTCAGGAAACCGCTGGCAGATGCCTTGTTAGGGTCGGACTTAAACGCAATAAAATCGACGCTGATAACATTGCGGGCCAGCGGGATTTTAGGACGCGCGATTGTGATGACGCCGGAAAATGTTCAGGTGATAAGCCTGGATTTTGCCACACACCGTCCTATTCCCGGCACAGCAAAAATGATTTTCGGGATCCCGGTTGAGATTAAGGTTCCGCTTTACGCCTACGGCGTGGCACATACCGGCAAACCCCCGCAGGGTTATCTTATTCTTCAGGTGGATGATAACCGCATATACCGCTTCGCGATGAATGTCGTGGCACTGATGGTGACCAGTTATTTGTTACTGGCGCTGGTGCTGGTGATCGCGATAAGCTGGTGTATTAACCGCCTGATCGTGCGGCCGCTGCGTAATATGGCCCGTGAGCTGAACAGTGATGAGCCTGCAGAGCAGCTCAGTTGTTCAGCATATCATGAGGATGATGAACTTGGTTTGCTGGCGAAGGGGTACCGGAACCAGCTGAACAAACATAAAACGGAGTCATCATAAAACTTCCCGGACGGTTTGCTGTCTAAACCCAGACGAATCAAAAGGGCGTCCCGGAAGCCGGTCAGTTTTTGCCTGTACGTATCGTCTGACATAACAGTATTTCCGGCATCAGTGGTAAACCTCAGAAGAAGGCATACCAGGGATTCATATTAAAAGAGGTTAGCATGCAACGCTCTTATTTACGTGTTTTACTCGGTGGCGTCCTGATTGCCGTCACATCTCAGTTACACGCAGAAGCATTACAGCCGGACCCGGCATGGCAGCAGGGTAAACTGGCAAACGGATTCAGCTGGCAGCTGCTTCAGACGCCGCAGCGCCCGAATGACCGCATACAGATGCGCCTTTCTGTTCAGACCGGCTCCATGATGGAAAAACCGGCTGAAAAAGGGTTCGCTTACCTCATCCCGAAAGTGGTGATGTTTAACAGCCAGAGCCTGAACACACAGCAGTTATCGAACCTGCTGCGTAACGGCATAAGCCCGGATATGCCGCTGCCGCCGGCGATTGTTTCCTATGATTTCACACTCTATAACCTGAGCCTGCCGAATAATAATCCGGAGGTGCTGAAAGCGGCACTGAGCTGGATGGCGGATGTCTCAGGTCATGGAATTTTTAATCAGGAAACCGTTGCTGCCGCCCTGGCCGCGCCGGATTCTCCGGTCGCCACTTATCCGCCGAATATCAATGATCCTATCTGGCGTGCCCGGTTAAAAGGCACTACTCTCCAGGGGTTTGACCCGGTGCCGCCGCCTGCAGGCAAAATTGATGTTGAGGCACTGAACAGTTTCTATCAGCGCTGGTACACACCGGATATGGCGACGCTCTATGTTGCCGGACCGGTTGATAAACGCGCGCTGGAAGACGGTATCAGCAAAGCATTCGGCTCCCTGGAAGGTAAACGTCAGACTCCGGTCAGTGTCGCCACACTGCCGCCGATGAAACCACGCTCAGTCCATGCTGTGAATGAAAATCAGAAAGACGATATGCTGGCGCTGGTCTGGGATCTGAACTGGTCTTCCGTTAAAGATTCAGATGCACTCAACCGCTACTGGTTAAACGATCTCGCCCGTGAAGCCCTTTTTGGTGCATTACAGCAGGGCATCGGCAAGAAAAATGAAAAATTCATGGCAATGAATATGGATTGCCGGATGCAGTATCAGCGTGCCAGCTGCATGCTCAGCCTGCGTGCGCCGAATGAAAAAATGCCGGTGATTGTCTCTGAGCTGGCCGGTGAACTGGCTGTGCTGAAAGAAAAAGGGATTTCCGCTGAGAATTTTGATGCGCTGATTGCCCTGAAACAGGCTCAGCTTCAGCAGCTATTTGCTATTTATGCCCGGACTACCACGGATATTCTGATCAACCAGCGTCTGATGTCCCAGCAGAGTAATATCATTGATATTCCGCCGGAGCAGTATCAGCGTCTGCGTCAGGCGTTCCTGAACAACCTGACACCGGATGTGCTGAACGCAGAAATTCATGCAATTTTAGAGCAGGATACCGCATTCTTCTTTATTCAGCCGAAAGGTGAGACAGAAATGAATGTGGATCAGCTGCGTGCTCAGTTCGATAAGATAATGCATCCGGAGAAAGCGGTTGCTGCGGCAGAGAAACAGGCTGCGGCGGATGCGGAATCCGCTGAGAAAGCGGCAGCCGAAAAAGCAGCGGCAGAAAAAGCCGCCGCAGAGCAGGCCAAAGCCCCGGCGGTAACCCCGGAAGCGGCAGCGCCGTCACAGGAAGCGAAACCGGCAGAACCAAAAGCACTGGCTCCGGCTAAAAAAGGCGGGCAAAACGGCAATGCCGAGCCACCGGCGGCAGATAACAACACCGACGGTGTCAGTGCCTGATTTCGGGTAATGGTATGAAATAAAAAGGGTATCTTTCAGATACCCTTTTTTAATGGCTATTCATCGTCCTGACACAAGCTGCTTTCCAGCAGATTCATCAGCCACGGCCGGGTGTCCCTGTTATTCACAAAGCCCGCCGCCGCGATTTTTTTCTGCGGGTGATAGTAAGCTGCGGTTCCCCAGAATCCCAAATGATACCAGAGTGTCTGGCCGTCCCGCTCTGTCACCATCACCCCGCAGCGGTAATCTTCCGCACCGTCATGGCTGCCCGGTTTCAGCATGGTTTCAAGGGTGTCCGGCTTGTCAAAAATACGGCCCTCAAACAGATTTGCCATAAACACCGCCAGGGCGTTTACCGACATAATCAACCCGCCGCCGCCCCAGAGATCCATGGTCGGACTGATGGTCTCCCCGTCAATATTGCCGAGATACTGATGTGCCCGGGGCGGAAGACCCGCCGGCGCAGGCTCTTCCAGTTCCCAGTAAGCGGATTCCATGCCCGGTGCATCAAAGCGCAGCAACTGCCGGACCGCCTGTGCCAGCGGCAGTTGTGTGATCCGCTCAATAATATCGCCCAGCAGCAGATACCCGGTATCGGAATAGAGGAAACAGAGGCCCGGTTTCATCAGCGGATAGCCCCGGCTGACATACAGGCGGATCTGCTCATCCCGTGTCCAGAGATGGCCGGGATCCGCGAGCACATCACGGATATACTTCTCATCGGCATGATCATACAGCCCGCTGCTGTGACTGAGCAGATGCTGCACCGTGATGGCATTCAGATCATAACCCGCCTCTGTCAGCCAGCGGACATACTGCGGGGAGAGCAGCGGCGCGACCGGTGAACTGAGACTGAGCTTCTGCTGTTCATACAGGCGCAGCACTGCCGCCGCGGTAAACGTTTTGGTATTACTGGCGATCCGCACCGGGGTATCCGGGGTGACCGGCGTGCTGTCGTTTTTGCTCAGTCCGCCGTGTGCCGCACCGTCCGGTAATTCACACCCTTCGCCGGTGAAACAGAATGCCGTGGCAAAACCGTCCGGCTGAACATCCTGCAGCAGGGCTGATAAATTCCGCGCCGGCATGATTATTTCTTCGCGTCAGCGCGCAGTTTCGTCACACTCTGTCCGCCGACACCCCAGTTGTCTGTTTCCACCTCATCAATAATCACAAAGGTTGAAGCCGGGTTTTTTCCCAGTACATCAACAAGTAATTGTGTGGCACCTTCAATCAGTTTTTGCTTTTGTTCTGCGGTCGCACCTTCTTTGGTGATGCGGATATTGATGAATGGCATAGAGGCTCCTGATAGATGTGGTTGTCTGCAACTGTCTGAATATCAGCCGGTAACGGTTCAGTATCCATTACACTGACTGATATTCATACCATATTGCAGCCAAAATCTCAGGCGGTTTTTTTTTTTGGATGTCAGTCGCAATCCAGGCGGCTGAAAAGAGGATCAGGCGCGCGAAGAAATAGAAAAAGGCCATCAGGCCGATAACCGAACCAAACGCAGCACCGGACGGGGAGGCCGCCATGTTCGGCAGCAGCCAGGTCATAATGGTTTTCAGGATCTCAAAACCGATCGCGGCCAGCAGTGTGCCTTTCAGCAGGGAGCGGCGGCTCAGCTTCATGCGCGGCAGGATCCAGAGAATCCAGGTAAACAGCAGATAGTTGGCGAGGATGGAGATGGTCAGGCCGATAGTTGTCCAGGCAGGACGCAGCCATTCGACAGCATCCAGGCCGAGAAACGCGACTATCCGGGCTTGTGCGGCCCCGGCAATCGAGGTCAGCGAGAGAGTAACCACCAGCGCCACCAGCAGACCGATCAGCGCCAGGAAATCCCGCAGATAGCGCAGGAACATGTTCTCTTTGACTTCGATATCCGGCTCCCACTGGTCGTGGTACTGCGCCCGGATAGCCATCCGCAGATTACCCACCCAGTTCACCCCCGAATAGAGTGCCAGTGCCAGACCGGTTAACCCGACGGTCGCACGCTGGCGGATTGCGGTATCAATACTGCGCTCAATAGTGGCGGCGAGTGTCGGGTCGCTGATACTGTTGGCGACACCGCGGATAAGTCTGGTCAGCAGTTCCGGATTAAAGGCCAGCACATAACCGGCGGCGGCAAAAGAGACCATCAGGATCGGGATCATGGATAAAAACGAGAAATAGGTAATCGCTGCACCGAACGGGCTGCCCATTCTGTCATTAAAGCGGGTGGCGGTGCGGATCAGATGGGCAATAAACGGAATATTGCGGATATAATTTCCGGCTTTCACACTCCATTTCAGGGCTTTTTTCCCCTGTTTTAACCCTTCATCAAAATTCTTCCGCAGGGGTTTTAATGATGATGTGCTGTTGTCATCTTCCGGTGTGTCGTTTTCCCGGGTCATGTATCCTCGCTTGTTCGGAAATTGATTCCGTTTAAGTTTACTACAGGACTCACCGGATGAACAATTCAGGTTCCGGTATAACGGGCTTCAGAATTTCCCGGTTGATTAACCGGGATAATAATATGTAATCAGCCGCGCTTATTTCTTCTCAGAATAATTAAAATAAATACCAATTTATAAGATGTTCACAATATGAATAATAAATGTGTCTTTCCCGGAAATAACCGGGGAATTTACCGTTGTTTGCTGATACCGGTTATTCTGCTGCTTATTACCGGGTGTGTTTATAAACCGGAAGGGCCTTATTTTGAAGTCCGCTTTCAGCTGACTAATTATTTCGGGCAGTTAAGAGCAACAGCGTTTTAATACTGTTTGCCGGTTTCTGTTGTCAGAAAACCGGCAGCGGTATGATTACTTTAATAATGAATCCAGTTCCGCCTGTGCTTCTTTTAATTCCGCTTCGGCTTCGGCCAGTTTGCGTTCGCGTTTGGCAATCTTACTGATATCGCCTTTATCGATGGCTTTCTGTAAATCGGCTTTGCGCTCTGCCACTTCTTTTGTCCGGTCACTGACTTCATCGCGGGCATCATCACGCAGGCTGTTTGGTGTGCAGTAAGTATTCACATTCTGCAAAGCCAGCTCCAGCCCCTGCACCCGGTGTGTATTGCCGTGAGCTTTGGCGTAGCTGAGCTGCTCCTGAATTTTGCTTTTTTTGATGTCACAGCCATTCTGCGCACTCAGCGCGGAGGTGCTTACCAGTAATGCACCCAGAGCCAGTGCAGCAGTTGTAAAACGTGTCATGTTTACCTCGTTATTTATACTAGTCGTCATTTTATGACTATCAATAATGACAATGGTTCATTATCACGCCGCACAGATGAGGAAAGGGCATTGGTTCTTTCCTGCCGAAATCAGGTTATACTGAGCACTTCAATCTGTACTGATATTCTTGTTCCGGGTGGTGCACACCCGACCATCTGAGGCCCTTGTATGCTTAGTTACCGCCACAGCTTTCACGCCGGCAACCATGCGGATGTGTTAAAACACACCGTCCAGAGTCTGATCATTGAGTCATTAAAAGAGAAAGACAAACCCTTTTTGTATCTGGATACGCACGCCGGTGCCGGGCGTTATCAGCTCAGTGGTGAGCATGCGGAGCGTACCGGGGAGTACCTGGAAGGGATCGCCCGTATCTGGGCGCAGGAATCGGTGCCGGAAGAACTGAAAACGTATCTTGAAGCTGTCAGTGCACTGAATCCGCGTGGTGACCTGCGTTTTTATCCGGGTTCGCCGCTGATCGCCGCACATTTGCTGCGTGATCACGACAAATTAAATATCAGCGAACTGCATCCGTCTGATTTCCCGCTGCTGCGCAATGAATTTAGCCGCGATAACCGCGCCCGTGTGGTGCGGGAAGATGGTTATCAGCAGCTGAAATCACAGTTACCGCCGTTGTCCCGGCGCGGATTTGTGCTGATTGACCCGCCGTATGAACTGAAAAGTGATTATCAGGCCGTGGTGAAAGGGATTCAGGAAGGTCACCGCCGTTTTGCGACCGGGACTTATGCGGTCTGGTATCCGGTGGTGCTGCGCCAGCAGATCAAACGGATGGTAAAAGATTTCCAGGCAACCGGGATCCGCAAGATTCTGCAAATCGAGCTGGCGGTGCGCCCTGACAGTGATCAGCGCGGTATGACCGCATCCGGCATGATTGTGATTAACCCGCCGTGGAAGCTGGAATCGCAGATGAAATCTGTGCTGCCGTGGCTGCATAACGTGCTGGTACCGGAAGGTACAGGGCATACACTGGTTGAATGGATCACACCGGAATAATTCGTTTCCGCTGCGGGCATGACGGCAGCGGGTGTTTATGTATTGACTGATAAATGGAACGAGCCAACTATGAGCAAACATTACGATTATATTGCAATCGGCGGCGGCAGTGCCGGTATTGCGTCTGTAAACCGGGCAGCAATGTACGGGCAGAAATGTGCCCTGATTGAAGCAAAAGCGCTCGGCGGCACGTGTGTTAACGTCGGTTGTGTCCCGAAAAAAGTGATGTGGTACGGTGCGCAGATTGCGGAAGCTATCCGCCAGTACGGCCCGGATTACGGGTTCGATACCACCATCAATCATTTCAGCTGGGACAAACTGCTGGAAAGCCGTTCTGCGTATATTGATCGTATTCACCAGTCTTATGAGCGCGTTCTCGGCAATAACAAAGTGGATGTGATCACCGGTTTTGCCCGTTTTAAAGATGCGCACACGGTAGAAGTGAACGGTGAAACGTACACCGCGGATCATATCCTGATCGCCACCGGCGGCCGTCCGGTTCCGCCGTCCATCCCGGGCGCGGAATACGGGATTGATTCTGATGGTTTCTTCGCACTGAAAGCTCTGCCGTCACGTGTGGCGGTGGTCGGTGCCGGGTATATCGCCGTGGAACTGGCCGGGGTGCTGAATGCACTGGGCAGCGAAACACATCTGTTCGTCCGCAAACATGCACCGCTGCGTAATTTTGATCCGCTGATTACGGAAACGCTGGTCGAGGTGATGAACACCGAAGGGCCGTCACTGCACACCAACTCTGTACCGAAAGCAGTTGTGAAAAATGCCGACGGCAGTCTGACCCTGCAACTGGAAAACGGCCACGAGCAGACTGTAGATTGCCTGATCTGGGCTATCGGCCGTGAACCGGCAACAGACAACATCAATCTGGATGTGACTGGCGTGAAACTTAACGACCGTGGTTATATTCAGGTGGATAAATACCAGAACACGTCGGTTCCGGGCGTGTATGCGGTGGGGGATAACACCGGCGCTGTCGAACTGACGCCGGTTGCGGTTGCCGCAGGCCGCCGTCTCTCTGAGCGCCTGTTTAACAACAAGCCGGACGAGCACCTGGATTACACCAATATCCCGACTGTTGTCTTCAGCCACCCGGCTATCGGCACCGTGGGTTTGACAGAACCACAGGCGATTGAGCAGTACGGCGCGGATAATGTGAAATGCTACAAATCCTCTTTCACCGCCATGTATACCGCTGTCACCAGCCACCGCCAGCCATGCAAAATGAAGCTGGTGTGTGCGGGTAAAGACGAAAAAATCGTTGGTATCCACGGCATCGGCTACGGTATGGACGAAATCCTGCAGGGCTTTGCGGTTGCACTGAAAATGGGCGCCACCAAGAAAGATTTCGATAATACCGTGGCAATCCACCCGACAGCAGCGGAAGAGTTTGTGACAATGCGCTGATGGTCTGAGGATGTAATAAATGAAACCGGCTGTATGCATGTCATATAGCCGGTTTTTTTATTTATGTGCTATCGTTGGTATTCAGTCATAACATGCAGATTTTGTACCGCTAAGCTGAAGGGATTGGTAATAAACCGGATAATATAATCACCGAATGAAAGTTATAGAGTGATACTACAGGGATTAATTTCGGAGCTGAAAGTGAATGGATTTAAATTGAGTAAACTGATTATTTTTCCGCTGTTTATTTTTTTTCTTTTCGTTACAGTCATATTTTTATTCCTCCCGGGAAACAGAGAATATACAAAATTAAATATAGTTTACTATTATTTATATACGTTTGATGAGATAAATAAAATATCCAATGATATCAGGTGAATATGAGATAAATTATGAGCCTGTGGACGGAAATTCAGCTGAGTTTAATGATATTGTTTTCTTTAATGTCGATACAAAGAGAAACCATGAACTCTTTGACTATGTCAAACGGTCAGGTTTCTCAAAGAAGTTTGATCAGTACCGGAAGAGAGAACGATGGGTTAAGGATAATACAAAAATTGATATTATCATCAATGAAGCGGAGCAAACCACATCGTTTCTGGTAGAAAAAAATTAGATATTTCACCTGAACTTCTTCGACATTCCCTCTGATGCCGGGCCGACCGGTTTCCAGCCGAGTTTTTCATAGAAACCGGGTTTATCCGCGACCATCGAGACATAAGAACCTTCGAGTGTGGCAGATACAAGATAGCCATCGATACAGTCCATAACCCAGCGGCCGAGCCCCGCGCCCTGATATGCCGGATCAACGGCGACATCAACCACCTCAAAATTACAGGCACCGTCACCGACCACTCGCCCCATGGCGATAAGTGTTCCGGCGTCACGGATGGTCACGATATATAAACTGTTGGGCAGCCCGATCTCAGCGGCTTTCAGTGATTTTGCCGACAATCCGGCTTTAATGCGCAGCGCGCAGTATTCCTGTGCGGAAGGCGCACGTTCTTCTGTAATCAGTGTCATGAGGTTGTTATCTGTAACAGCGGGAATTTTTTTGCAATGACCTTAAACCATTCGGCAAATTGCTGCGGATGGTCACGCATCTCTTGTTTCAGGTCAGTGAGTGATATCCAGCGCACGGCAGCGACCTCCTGCGGATTCAGGGAAAACGGGCCGTTATAGTGGCCGGTAAACAGGTGATCATATTCATGTTCAGTCAGGGACGGCGGAACATCCGCACGATAAATGATATGTCCGGCAGGCCGCAGAGGACAGGTGATCCCCAGCTCTTCCTGCAGACGGCGCTGTGTCGCCTGTTCCAGCGATTCACCACGGCGGGGATGACTACAGCAGCTGTTGGCCCACAATCCGCCGGAATGGTATTTGCTGAGCGCGCGCTGCTGGATCAGCAGTTCACCCGCATCATTAAACAGGAACACAGAAAACGCACGGTGCAGTAATCCGAGCTGATGAACGCGGAGTTTTTCGTCATACCCGAGGGTATTATCATGTTCATCGACCAGAATCAGTTCGTCACTCATTATATCTTTTATCCGGTAAAGCGGCTGAAAGATATACTGTAGCAAATATGCAGCGGAAAGTTTGCCGGAATAGTGGCATAAAAACGCCGGAATATATCTCCGGCGTTTTATTATTTATTTTCAGGGATTATTTATTGCGGGCAGCTAGGTAATCCTGAAGGGTGCCTTCCGGGAATTTCTTACAGAATTCAACAATTTTTGGTGCTTCTGCAACCCCTTTTTCTGACAGTGCCACAAAGTCACCGCCCGGGTATTGTGTGTCTTTGCTGATCACCCACAGGGCAACCGGCGCCCAGCTTTGCGGGTTCAGATTAACGAATTCTTTGCAGGTCATTTTATCGGGTACCTGAATATCAGCAGGTTCAGCGAGAGCCACTGAGGAAAATGCACTTGCAGCAACCAGACACGCGGTGACGAAATACTTTTTCATGATAAATAAACCTCGTTTTTTGTTTCAGGAAATACAACAAATACGTTTTCAGGATAGATCAAATAACGTCATATTCAATATTTCTCTATTTTTAAAGAGGAAATAATAATATTAAATGGTTTTTTCAGGATAAAAAGTATGAGCATGCAGATGAGACTCATATCGGGCCGGGTAACATGATTTTATGTCAGGCCCGATATGAGTGACGATTACGGATGGTGTTCCAGCCAACTGACAATAAAGTCACGGATGGCAGTGATATTGTTGATATCCAACTGCGGTACAGTAACATCCAGCCGTGGCTTATCTGACGCAAACGCAATAACAAATTCATCCAGCAGTGTCTGATACGGACGGTCAGTCACATCGCGGAACAGGGCGATTTTCGGTACGGATTCCCCCTTGAACCCTTCCACCAGGATAAGATCCAGTTCCCGTGTATCAAAGCGGGCGGCCAGCTGCATCAGATCAGGCTCCGCGCCACCCGGGGTTTCGGTCATCAGTGCAAACCGCTCCTGACTGACCACCAGAGTCTGATAAGCACCAGCTTTACGCAGCTCGTAGCTGTCTTTCCCCGGGGTGTCCACATCCATATCGTGATGCGTGTGTTTGACCAGGCCGATGCGCAGCCCGCTTTCCCGTAACTGCGGGATCAGCTTTTTCAGCAGTGTGGTTTTACCGGTGCCGCTGTAGGCAGTGACGGCCAGCAGTGGTGCCGGGTGCGGCAACCGGTGCTGTTTTTCCCATTCCCGGCACTCGGCAAGGGTATTGAGATTAATAAAATCACCGGGATTGGCATCAAATGTGACGGCTTTGGCGCCGATTTTATCCATAAACAGCAGAAGTTTGCGATCGCCGCCGGTGAGGTATTCTGTCAGCGGCGTGATCAGCGAGCGGTGACACAGCGCAAAGGCCGGATGCGCCCGCTGGTGATCACAGGCATAAGCGCACAGGGCATCACCTTTCTGCTGCCAGAGTTTTTCTGCCAGATCCGCCGGGAACTGCGGCACATCACAGGGTACGAACAGCACCCAGTCGTGCAGGGCATTTTCAAGACCGGCGAGCATCCCGGCAAGCGGGCCCGGAAAATCCGGTAATGTATCGGCGACCACCCGCAGGCCGGTGGCGTGATAATCCTGCGTATTGCGGTTGGCATTGATAAAAATATCGTCTGTCTGCGGGGCGAGCAGTTTTACACTGTGCTGATAAAGCGGGATCCCGCCCAGTAATACCAGACCTTTGTCCTGTCCCTGCATCCGGGTGGCCCGGCCGCCGGCAAGAATACAGCCGCTGAGTTGCATCATCATTTTCAGTTTCTCTGACAATCTCTGATAAATATTCTGAACTTATCTTAACAAGGATTCCGGTATAGTGAGCGCGAATATCAATGCAATGGTCGTTATAATCACGGATAATACGCCGCAGTTATTACAGCCTGCCAATATTTACGCATCCTGACAGTCCTGTTCTTTCCGGAGCGGCGGATAATTGGTAATGTGTTACGATCTTGCTTATAAGGAATTTATTATGAAATGTCATCGTCTTAATGAGGTTATCGAACTTCTGCACCCTGTCTGGCAGCAACATTCTGATCTGAACCTGATGCAGATGTTACAGAAACTGGCTGACGAAGCCGGGTTTGAGGGTGAATTATCTGACCTGACCGATGATATTCTTATTTATCACCTGAAAATGCGCGGCTCTGAGGCAACAGACGCCATTCCGGGTCTGAAAAAAGATTACGAAGAAGATTTTAAAACCGCCCTGTTACGTGCACGCGGCATCATCAAAGAGTAATGCAGACGATTACCCCGCCGGTTTTCACTTTTCAGGATTTCCGGCCTGACCGCCTGATCGACAGCCTGAGCCGTTACGGTATCTGGCTTGATTCCGGTCTGACGGAACTGAACAGCTATGAAAACCGCGTATATCAGTTTACGGATGAAAACCGTACCCGCTATGTGGTGAAATTCTATCGTCCGGCCCGCTGGAATGAGGCGCAGATCCGTGAGGAGCACGACCTGACCCTGACACTGGCTCAGGCCGGGCTGCCGGTCGCGGCACCGCTGGCCTTTGACGGCGACACGCTGCTGTCACAGGACGGTTATCTGTTCGCGCTGTTTCCGTCGGTCGGCGGACGGGCGTATGAGACGGATAATCTTGATCAGCTGGAAAGCACCGGGCGGCTGCTCGGACGGCTGCATCAGATAAGCCGGGAACGCTGTTTTGAGCACCGGCCGGCGATCGGACTGCAGGAATATCTGCTGACACCGCGTGAAATCCTCGCGCAGTGCCCGCTGATCCCGCAGGCGCGTCGTGACAGCTTTATCGCGACACTGGATACCCTGATCCGTGAGACATCCGCCCGCTGGCACGACGACTGGCACGCCATTCGCCTGCACGGGGATTGTCATCCGGGTAATATTTTATGGCGTGATGAACCGTGGCTGGTGGATTTCGATGATGCCCGCAACGGTCCGGCAGTGCAGGATCTGTGGATGCTGCTCAGCGGGGATACGGATTCGCGCCGTTATCAGTTGGATATTCTGCTCGATGCCTATCAGGAGTTTTGTGACTTCGATACGCGGGAGCTGGCACTGATTGAACCGCTGCGCGCCATGCGCATGGTTCATTTTTTATCCTGGGTGGCACGCCGCTGGCAGGATCCCGCTTTTCCCCGGGCATTTCCGTGGATGGCGGAAGGTGATTTCTGGTCACAGCAGCAATCACTGATGACTGAACAGACAGCCGTACTGGCGGAGCCTCCGCTGACGCGCTTTCTGCCTTATTGATTTTCAGGAGAGATAAAGATGAAGAAACTTTGGTTAGCGCTGATTGGATTTGCGATGTCATTCAGTGTCTTTGCAAACCCGGTATCGGGAAAAGAGTACACCGAACTGAGCACACCGGTAACAAATCAGCCTGACGTGGTGGAGTTTTTCTCCTTCTACTGCCCGCACTGCTACCAGTTTGAAGAAAACTTCAAAGTACCGGAATCCATCAGCAAAAACCTGCCGGAAGGGGCGAAACATGAACGTTATCATGTTGATTTCCTCGGCGGTCCGATGGGGCCTGAACTGACCAAAGCCTGGTCTGTGGCAATGGCGATGGGTGTTGAGGACAAAGTGACTCCGCTCCTGTTCGAAGGCATTCAGAAAACCGGCACAATTAAAACCCCTGCTGATGTCCGTGACGCCTTTATCAAAGCAGGTGTGACCGGCGAGGATTATGATTCCGCCGCGAACAGCATCTTTGTTAAATCCCTGATTGCCAAGCAGCAGAAAGCGGCTGCGGATTACAAATTACGCGGTGTGCCGGCAGTCTTTGTCAAAGGTAAATACCAGATCAACAACGCCGGTCTGGAAGTCAAAGATGTGAATGAATACGGTAAAGCGTTCTCTGATACGGTCAATTATCTGATCAAACAGAACTGATCACAGTATCTGTATCTCCGGGAAGCAATGGCGGTAACGCCATTGCTTTTTTACTATCCACATTAATCAAGTGATTACAACGGCAGATTATCTTGCGGTATTCGTTTATAACCTATTGATTTTTTTGAACGAGATTCAGGCATATCGCGCTGCAGACAGTGATTTACATAGGGTTCATAAATTTACCCACAAAGTTATCCACAGCTTGTTATTTTTTATTTCCAGGGCAAACCCGTCCTGTTCTGAGTGCGGGAAGATTAACGGCTGAGGCTGATAATAGTCGTCTGATGCCGCAGTCTGTGGCATGCTACCCGCAAGAATCCATTTAATACTGTGAAGGCAATTATGGCTCAGATTGCAGACAACCCTTTGATTTTAGTCGATGGTTCATCGTACCTCTATCGTGCTTACCACGCATTCCCTCCGCTGACTAACAGCGCCGGACAACCGACCGGTGCCATGTACGGCGTGCTGAATATGCTGCGCAGCCTGATAATGCAGTATGAACCCAGCCATGTTGCCGTGGTATTTGATGCCAAAGGTAAAACATTCCGTGATGAATTGTTTGAAGCCTATAAATCACACCGCCCGCCGATGCCGGATGATCTGCGTGAGCAGATAGTGCCGCTGCATGACATGGTCGTCGCGATGGGGATGCCGCTGTTATCTGTTTCCGGCGTGGAAGCGGATGATGTTATCGGGACACTGGCGAAACAGGCGGCGGCAGAAGGCCGTGCCGTGCTGATCAGTACCGGTGATAAAGATATGGCGCAGCTGGTGACCCCGGATATCACCCTGATCAATACCATGAACAATACCATTCTCGGGCCGGAAGAGGTGGAAACCAAATACGGTGTTCCGCCGTCACTGATTATTGATTATCTGGCGCTGATGGGCGACTCCTCCGATAACATCCCGGGCGTGCCGGGCGTCGGCGAGAAGACCGCTCAGGCCTTATTACAGGGGCTGGGCAGCCTGGATGATATTTATGCGGACCTGGATAAAATTGCCGGACTGAGCTTCCGTGGTGCCAAAACCCTCGCACCGAAGATGGAAACCAATAAAGAGATGGCATATCTCTCTTACACTCTGGCGACCATCAAAACCGATGTGGAACTCGATTGCACCTGGGATTCCCTGGCACTGACGGAACCGGACTTAGATAAGCTGCATGCATTATTCACGCAGTATGAATTTAAACGCTGGATAAGTGATCTGGAAAACGGCGGCTGGCTGGCGAAGAAAAGTACTCGCAGCGCGTCGTCAAAGGCAGCGGTAACCACCGCAGTACAGACCCCGGCTGCACCGGCGGTCACGCCGGACATCAGCAGCGAAAACTATGAAACTATTCTTGATGAAGAGGCGCTGAACCGTTGGGCTCAAATCCTGCGTGAAGCCGGTGAGTTTGCGTTTGATACCGAAACCGATAGCCTGGATAATCTCTCCGCGCGTCTGGTCGGGATGTCTTTTGCAGCAAAAGCAGGCCATGCGGCGTATGTGCCGATTGGTCATGATTATCTGGATGCACCGGACCAGTTGTTAACTGAGCAGGTGCTGCGGGTGATGAAACCGATTCTGGAAGATGAAAAAATACGGAAAATCGGTCAGAACCTGAAGTTTGATCGCGGGATTATGGAAAATTACGGTGTGGAACTGCGCGGAATCGCCTTCGATACCATGCTGGAATCCTATGTGCTCAACAGTGTCGCCGGACGTCATGATATGGACAGCCTGGCCGACCGTCATCTGAATTACAAAACCACCACCTTTGAAGATATCGCCGGGAAAGGCAAAAAGCAGCTGACGTTTAATCAGATCCCGCTGGAAGAAGCTGCCAATTATGCGGCGGAAGATGCGGATATCACACTGCTGCTGCATCAGGCGCTGTATCCGCAGCTGGAAGCCGAAAAATCGCTGCTGCATGTCTATCAGGATATCGAAATGCCGCTGGTGCCGGTGCTCTCCCGTATGGAACGGACCGGGGTTCTGATTGACGCCAATGTGCTTGCCGCACAGTCAGTGGAGCTGACAGCCCGTCTGGATGAGCTGGAAAAACAGGCGTTTGCGATTGCCGGAGAGGAGTTCAACCTCTCTTCACCAAAGCAGCTGCAAACTATTCTGTTTGAAAAACTGAATCTGCCGGTGGTGAAGAAAACTCCGGGCGGTGCACCGTCAACCAATGAGGAAGTGCTGGAAGAGCTGGCGGATAACCATGAACTGCCGCGCGTGATCCTCGAACACCGCAGCCTGTCCAAACTGAAAACCACCTATACCGATAAACTGCCGCTGATGGTGGATCCGAAAACCCGCCGTGTGCATACCTCGTATCACCAGGCAGTGACCGCGACCGGCCGTCTTTCTTCCCGTGACCCGAACCTGCAGAATATTCCGGTCAGAACCGATGAAGGCCGCCGTATCCGTCAGGCATTTATTGCCCGTGACGGCTACTGCATTATGGCCGCGGACTATTCTCAGATTGAACTGCGCATCATGGCGCATCTGTCACAGGACAAAGGGCTGCTGAAAGCTTTTGCCGAAGGTAAGGATATCCACCGCGCAACCGCCGCCGAAGTGTTTGGTATGCCGCTGGACGAAGTGACGGCGGATCAGCGCCGCAGCGCGAAGGCGATCAACTTCGGCCTGATTTACGGCATGAGTGCATTTGGTCTTGCCCGTCAGCTGGGGATCCCGCGCGGCGAAGCGCAGCGCTATATGGATCTCTATTTTGAGCGCTATCCGGGCGTGCTGGAGTATATGGCCCGAACCCGTGAACATGCGGCAGAAAAAGGCTATGTGGAAACACTTGAAGGCCGCCGTCTCTGGCTGCCGGAAATTAATTCCCGTAATGGTATGCGCCGCAAGGCGGCTGAGCGCGAGGCGATCAACGCCCCGATGCAGGGCACCGCAGCAGATATCATCAAAAAAGCGATGATTGCCGTGGATGACTGGCTGCAAAAAGAGAACATCGATGCGCTGATGATTATGCAGGTGCACGATGAACTGGTGTTTGAAGTACGAAAAGAACAACAGGCTGAGATGGCAGAGAAGATCCGCGGGCTGATGGAAGCCGCGATGAAACTTGATGTGCCGTTAAAAGTAGAAGCGGGGGTAGGCGCCAACTGGGACGAAGCCCACTAATTTACGCGTCATCTTTCAATCCATGGCCGCGTTGGCCGCACTCAGAAATCCGGGTCACATACTGGTGTATGCTCCCCGGATTTCTTCCTTTGCCGCCTTGCCACAAATTGAAATCTATAGCGTAAAGGCATTGTGCTCTGAATCGTGTTTGTTTGATCACGCGTCATCTTTCAATCCGTAGCTGCGTTGGGCATGCTCAGAAATCCGGGCCACATACTGATGTATGCTCCCCGGATTTCTTCCTTTGCCGCCTTGCCACAGACTGAAATCTATAGCGTAAAGGCATTGGTCCCGGAACGGGTCTGTCAGGCGTTTTCTTCCCGCATTTTCAGGGTTTTCTTCACTTTTTTCTCAATGCGCTGGCGCTTCAGCGGCGAGAGATGATCGATAAATAACTTGCCGTTGAGATGGTCGATTTCATGCTGAAGGCAGCCCGCCTGTAATCCTTCCGCCTCAAGGGTATGTTCTGCACCGTTTATATCCTGATAACGGACAGTAACAGCGGAGTAGCGTTGTGTCTCCGTATAACTCTCCGGCAGGGACAGACAGCCGTCCATCATCATCATTTCGCCGTCGCACTGAATAAATTCCGGATTAATCAGCGCCATCGGCTGATCGCGGTTTTCAGAGACATCCACGATAATCACACGCTTACAGACACCCACCTGCGGCGCGGCAAGGCCGATGCCCCGTTCGGCATACATGGTTTCTGTCATATCCGTGACAAATGTTTTCAGTTCGTCATCAAAAACCGTGACGGGTTGGGCCGTTTCCCGCAGGCAGGGATCAGGAAAATGCCGTAATGTCAGTAATGCCATAGCTAACTCACTAATATAAATAAAAATTATGGGGAGACGTACTCCCGGATGCGCTCAGACTATCATAACAGTATGGTGTGAAAACGGCATCATTTGTGCTGTTTTGTTGCTATTTTGTGCGGATAGTCCCGGACTACCTATAGATCCAGATCGCATAAATATGTAATTAAAGTACATTTGGAGGGAATTTGACGGTTTTATGACAAGCTGAATCGTGCGCAATCTGAAAAAAAATTACAAAAAAGGTTTTTTTGTCGGCAAATTTGCGGTAAAGTTATTCGCGTAGGGTACAGAGGTAAGATGTTCTATCTTTCAGACCTTTTACTTCACGTAATCGGATTTAGCTGAATATTAGCTGCTCCGGTCAGACAATGTCTGACCGGAGCATTTTTTTTGCATAAAAAAACCCGCTGTCGCGGGCTTCTTCATGAGCGGATATTTCAGAGGATCACTCTGCGTCGCTTTCGCTGAACCAGGTGTCCAGTTTCAGACGTAATTTATCAATGCCGATTTTTTTCAGGGCGGAGAAATATTCCACCTGAATATCGCCGGTTTCACTCAGGTCAGTCAGTGCATCACGCACCGCCATCAGCTGCTTTTTACGTGCGCCGCTGGCCAGTTTGTCGGCTTTGGTCAGCAGTGCCAGAACCGGTACCTGCATAGCCACAGCCCATTCAATCATCTGCATATCCAGGTCTTTGAGCGGATGGCGGATATCCATCAGCACCACCAGACCGCGCAGACAGTCGCGCTTTTGCAGATATTCACCCAGCGCTGCCTGCCATTTGCGTTTCATCGCTTCCGGTACTTCGGCGTAACCGTAGCCCGGCAGGTCAACCACACGGCAGCCCTCAGTGACTTCAAACAGGTTAATAAGCTGGGTGCGTCCCGGGGTTTTACTGGTCCGCGCCAGGCTTTTTTGTTGTGTCAGTGCATTCAGTGCACTGGATTTTCCGGCATTGGAGCGACCGGCAAACGCCACCTCGATCCCCGTATCTTCCGGTAAATGGCGGATATCCGGTGCGCTGATGACAAAATGGGTCGCTTGGTAGTTGTGCGTTTTAATGGTCAAAATCTGTTCTCCTCAGGTCGAAACCGGGATGATTATAGCCTAATGCCTGTTGTTTAAGAACTGTGGCAGACAGATTACTGTGTCTGTTTATTCTCAGAGCGGAAAAAAGTAATAACAATAATCGGGCTGTGTGTGGTAACCGATATAATCCGGAAAAAACAAAGTCTTCCCGGTGGAAAAAACACGGATATTTACGCGCAAAAAGATAAAAAAACAGAGCGGTTTATTATCGGTTATACAGGCAGGTGTTATTTTTTATTTGGCATAAGTTGAATTTTTCATCAAAAAATGAAATTTACGCATAAAAATCAATATGATATTTATATTTACGCGTTAAATGCAATAAAAGCATCAGCAGAATGAACGGTTCCGTCTTATTTTACTAAATTACGGGCTGTGCGCAGAATATCATCAGTACAAATACGTGAAAAATTCTTATATTAATTAGTTATCCCGGCAGTAAAGGTAAATTAAAGTAAATCTGTGGCGCTCAGCGCCATTGCCCATTAAAATCGGTAAGATTAGTGTCAGTTTATTTCGTTGAAAGGAATTGGGAATGTTAAAACGTGTTTTAGTTACATTTGTGGCAGCCTGTACCCTCAGTGCAACGTCGCTGGCGTTCGCGGCGGAGCAGACGCATGTTAAATTTACCACCACCGCAGGCGATTTTGAAATTGCGCTGGATAATGAAAAAGCGCCGCAGACTGTGGAAAATTTCAAACAGTATGTCACCGATAAATTCTATGACGATACAACATTCCACCGTGTCATCCCGGGCTTTATGGTGCAGGGCGGCGGCTTTACGGCGGATATGAACCAGAAACAGACCCGCCCGCCGGTAAAAAATGAAGCGGATAACGGCCTGCGTAACCTGCGCGGCACCATTGCGATGGCGCGTACCGCAGATAAAGACAGTGCAACCAGCCAGTTCTTTATTAACGTAGCGGATAATGCATTCCTCGACCACGGCCAGCGTGATTTCGGCTATGCTGTGTTTGGTAAAGTCGTGAACGGCATGGAAGTTGTCGATAAAATCTCAAAAGTGAAGACAGAAAACATCGGTCCGTACCAGAACGTGCCATCGACACCGATCAAAATTATTTCTGCAACTATCGTAAAATAAACCGTATTTTCGTGCAGACTAAGGGGAATATTTCCGGATATTCCCCGTAAGCATGTCAAACTCCCTGATAGTCTGAATAAGACGATATCTGCCTCTGCGGCACCATGCCGCATTCGGGCTATTTTCTCTGTCCGGCTGTGGTATTATAGCCCGCTTCATGAAACTGTCTGTGCAATCCCCCGGGGTTGCAGGGTATTGTCAACGTGTGCCTGATACAGCAGTTTGAAAATAAAAAAGATAAATATATCAGTCGGATATAGATAATCATGCTATTAATTATCGATAATTATGACTCATTTACTTATAACCTGTATCAATACTTCTGTGAGTTAGGTGCAGATGTACAGGTTAAACGAAATGATGCCGTCAGCCTCAGTGATATTGAGCAATTATCGCCATCTCACCTGGTGATCTCACCGGGTCCCTGCACGCCGTCAGAAGCCGGTATTTCACTGGATGCGGTCAGCCATTTCGCCGGTGAAATCCCGATCCTCGGGGTGTGTCTCGGGCATCAGGCTATCGGCCAGGCATTCGGCGCGCAGGTGGTGAAGGCGCGTAAAGTGATGCACGGCAAAACCACAGCAATCCATCATAATCAGCAGGGTGTGTTCAAAGGGCTGAACCGTCCGCTGACCGTCACCCGCTATCACTCGCTGGTGATTGCCCCGGAAACATTGCCTGCCTCGTTTGAGGTTACCGCCTGGAGTCTGCATGACGGCAATGTGGATGAAATCATGGGGATCCGCCATAAAACCCTGCCGATTGAAGGTGTGCAGTTCCATCCGGAAAGTATTCTCAGTGAACAGGGGCATGAACTCCTGAATAATTTCCTGAAATACTAATCAGTTATCGCTTATTTTATCCCCGGTTCTGTTTTTTCATTCGTTTTGATTTGATTTTTTATTCATATTTGGTGATTATATTTTCACTTGTGGATAGATCAGGTAAGGAACGATGACAAAACAGAATGCGGTTACGCGCGGCACTTATGATGAAGTGATGCTGCCAATTTATGCACCGGCTGATTTTATTCCTGTCAGAGGTCAGGGAAGCCGGGTGTGGGATCAGAACGGCACTGAATATGTTGATTTCGCCGGTGGTATTGCCGTACTGGCGCTGGGTCATTGTCATCCGGCACTGGTCGCGGCCCTGAAAGCCCAGAGTGAATCGCTCTGGCATGTCAGCAATATTTTTACTAATGAACCGGCGCTGACACTGGCGCAGAAGCTGATAAAACATACGTTTGCGGAACGGGTTTTCTTTGCCAACTCCGGTGCGGAAGCAAATGAAGCCGCATTCAAACTGGCGCGTCATTATGCACTGACCCGTCATCATCCTTATAAAACCAAAATTATCGCTTTCCATCACGGCTTCCACGGCCGGACACTCTTTACCGTTTCTGTCGGCGGCCAGCCGAAATATGCCGATGGTTTCGGGCCGAAACCGGCTGATATCATTCATGTGCCTTTTAATGACCTTGATGCTGTTAAAGCAGTGATGGACGATCACACCTGTGCCGTGGTGCTGGAACCTGTCCAGGGCGAGGGCGGGATCACGCCGGCCACACCGGCCTTTATGCAGGGCCTGCGTGAATTGTGTGATAAACATCAGGCGCTGCTGGTATTTGATGAAGTGCAGAGCGGGATGGGGCGCAGCGGCAAACTGTTTGCCTATATGGATTACGGCATTGAGCCGGATATTCTGACCACGGCCAAAGCGCTGGGCGGCGGTTTCCCGATCAGTGCCATGCTGACAAAACAGGACATTGCACAGGTGATGGTACCCGGTACGCACGGTACAACCTACGGCGGCAACCCGCTGGCCTGTGCGGTCGGTAATGCGGCCTTTGATCTGATCAACGACCCGGCATTGCTGGCGGGGGTGAATGAGCGCCATCAGTGGTTTGCGGATGCACTGCAATCTCTGAACAGTACATTCGGTGCATTTGCGGAGATCCGCGGGAAAGGGCTGCTGATTGGTGCCGAACTGGCGGGCATTTACCGCGATCAGTCAAAAACCCTGCTGGGGCTGGCAGCCAAAAACGGCCTGATGCTGCTTAACGCCGGTACCAATGTTCTGCGTTTCACGCCATCGCTGATTATTGAAAAAGCCGATGTGGATGAAGGAATGAAACGGCTGGCGAAAACCCTGAATGATTTCCGGGAAATGCAGTAAACGGCGGGATTCAGAAACAAAAAAACAGGCGCAGATGCGCCTGTTTTGGTGATAAGGGCGGTCCGGATTAACGGGTGCCGTATACCACGATGGTTTTACCGTGTGCGGAGATCAGGTTTTGATCTTCCAGCATCTTCAGAATACGGCCGACGGTTTCGCGGGAACATCCCACAATCTGGCCGATTTCCTGACGGGTAATTTTGATTTGCATGCCGTCCGGATGAGTCATCGCATCCGGCTGTTTTGCCAGGTTCAGTAATGTCTGGGCGATGCGGCCCGTCACATCAAGGAATGCAAGGTTTCCGACCTTTTCTGATGTGGTTTGCAGGCGGCTTGCCATCTGCGCGGAAAGGCGCATAAGGATATCCGGGTTAACCTGGATAAGCTGGCGGAACTTTTTGTACGAGATTTCTGCAACTTCGCAGGCGCTTTTTGCCCGTACCCACGCTGTACGTTCCTGTCCTTCCTCAAATAATCCGAGTTCACCGATGAAATCACCCTGGTTGAGATAGGATAAAATCATCTCTTTGCCTTCTTCATCTTTGATCAGCACCGCAACAGAACCTTTTACAATATAGTAGAGTGTTTCTGCCTTTTCGCCCTGATGAATAAGCGTGCTTTTGGATGGATATTTGTGGATATGGCAGTGAGACAAAAACCATTCAAGCGTGGGGTCTGTTTGTGGCTTGCCGAGAACCATTCGCGTTATCCTCTGTTGTTAGTTATTGCAAACCGTTGTTTACGCTCTGCAATTATATAAAGTCTTAGCTTATCATATTAACTTGCTGAATTTCCGGCAAGTTAGTTTATTAAAATAGTATAATAATCCTCACGGAAAGATATTGATCTTAGCCATAGATAAATCCTTGCCGTGTTTTTAGCACAGGAAAACTGTCCTGTCTTCCACTGTCTCGCTTCAGCATAATAAACTATGGGATAGATTGCCAGCCCGTGAATGAAAGGGTAGTCTGTCGTGAATTATATTGATGATGAGGGTATAAAAATGGAAGCGCGTGTAAAGTGGGTTGAGAACATGACTTTCTTAGGGGAATCCGCGTCAGGACACCAGATTACAATGGACGGTAATGCCGGTGAAAAAGCTCCGAACCCGATGGAGATGGTACTGATGGCAACCGGCGGCTGCAGCGCCATTGATGTTGTCTCTATTTTGCAAAAAGGCCGTAATCAAGTCATTGATTGTGATGTAAAACTCACCGCTGAACGTCGTGAAACCGCGCCACGTTTATTCACTCATATTAATCTGCATTTTATTGTGACCGGCCGTGACCTGACTGAAAACGTTGTCGGGCGTGCCGTGCAATTATCCGCTGAGAAATATTGCTCTGTTTCATTAATGTTAGGCGAAAGTGTTAACATTACGCATAGTTTTGAAGTAAAGAATATTGAATGATTTTTTGAAATATTATTTTTATTTTTGAAAATAAACCGGGTAATACATTATTACCCGGTTTTTTTATCGCTTGTTTATTTGTTTTCCCTGCAATAATTGCTCTGCCAGCGGTGCCATTATTAATTCCATCGCCAGCCCTAATTTTCCGCCGGGGACGACGATGGTATTTGAGGCGGAAATAAAGGAGCCCTGAAGCATGGATAACAAATAGGGAAAATCGATTTTTTTCAGGCCGCGGAAGCGGATCACGGTAAAGCTTTCATCCTGTGACGGAATGGATTTGGCCGAGAACGGGTTTGAGGTATCCACCGTCGGCACCCGCTGGAAGTTAATGTGGGTGCGGGAAAACTGCGGGGTGATATAGCGGATGTAATCATCCATCGAACGCACGACAGAATCCATTACCGCCTCCCGTGAATGGCCGCGATCATTGGTGTCACGGACTAACTTCTGTATCCACTCCAGATTGACTATCGGTACCACGCCGACCAGCAGATCCACATGTCCGGCAATATCATGTTCCGGCGTGACCACGCCGCCGTGTAATCCCTCATAGAAAAGTACATCCGTCCCGGCAGGAAGTGCCTCGCGGGGGGTGAAGGTGCCGGGCAGCTGATTATAGGGCACGGCTTCATCATAGGTATGCAGGTATTTGCGGCGTTCGCCGCTGCCGTTTTCGCTGTACTGGCGGAATGTGCTTTCGAGCAGGCCAAAATCGTTGGCTTCGGGCCCGAAATAGCTGATGTGGCGGCCCTGCTCGCGGGCCTTGCGGATGGCGGCATCCATTTCCGGCCGCGTGTAACGGTGGAAACTGTCACCTTCAATAATGGCCGGAACCGCATCCAGTTGCTGGAAAATTTTACGGAAAGCCTGACTGGTGGTAGTGGTACCGGCTCCGCTGGAGCCGGTAACGGCGATAATCGGGTGGGTCCGTGACATGCGGCGTTTCCTCCGGCTGAATCAGCCGCGGAATTGTGCCGACGGCATGATGTTGAGTGTTTCGTGTAATTCTGACCAGACAATCACAATGTCGCCGTTTTTGAGTTGCGTGTAAAGATCCGCCACTTTATCACTGAGTGATTTTTCATGTTCGCCGTAGTCGGTGCCTTCGCGCAGCACCACACTTTCCAGGATACTTTCCAGTGTTTCCGGCGCGATATCCTGCCAGGGAATAATCATGGTGTCTCCTTTGCGGCCAGATGCGGCGCGAGCCATTCAGGGATGCGCTCCTCCAGCCATAAACGCGGACGGCGCCAGCTGCCGGACACAAAGCCGACATGGCCGCCGTGTTCGGTCATCTGGTACTCCACACACGGCGGCAGTTGTGACAGATCCGGCACCACTTCCTGTGCCATAAAAGGATCATCTTTGGCGTGGATGATCAGCATCGGCTTACGTACGGCTGGGAGTTTCGGCAGGGCACTGCAGCGGCGGTAGTAATCCGAGGCATCGCGGAAGCCGTGGATCCGTGAGGTGATAATGTCATCAAATTCGCGGATCCGTTTAATCGCGCGGATATGCAGCAGGTTTGTCGGCAGTGAATTCGGGTAGCGCACCAGTTTGCGGGTGGCATTACGTTTCAGCCCTTTCAGCAGATACCACTGATAAAAACGGGAAAAGCCTTTTTCCATTTTGAAAGAGCACGGCTCCAGCATCAGCGGGGCGGAAACCACAATACCTGCATCCACTGCGGCATTCTCACCCTCTTCGGCGAGATAACAGGCCAGCATATTGCCGCCGAGTGAATAACCGACCGCGCCGGTCGGTACTTTCCCGTAGGTATCCTGCAGCCAGTTCAGCAGATAACGGGCATCTTCGGTTTCACCGGAGTGGTAAATCCGTCTGGAGCGGTTCGGCTCGCCGCTGCATCCGCGAAAATGCATAACAACACCCAGCCAGCCCTGACGGGCGGCCGCAGCCAGGATACCGTGCGCATACGGGCTGCGGAAACTGCCTTCCAGCCCGTGAAAGATGACCAGCCGTGGTTTATGGCGTGCGGTATCGGGATCTTCGCTCCATGCAAGATCAATAAAATCATCATCCGGCAGTGTCAGGCGCTGCCAGAATGGTTTTATCGTCGGTTTCCGGCGGAAAATCCGGGGCAGCAACGTTTGCAGGTGCGGGTTGGTTGCCCAGGAAATCGGTTGAAAATGACTAGACATAGTTAGATTCGTAATGAAAAAACATCTCTTGTTTAATGAAAAACATACTGGTAATTTTCCGGGAAGAAAATGACCACGTTGCCGGATTACTCATGACCGCACATCTTTTTATCTCACTTTCCGTATTTATGTTTATCGCGGCAGTCACGCCCGGCCCCAATAATATGTTACTGACCGCCTCCGGTGCACAGCTCGGCTTTCGCCGTACGCTGGCACTGATGGCTGGTATTATGCTCGGCATGCAGACGGTATTATACCTTTCAGCCTTTGGTGTTGCGGCTATTTTACTGATTTATCCCAAATTGCATACTGCTATGAAAATTGCGGGTAGTCTTTACCTTCTGTGGCTTGCCAAAAAACTGGCTACCGCACCGTATCAGGAGCTTAATGAACCGCAGGTCAGTAAGGCCGTCACCTGGTATCAGGGGGCGCTGTTACAGTTTATCAATCCCAAGGCCTGGCTGATGGGACTGGGGGCGGTCGGCAGTTACAGCCTGAGCGGTGATGCGTATATGCTGTCTGTCGGAGTGATGAGTATTGTGATGGTCTCTGTGAATCTGGTTGCCGGGCTTATCTGGATCGGATTCGGTGCCTTTATCGGCCTTTTTCTGCGCAGCCGCAATGCCTGGTTCACCTTCAATATTGTGATGGGGTTACTCACCGCCGCCTGTGTGCCGCTCATCTGGCTTGAATAGCAGACATAATATAACCTGCGGAACAAAAACAGAAGCTGAATGAAAAACAGACCGCATTGCGGTCTGTTTTTTTATCGCTGCAGCGAAATCAGCTTAAATCCACATTCTTACTGCCGAACAGCAGGGTAAACAGGAATCCGGCCAGATAGGCGACGAGTAACCCGCCGGTATAGACCGCCATCCCCATGAAGATACCACTGTCGGATGTCATCACCGGAATGGCGATAATCCCCGATGGCCCGAAAACAGTATTCAGCCCGACCGGATAGCCGAACCAGGCGACAAGCCCGATAAAGAACCCGCCGGCTGCACCACCGCAGCAGGCAGTGATAAACGGCTTCACGCGCGGCAGGGTCACGCCGTAGATTAGCGGTTCGCCGATGCCGAGGAAGCCCGGGATAATTGCTCCCCGGATTTGATTACGCAGCACCGAGTCTTTTTTCGCGCGGACATACAGTGCCAGCGCAGCACCGACCTGACCGGCACCCGCCATGGCGAGGATCGGGAACAGGGAGTTAAAACCCTGAGTGCCGACCAGCGCGGTATACACCGGGATAAAGCCCTGGTGGATACCAAACATCACCGCTATCAGGAACAGACCGGCGAGAACAGCAGCGCCGAACGGGTTAGCGTTAAGGTGCATAAACAGCCAGGACATGCCGTCAAACAGCCAGACGCCGACCGGCATAATCACAATAAAGGTCAGTGCGCCCATAATCAGCAGGGTGATGGCGGAGGTCAGAATGATATCCAGGTTAGCAGGGATAAAACGCCGCACCTGCCGTTCCACCCATGCACCGGTGATGGTGGCGATCAGAATACCGATAATGTTACCGCGCGGGTCAATGCCGTGACCGAAGAACGTTTCCATACCGGAGTAGAAACCTTTGGTCGCCTGCGGATCATAACCGAGGATAAACAGTGCCGCGATGATCGCACCATTGACACCGGATCCGCCGAAGGCTTTCTGCGCGTTATAGCCGATCAGGATCCCCATAAAGGTAAACAGCCCTTTGCCGAAGACCTTCATGTAACTGAGCACTTCGACCAGTGTGCCGTTCGGGGACGGATTTCCGGTGACCCAGAGCGATTCAAACAGTGTGGCAAAGCCGAGCAGCAGACCCACACCGATAAACCCGGGAATGAGCGGGGTAAAAATAGTGGCGAATTTGGCGAGAAAACGCTGTACCGGGTTTGTTTGTTTTTCTTTCAGATGCTGCTTCTGATCAGCGGCAATCTCTTTCAGGCTGCGGCTGTCCGGTTCACTGCCCGGTACATGCTCATCCAGATATTTCTGCATCAGCTCTGCGGCGGTTTGTGCTTTGCCCGGCCCCAGCACAATCTGGAACTGCTCATCACTTTCAATCACACCCAGCACGCCCTCAATTTTTTTGATGGCGATTTTATCCGCCAGCTGTGTGTTGTTCAGTGTCAGACGCAGGCGGGTCATACAGTTACCGCTCTGTGCCACGTTACCCGGACCGCCGATGGCATCCAGAATCTGTATGATGGTTGACTGATTGATTTTGGCCATGGTGATTACCTTGCGTTAAGAGTGCGCCGCGCCGGTCAGCGCGTCACGGATAAACCCCTGATGCTGTGCCAGCAGGGCTTTGGCGTCACCGGCACTCAGCTGTGCCAGGATCATCACGATGGCGGTCTTGCAGTGTCCGTCACAGGCGGCAAGGGCTTGTTCTGCGGTCGCTCTGTCACATTCCGTTGCGGCCATCACAATACGTTTCTGCCGCTCAACCAGTTTGGCGTTGGTCGCTTCCACATCCGCCATCAGGTTGCCGTACACTTTCCCGGAGCGGATCATGGCGCCGGTGGTGATCATATTGAGTATCAGTTTCTGGGCGGTGCCGGCTTTCATGCGGGAGGAACCGGTAATGACTTCCGGGCCGACCACCGGTGTGATGGCGATACCGGCCAGACGGCTCATTTCACTGTCCGGATTACAGCTGACAGCGGCTACCGTTGCACCGAGTGACAGTGCGTATTCCATACCGCCCAGCACATAGGGGGTACGGCCGCTGGCGGCGATCCCGACTAACACATCTTTTTCATTGAAATTCAGGGCTTTCAGATCACTCACCGCCAGTTCGCGGTTATCTTCCGCATTTTCAACGGCTTTCAGGATAGCTTTGTGACCACCGGCAATCAGACCGACCACCTGCTCTGCCGGGGTGCCGAAGGTCGGCGGACACTCACTGGCATCCAGTATCCCGAGACGGCCGGAGGTGCCCGCGCCCATATAAATCAGCCGTCCGCCCAGGCGGAATGCCTGTGCCACCGCATCCACCACCTGTGCCACCTGCGGCAGTGTTTTTTCCACGGCAAGGGCCACGGTCTGGTCTTCGCGGTTAATCACCCGCAGCATATCTAATGTCGGCAGGCTGTCGATATCCGCGCTTGCCGGGTTGCGGCTCTCGGTAATCATTGAGGTTAAGTCAATCTTCATGCGTGATCCTTTGTATAAGATATAATCGCATGCTAGAGAATTAAATATTCTTTTTGTGTGAGAATTATCACAGAGTAATCTATTCAACTATGATGCTATAGCAGGAATAGTTTCATTTCCCATCATCATTTTATTTTTTATATTTAATTGAATATAAATGTATTTTTTATTAGTCAGATACGTCCTTTATCAGGAATAATTCGTCATTTTAGTTAAAATAATTTATTCCTTTTTTATTCTCCGCAGAAGGAAAACAGGTACACATGGCGATCCTGACAAAAATCAGCTGGGTAAAAGCAGAGCTGGCGACCAATCAGCAGCATATTGCCGATTTCATCCTGGCGCAGCCGGAAGAAACCGTGACACTTTCCTCCCAGGTACTGGCGGAGCGGGTGGGCGTGAGTCAGTCCGCTATAGTGAAGTTTAGTCAGAAACTGGGATTTAAGGGTTTTCCGGCACTGAAAGTCGCTATCAGCGAAGAGATTGGCCGCAACCGGGTGCTGGCAGCTAATCAGCAGCAGGCGCTGCATAACCGGATAGAAGCACATGATCCGCTGCTGGTGATCGCGCAGAAACTGGCACAGGAAAAGCAGAATTCCATTACGGAAACCACACGGCGGCTCGATTTTGAACAGATGGCAGAGATTGTCGCCTGTCTGGATAATGCCCGCTGTATTCAGGTCGCCGGTATCGGCGGCTCCGGGCTGACGGCGAAAGATCTGGCCTATAAACTTCAGAAAATCGGGCTGATGACACTGGCGGAAGCCGATCACCATATCCAGATCGCTTTTTCCCAGACGCTGACCGAAAAGGATGTGCTGGTGGTATTGTCATTCAGCGGCAAACGCAAGGATATGCTGGTCACCGCCGCCACGGCGAAAAAACAGAATGCCACGCTGATTGCGATTACCGGGAACCGTCAGTCACCGCTGGCAAAAATGGCGGATTATGTGCTGGAAACGGTCGCGGAAGAAAACGAGTGGCGCAGTTCGTCTATTTCTTCACGGACGGCGCAGAATACAGTGACGGATCTGCTGTTTATGGCGCTGTTACAGCGGCGGGAAGAGCAGGCGCGGCGGCTGGTGATCAATGCCCGCACCATGATTAACAGCCTGGACGGCTGATAAGAAAAGAGAGCGGCAGGGGCCGCTCTTTATCATTTACTGATTTTCAAAGGCCTGTGTCATGGCTTCGAGGTTTTCCTGAATCTCCATCCAGGCCATTTCCGCCTCTTCCAGCTCAGCTTTGAACTGCGCCTGTTCCTGAAGGCAGGTGTTCAGCTCGGCTTTGCGGGACTGATCATACAGGCCGCTGTCACCGAGTTTTTCCTCAATCACGGCAATGGCGTCCGATAACCGGCTCATGGTTTTTTCCAGTTTCTCAGATTCTTTGCGCAGCGGCTGAGTCTGCTGGCGGAATTCCGCCTCACGGCGTTTCTGCTCTTTGCGATCCTGCGCGGTGACGGTATTTTTTTCCTCGCCGTTTTCCGCCGCCGGCTCCGCACTCTGGCGCATCTGTTTCTGACTGTCTGCCAGCCAGCGCTGATAATCATCCAGATCGCCGTCAAACGGCTCGACCTGACCATCATGCACCAGGTACAGATCATCGGTGGTGGATCGCAGCAGGTGACGATCGTGGGAAACCACGACGATCGCACCCTCAAATTCGATCAGGGCTTCGGTCAGCGCCTGGCGCATATCCAGATCCAGGTGGTTTGTCGGTTCATCGAGCAGCAGCAGATTCGGGCGCTGCCAGATAATCATCGCCAATACCAGACGCGCTTTTTCCCCGCCGGAGAAACGGCCGGTGTTATCGGTCACCTGATCACCTTTGAAACCATAACCGCCGAGGTAATCACGCAGTTGCTGTTCGGTCTGATCCGGCGCCAGGCGCACCATATGCTGTAACGGGGATTCATCCGCCCGTAAAAATTCCAGCTGATGCTGGGCGAAATACCCCAGTTTGATGCCTTTGGCGAGACCAATTTTGCCCTGTAACGGCTCCAGTTCACCGGCGAGCATTTTAATCAGGGTGGATTTACCTGCGCCGTTACGGCCGAGCAGGCCGATACGCGAACCGGGCACCAGGTTCAGTTTGATATTATCCAGCACCACTTTCTCACCGTATCCGGCGCTGACTTTTTCCATTTTCAGCAGCGGGTTCGGCAGTGCCTCAGGCGGGCGGAAACTGAAACGGAACGGGTTATCCGCCAGTGCCTGGGCAATCATCTCCATGCGCTCCAGCATCTTCAGACGGCTTTGTGCCTGCTTGGCTTTGGTCGCCTGAGCGCGGAAACGATCGACATATTTCTGCAGATGTGCGCGGCGTAACTGCTGGCTTTCATACTGTGCCTGCTGCTGGGCCATTTTCTCGGCACGCTGCACCTCAAAGGAGGAGTAGTTACCGGTGTATTCAAACAGGCCGTTTTGTTCAATGTGCAGGACTTTATCAATGATCGGATCGAGGAAATCGCGGTCATGGGAGATCAGAATCAGAGTGCCGGGATAGCTCTTCAGCCATTTTTCCAGCCAGATCACCGCATCGAGATCCAGGTGGTTGGTCGGTTCATCGAGCAGCAGCAGATCAGAGCGGCAAATCAGTGCCTGTGCCAGGTTCAGGCGCATCCGCCAGCCCCCGGAGAAGGCCCGTACCGGGGTGTCCAGCTGTTCCTGTGAGAATCCCAGCCCGTGCAGCAGTGTGGCGGCACGGGAACGGATGGTCCAGGCATCGAGGGTGTCGAGCTGGCCGTGGATCACGGCAATGGCGTGGCCGTCATTCTGTTCATTCGCCTGCTGTAATTTTGCCTCAAGCTCACGGAATTCGCGGTCACCGTCAATGACATACTCGATCGCCGGTTCATCCAGTGCCGGGGTTTCCTGGTTAACCCAGGCCATGGACCAGTTTCCCGGAAATGACACACTGCCTGCTTCAGCCTGTAATTCGCCCTTAAGCAGTGCCAGCAGCGTGGATTTACCGCAGCCGTTTTTTCCCACCAGTCCGACTTTCTGGCCCGGATTGATGGTGGCCGTTGCGTTGTCGAGCAGAACACGGACGCCGCGGCGAACCTGAAGTGAAGAGAAAACAATCATAAATATCGATAGGGTAAGTAATTGAGAGTAAAATTAATGTAATTCGTGCGTTGTCAGCAGCAAATCACCCGTCAGCAGGCGAGGAGTATCGTTGCAGCGGGCATAGTAGCGAAAATCACAAAGATTCTCACGTTTTTAAGAGGAAGTGATGATAAATAATCCGACTATATTACTGATTTACGCCCATCCGGAACCGCATCACTCCATCGCCAACAAGGCGCTTATCTCTGCGGCGTCGGAACTCGGGCATGTGACGGTGCATGACCTGTACGGCACCTATCCGGACTTTTTTATCGATATCCGCCATGAGCAGGAACTGCTGCGGCAGCATGACATCATTGTGTTTCAGCACCCGCTGTACACTTACAGTTGCCCCGCGCTGCTGAAAGAGTGGTTTGACCGCGTGCTGACCCGTGATTTCTCCGGTGAACAGGGCGGCAGACAGCTGTCCGGCAAATACTGGCGCCAGGTGATCACAACAGGGGAACCGGCGGAAGCTTATCAGCACGGCGGCTATAACCGTTTTCCGATCAGTGAGTTACTGAGACCGTTTGAGCTGACGGCGGCACTGTGTGAAATGCACTGGCTGGCACCGGTTATTCTCTATGCCGCACGCCGCCAGGGAAAAGCCATGCTGCATGAGCAGGCGCAGGCGTATTGTGACTGGCTGCGGGCACCGCAACTGACCGGAGGGCGTAAAAATGGAGCCAGCTGACGGCAACCTGCTGCATGCAGGCATTGTGTTTCTCGCGGCAGCCGTGGTGATGGTGCCGGTGGCGCAGCGGCTGCGTATCGGCGCGGTACTGGGATATCTGCTGGCGGGGATTGCTATCGGCCCGTGGGGGCTGGGCTTTATCAAGAACGTCAATGAGCTGCTGCACTTCTCTGAGCTTGGTGTGGTGTTCCTGATGTTTCTTATCGGGCTGGAGCTGAATCCGCGTGAACTGTGGAAACTGCGGCGATCTATTTTCGGTACCGGCACCGCGCAGGTGGTGTTCTCCGCCCTGATCCTCGGGGTGCTGCTCTGGCTGACGGATTTCTCCTGGCAGGCGGCAGTGGTCGGCGGGCTGGGAATGGCGATGTCCTCCACAGCGATGGCATTACAGCTGATGGATGAAAAAGGCATGACCAACAACGACAGCGGTCAGATGGGATTCTCAGTGCTGCTGTTCCAGGACATGGCAGTGATCCCGATTCTTGCGGTGATCCCTCTGCTGGGCGGGGAAACGGCGGGCAGTGACTGGTATCGCATCGGTATCAAGATTCTGGCCTTTGCCGGACTGCTGATCGGCGGACGCTATCTGCTGCGGCCATTGTTCCGGCTGGTGGTAAAATCCGGGGTCAGTGAAGTCTTTACCGCCGCCTCGCTGCTGGTGGTGATCGGCTCTGCGGTGTTTATGGAGCAGCTCGGGTTTTCCATGGCGCTCGGAACATTTATCGCGGGTGTGATGCTGGCGGATACGGAATACCGCCATGAGCTGGAGATCACCATCGAGCCGTTTAAAGGGCTGCTGCTGGGGATGTTCTTTATTTCTGTCGGTATGTCACTGAATATCGGCGTGCTGTGGCAGTATCTGCCGCAAATTCTGCTGGGTGTGATTGTACTGGTGAGCGTCAAAATGACGGTGCTGTATCTGCTGGCACATCTGACCTGCCGGCGCAGCGGGCGCTTACAGTTTGCCGGGGTGCTCAGTCAGGGTGGGGAATTTGCATTCGTGCTGTTCTCGGCGGCGCTGGCCAGCCGTGTGATTACGGATCATCAGATGGCGCTGCTGCTGGTGGTGGTCACCCTTTCCATGATGACCACGCCGCTGCTGATGCAGGGCATCGATATGATTCTGGCGCGCCGTTACAATAATGCCGAACCGGGAACGGGCGAAACCCCGTTTGTGGAGGATAACCACCCGCATGTGATTCTGGTCGGTTTCGGGCGGATGGGGCAGGTCATCGGCCGCCTGCTGATGGCGAACAAAATACATCCGACGGTACTGGAAAAAGATGTCAGCGCGGTCAGTGCCATGCGCCGTTACGGCTATAAGGTTTATTACGGGGATGCGACAGGACTCGCATTGTTGCGCTCTGCCGGGGCAGAGACGGCAAAGGTGATTGTCATTACCTGTGATAAGCCGGAAGATACTATGACCATTGTGCAGTTGTGTCAGGAGCACTTCCCGCATCTGCAGATTATTGCCCGCGCCCGGGGACGGGTGGAGGCACACGAGCTGCTTACACACGGCGTAACACAGTTCAGCCGCGAAACCTTCTCGTCAGCGCTGGAACTGGCGCGCAAAACCCTGATCGGGCTGGGCACGCATCCGGCGGAAGCACACCGGGCGCAGCAATTATTCCGCAGGCTGGATATGCAGTTGCTGCGTGAGCTTATCCCGCAGGCGGAAGAGGAAATTTCGCATATCTCCCGCGTGAAAGAGGCGCGGCGCGAGCTGGAAAATCTGTTTGATAATGAAATGAAACGGGAAAAACATCTGCCGGACAGCTGGAACCTGACGGAAGACTCACCGGGCAGCGGACGGACAGAGACAGGAGCAGAAAAATGAGTAACCGGAAACGGTTTATTGCGGGTGCGGTATGCCCTGAGTGTCAGGCACAGGACACCCTCGCCATGTGGCGTGAGGATAATGTGGACGTGGTGCAGTGTGTGACGTGCGGCCATCTCGAACGCCGGGCGGACGCGCATGCGGAGCAGCATGTGCGCAAAGATGAACAGGTGATTGGTATCTTTACACCGGGGGAATAACAGGCTGCTGCTTTTCACAGAGAATTTGGGGGAATTTGTCCCAAAACAGATACAGTGGCTGTAAATTCCGTTACAATCGGCGCGTTAATTAAAATCTTATCCCCCGCGGATGTGTAGGAGATACCATGAAAGTAGCAAAAGACCTGGTAGTGAGCCTGGCTTATCAGGTAAGAACAGAAGACGGTGTATTAGTTGATGAGTCTCCGGCAAGTGCTCCGTTAGACTATCTGCACGGTCGCGGCGCGCTGATCAGCGGGCTGGAAAGTGCACTGGATGGCCGTGTTGCCGGTGATGTGTTCGACGTTGATGTCGGCGCAAACGACGCTTACGGTCAGTATGACGAAAACCTGGTTCAGCGCGTACCGAAAGACGTTTTCGTCGGTGTTGATGAGCTGGAAGTCGGCATGCGTTTCCTGGCAGACACCGATATGGGCCCTGTGCCGGTTGAAATCACCGGTATCGAAGGTGACGAAGTGATCGTTGACGGCAACCATATGCTGGCCGGTCAGAACCTGAAATTCCACGTCGAAGTTATCGGTGTGCGTGAAGCAACAGCAGAAGAGCTGGAGCATGGTCACGTTCACGGTGAAGAAGGCGGCTGCTGCGGTGGTCACGACCACGGCGAAGAAGGCGGTTGCTGCGGCGGCGGTCATGGTCACGATCACGACCATGGTCACGAACACGGTGAAGGCGGCTGCTGCGGCGGTGGCGGTCACGGTAAAGGCCACGGTAACGGCGGCTGCGGTTGTCACTGATAACCCGCATCTGAACCGGACAAAAAAAGCGCATTCTGACGGATGCGCTTTTTTTATACCTGTGTTTTATCAGTAGTGCGGTGGCGGCACTTCTTCTGACAGCGGTGCCACATTTGAGCCCGGAGTGGCTTTCAGGCGTTCGGTCAGCAGGCGGAGCCTTTCATTCAGCCGGGTGATATCCATCTGCTGCTGTGTTACCACCTGATTGAGTTCCTCAATGGTCAGATCCTGAAAGGCGGTTTTGCTTTCAAGCTGTTCGAGGCGTTGTTCAAGTTCCAAAAGGTCCATCGTTTTCTCCTGTCTGAGACGGGGATTACTGTGTAAAAGTATGTAATATTCCTGTGAAATACACTTAGTGTGAGAGGATATCTTTTATTGGGGGGTTACTATGAAACCTCTTTTTGCTAAGGTTGTCTCAGCATCACAAAACCGTGACATTATGATGTCGCCCGGTGACGGCTGCAAGGACTCTCTGACGTGATCTGCTGTGAGGTACGTCCTGTAACTGTTGCAAAACTTATGGAGAAAAGGATGAAATCACTGTTTAAAGCGACTGTTGTCGCAACCTCGCTGGCAATGACATTAGGTATGTCACAGGCTTATGCGGATACCGCGCCGAAAAAAGAAGAAGTGAAGCTGAACAGCGCATTTAAAACCGCAAGTCAGCAGAATGCTTATGCGCTGGGTGCGTCACTGGGCCGTTACATGGAAAATGCCCTGAATGAGCAGAAATCCATTGGCCTGGATCTGGATCGCGATCAGATGATGGCGGGTGTTCAGGATGCATTCAATAATAAAAGCAAACTGAGTGATGAAGAGATCAACCAGACGCTGCGCGGCTTTGAAGAGCAGGTGAAAGGTGCCGCTCAGGAAAAAATGGCGCGCGAGGCGACTGAAAACAAAGCAGCCGGTGACAAATACCGTGCCGCATTCGCTAAAGAAAAAGGCGTTGAAAAAACCAAGAGCGGTGTGCTCTACAAATCTGAGAAAGACGGTAACGGCGCATCTCCGAAAGAGACTGACACCGTTGTTGTTCACTATAAAGGCGCATTAATTGACGGTACCCAGTTTGACAGCTCTTACGACCGTAACGAGCCGCTGACTATCCGTCTGGACAGCGTAATCAAAGGCTGGACCGAAGGTTTGAAGCAGATGAAAAAAGGCGGTAAAGCCAAATTGGTCATCCCGCCGGAAGCAGCTTACGGCACCGACGGTGTTCCGGGGATCCCTGCCAACTCCACCCTGGTCTTTGACGTCGAGTTACTGGATATCAAACCTGCGGCCAAATAAGCCCTGCTGATACCGGAAACTGACAAAAACCCGCGCCCTGTTGTGCGGGTTTTTGTTTCCGCAACGATCAGGATTATGAAAAATTTGCAAAACATCCGTGTTTTTTTGTATTTTTTACCAGAATTTGATCACCTCAGGCGCAAAACGGCCTGTTTTTCGCTATAACTTAACCTGCGGGTACCTGCACAGAACCGGAAGCCCGTCATTTGCTGCTTTCCTGCACCCGGGAAATCCGGGTATATAATTGATACATGATGACAGGGTAATCCTCCTCCTGCAGTGAAAGATTACAGATGAGTAAAACCAACGACGTTCACACGTTACAAAGAGTGGTGTATTAAATGTCTAACCCAGTATTATTTAATGACAATGATTCGGATTACATTGTAAATCATCCGTTTACTGAAACGGATTATGAGATCCTGAAATCCTATGAGGCGGCTGTTGATGGCCTGGCGCTGCTCATCGGTGAGCACTGTGAAATCGTTCTCCACTCACTGGAAGATCTGAAGCGCTCAGCGGTGAAGATCGCAAACGGTCATCACACCGGCCGTAAAGTCGGTTCCCCGATTACCGACCTCGCGCTGCGCATGCTGCACGACATTACAGATGAAGACTGCAGCACCTCGAAAGCCTATTTCACACGGGCGAAAACCGGGGCACTGATGAAATCGCTGACGATTGCTATCCGCAATAAATCACGCCGTATCATCGGGCTGCTGTGTATTAACATGAACCTGGATGTGCCGTTCTCCCAGATTGTTCAGACGTTTATCCCGAAAGAGCTGGCAGAAGAGACCTCCAATGTGAACTTTGCCTCTTCCGTTGAAGACCTGGTGGCACAGACACTGGAACAGACGATTGAAGAAGTGAATGCCGACCGCAACGTGGCAAACAACGCGAAGAACAAACAGGTGGTACTGAACCTGTATGAGAAAGGGATATTTGATATCAAAGATGCCATCAACCTTGTGGCGGTGCGTCTGAATATCTCCAAACACACGGTCTATCTCTACATCCGCCAGTTTAAAAACGGCGAGTAAGGCAGCACGGAGCAATGACACCGTTATCTTACTGCCTGCTGGTTACCGGCCCGGCCTACGGCACACAGCGTGCCGGCAGCGCGTTGCTGTTTGCACAGCATGTGATTGCGGCCGGACACCGGATTCAGTGTGTGTTTTTTTACCGCGAAGGGGTCAGCAACGCCAATGTGCTGACATCACCGGCCGGGGACGAAACCGACATGGTACGTCAGTGGCAGCAGCTTGCCCGCGATAACGGTATTCAGCTGGCAGTCTGTGTGGCAGCGGCGCTGCGCCGCGGTGTAACCGATGCCGCACAGGCGGAGTCGCTGAAACTGGCGGCAGCCAATCTGGCGGACGGTTTTTCCCTCAGCGGCCTGGGAACTCTGGCGGAAGCCATGATGACCTGTGATCGCGTTATCCAGTTTTAGGGAGATCCGGTGAAACGTATCGCATTTGTTTTCAGAAGTGCACCTCACGGCAGCAACAGCGGCCGGGAAGGGCTGATGCACTGCTGGCAACCAGTAATTATACGGAAGAGATTGCGGCCTTTTTTGTGTCTGACGGGGTACTTCAGTTATTACCGGAACAGACACCGGCAAAAATCCTCGCCCGTGATTATATCTCCACCTTCAAAGTCCTGCCGCTGTACGATATTGATGAGTGCTACTGCTGTGCGGAGGATATGGCCGCACGCGGGTTATCCCCGGAGACGCCGTATATCCTGCCGGTCACCTGCCTGAGTGCGGCGGAACTGGCCCGGAAACTGGCGGCATTTGACGCCGTGGTGTCATTTTGATCTACTTACGGTGAGCAAGATGCTATATACTGTCAGCCAATCGCCATTTCGTACTGATATCCAATCATTACTGAATCTGTTATCCCCTGAGGATGACATCCTTTTTACCGAAGATGGCGTAATCGCAGCAACGGAAGGTAACCCGTTGTTGCAGGCGCTTATTCAGTCGGGTCATATTCCCTGTGTGTTGCGGGAGGATGCCGAAGCACGCGGTTTATTACCGTTCCTTTCGGGCAAAGTGAGAATCACAGACTATACTGGTTTTGTGGAGCTCACGGTCACACACACGCAACATTTTGCGTGGGAATAGCAAATATCATTGTATATTTCTTGACACCCTGTTGCGTCAGCAATAAAATTTCGCGTCCTCGTGTTTTGTCTTTGACAGATACGAGGCACAAATCCGTGTTTACGAAGCAAAAAACCAGGAGCTTTTTTTATAATGGCAACGATTAATCAGCTGGTTCGCAAATCCCGTAGCTCGAAAGTTGTGAAAAGCAACGTTCCTGCACTGGAAGCATGCCCGCAAAAACGTGGCGTATGTACTCGTGTATATACCACCACACCTAAAAAACCTAACTCAGCACTGCGTAAAGTATGCCGTGTACGTTTAACCAACGGTTTTGAAGTTTCTTCATACATCGGTGGTGAAGGTCATAACCTGCAGGAACACAGCGTGATCCTGATCCGCGGTGGTCGTGTTAAAGACTTACCGGGTGTTCGCTACCACACTGTTCGCGGCGCACTGGACTGTTCCGGTGTTAAAGACCGTAAACAAGCTCGTTCTAAGTACGGTGTGAAGAAGCCAAAAGCTTAATGGTTCTCCGTTAAGTAAGGCCAAACATTTATCGCATTAATGTCAAATAAACTCATTGAGTTTTGGACAACCCTGAATTAACAACGGAGTATTTCCATGCCACGTCGTCGTGTAATTGGTCAACGTAAAATTCTGCCAGATCCTAAGTTCGGATCAGAGCTGCTGGCCAAATTTGTAAATATCCTGATGGTAGACGGTAAAAAATCTACCGCAGAATCAATCGTATATACCGCGCTTGAGACCCTGGCTCAGCGTTCAGGTAAAGAGCACCTGGAAGCATTCGAAATCGCACTGGATAACGTGCGTCCGACTGTCGAAGTTAAGTCCCGCCGTGTTGGTGGTTCTACTTACCAGGTACCGGTTGAAGTTCGTCCGGTCCGCCGTAATGCATTAGCAATGCGCTGGATCGTTGAAGCTGCCCGTAAACGCGGTGATAAGTCCATGGCTCTGCGCCTGGCAAATGAATTATCCGATGCAGCTGAAAACAAAGGCACTGCCGTTAAGAAACGTGAAGACGTTCACCGTATGGCAGAAGCTAACAAGGCGTTCGCACACTACCGTTGGTAATCAAACCGTAGTGAATTGTGTATAGGGTAGCCGTAAGGCTGCCCGACCAAATTAAACGAACGTCCAAGAGAGAGGAAAAAATGGCTCGTCAAACACCCATTTCACGTTACCGTAATATCGGTATCAGTGCACATATCGACGCCGGTAAAACCACCACAACAGAACGTATTCTGTTTTATACAGGTGTGAACCATAAAATTGGTGAGACCCACGAAGGTTCAGCAACGATGGACTGGATGGAGCAGGAACAAGAGCGTGGTATTACTATCACCTCCGCAGCAACCACTGCGTTCTGGTCCGGTATGGGCAAACAATTTGAACCACACCGCATCAACATCATCGACACCCCGGGGCACGTTGACTTCACAATCGAAGTAGAACGTTCCATGCGTGTTCTTGATGGTGCTGTAATGGTTTACTGTGCCGTTGGTGGTGTTCAGCCACAGTCTGAAACCGTATGGCGCCAGGCAAACAAATATCATGTACCTCGTATCGCGTTCGTTAACAAAATGGACCGTATGGGTGCAAACTTCCTGAAAGTTGTTGATCAGATCAAAACCCGCTTAGCGGCTACTCCGGTTCCTCTTCAGTTAGCTATCGGCGCTGAAGAATCATTCACCGGTGTTGTTGACCTGGTTAAAATGAAAGCGATTCAGTGGAGTGAAGAAGACCAGGGCGTTACCTTCGTCTACGAAGATATCCCGGCAAACATGCAGGAATTAGCTGCTGAATGGCACCAGAATCTGGTTGAAGCCGCAGCTGAAGCCTCAGAAGAGCTGATGGAAAAATATCTCGGCGGTGAAGAACTGACTGAAGCTGAAATCAAATCAGCATTACGTCAGCGCGTACTGGCGAACGAAATTATCCTGGTAACCTGTGGTTCTGCATTTAAGAACAAAGGTGTTCAGGCGATGCTGGATGCGGTTGTTGAGTACCTGCCATCTCCGACAGAAGTTCCTGCAATTAAAGGTATTCTGGACGACGGTAAAGATACCCCGGCTGAGCGTCACTCTTCTGATGAAGAGCCGTTTGCATCTCTGGCATTTAAAATTGCAACCGACCCGTTCGTGGGTAACCTGACGTTCTTCCGCGTGTACTCTGGTGTTGTTAACTCCGGTGATACCGTACTGAACCCGGTTAAATCCAAGAAAGAACGTTTCGGCCGTATCGTTCAGATGCACGCTAACAAACGTGAAGAGATTAAAGAAGTTCGCGCTGGTGACATCGCGGCTGCTATCGGTCTGAAAGACGTCACTACAGGTGATACTCTGTGTGCGATTGATGCACCAATCATCCTGGAGCGTATGGAATTCCCTGAGCCGGTAATCTCCGTTGCAATCGAGCCGAAAACCAAAGCTGACCAGGAAAAAATGGGTATCGCACTGGGCCGTCTGGCACAGGAAGATCCATCATTCCGCGTATCAAGTGATGAAGAGACTAACCAGACTATCATCGCCGGTATGGGTGAATTACACCTGGACGTTCTGGTCGACCGTATGCGTCGTGAGTTCAAAGTTGAAGCGAACGTGGGTAAACCACAGGTTGCTTACCGCGAAGCAATCACTATGAAAGTGACTGATATCGAAGGTAAACACGCTAAACAGTCCGGTGGTCGTGGTCAGTACGGTCATGTTGTTATCGACATGTACCCGCTGAACAAGAAAGATGCCGAAGGCGTCAACATGGAATACGAATTTGTCAACGAAATCAAAGGTGGTGTGATTCCTGGTGAATACATCCCTGCGGTTGACAAAGGTATCCAGGAGCAGCTGAAATCTGGTCCGTTAGCAGGCTACCCTGTTGTTAACATGGGTGTTCGTCTGCACTTCGGTTCATACCATGATGTTGACTCCTCTGAACTGGCGTTTAAACTGGCAGCATCTCTGGCGTTTAAAGACGGCTTCAAAAAAGCGAAACCAGTTCTGCTGGAACCAATCATGAAAGTTGAGGTGGAAACACCGGAAGACTACATGGGTGACGTCATTGGTGACCTGAACCGTCGTCGCGGTATGATCGAAGGTATGGATGACATGCCTACCGGTAAAATCGTCCGTGCGCAAGTGCCACTGTCTGAAATGTTTGGTTATGCAACTGACCTGCGTTCACAGACTCAGGGCCGTGCTTCTTACTCCATGGAATTCCTGAAGTATAATGAAGCGCCAAACAACGTAGCTCAGGCTGTTATTGAAGCTCGTAATGCAAAATAATCGGTAACTTACCGGTTTAACTCGTTAATTTCAGTCCCTTCTCACAGTGAAGAAGGGACTTCATAAGGAATAGAGTCGTGTCTAAAGAAAAATTTGAACGTACGAAACCGCACGTTAACGTT